>JBILRS010000012.1:0-22657 GCA_044372535.1 Rhodoluna sp.
CACGGTTACCGTGAGCCAGAAGATAAGAAACCTTCTTGGCGCGGTTGGATTCACACTGGGGTACTGCCGATAGTTATCGCTGGCGGCATCGTCCTGATTGTGCTTGCCGATGGAGCTGTTGCCAAAGCCGCTTCGGCTGTCTTCTTCGCGTCCTCGTTCTTGCTGTTTGGTAACTCAGCGCTCTACCACCGCTTCAACTGGAGCCCCAAGGTAAAGGTCGCTCTCAAGCGAATAGATCATGCCAACATCTTTCTGCTGATAGCCGGCAGTTACACCCCCATGACCGTGTTAGCACTGCAAAAGGACCTAGGGCTCCCTCTGCTGGTGGCAATCTGGATCACGGCGATTCTGGGTATCGGCTTCAGGGTTTTTTGGATCAACGCTCCCCGCTGGCTCTACGTGCCGATCTACATCGCGATGGGCTGGGCGGCACTCGGCTTTGTCACGCAGTTCTTCGAAGCCAATGCTCCGATGATGATTCTGATTCTCGCCGGCGGTCTCTGCTACACGATTGGCGGAATCGTTTACGCGCTAAAAAAGCCGAACCCGTTCCCGGGTCACTTCGGGTTTCACGAAATCTTCCACAGCCTGACTGTGCTGGCCTTCATGAGCCACTGGGCAGCGAGCTTACTTATTGCGCTTAGGCCCGTTGTCGGCAGCCTCGGCGGCTAGCTTCTCGCGAACCTCTGCGCGGTAACGCACTCGGCGCATGCGACGAACCATGTCGAGGATCAGCAGAATCGCGAGACCAGCCAAGAGGAAAGTAAAAATGAACCCGAGAACCCCTGGGCCATAGAAGGTCTCGGAAGGGTCAGTTGTTGGTGTTGGCATTGCGGCGAAGAGCAAAGATCTCATAACCCAATTATGCCCGTTACCCTTGATACGTGACCGACTTAGACGCCCGATACGGCAGAAAACCGACTAACAGCAAGCGAAACCTCATTGTGCTAGCCAGCGCTTTGCTGGTCGCGTTTCTCACCTGGTCGATTGTCGTGAACTTCTTTACTCCGGCCGAGAATACCGACCCGACCGCCAAAGCCGTCGAGTTCATAGAACTCGGCGAAAACCGGATTGGCGCTGAGATCAAAATGATCGGCTGGGGTGTCAGTGGCGTGATCCGGTGTTCGGGCAAGGCCTTGGACGAAGGTTACGGCGTCGTGGGCTACCGAGAATTCGACACACGATTCGAGGGCGAGCAAGAAAAGCGCTTCGTTCTAACCATCAACACCACTGCCGCGGCCGCAAGTATTGTGGTCGAAAAGTGCAAGCTTCAATAAACTTGAGAACACCCCCGAAAACACTGAGGAACGACTATGTCTGAACACGAAACTTGGCTCACTCAAGAGGCTTACGACCGCTTGGTAGCCGAACTCGAGAACCTATTGGTTGTCGAGCGCGTTCGCATCGCCAAGGTTATTCAGGAAGCGCGTGAAGAGGGCGACCTAAAAGAGAACGGCGGTTACCACGCTGCCAAAGACGAGCAGGGACGCATCGAAGCGAGAATCAACCGCATCGAAGAGATTCTTGCCTACTCAATTGTTGGCGAAGCGCCGGAGTCGCACGGAATCGTTGAGCAGGGAACTCTTGTAACGCTGACCCTCAACGGCAAGGAACAGACATTTCTTCTCGGATCTGCCGAGATGGCCGATGCCGACACCACCGTTTACACCCCAGACAGCCCGATTGGCGAGGCCATCATGGGCAAGAAGATTGGTGACGAGCTAAGTTACTTCGCGCCGAACGGCCGCGAGTTCGAGGTCAAGATCCTCGGCGTAAAAAACTTCAGCGGTTAGAAGTCTTCGATTCTGGCGTTCAAGCCAACGTCCTTTAGTGCCTTTAAGACTCGCATCCGGTGCTCGTGACCGCTTGTTTCTACGCTTAGTCGTAGCTCAACCTCGCTGATGTCCAAGTCTTTGCCGTGGCGAGTGTGGAGTACCTCGATAACGTTTCCCTGAGCCGAAGCCACTGCATCGGCAGCCTTCACCAGCTGACCCGGGCGGTCTGGGAGCATGACCACGATTGTTGTGTAGCGCTCAGAAGCTGCCAAACCGTGACCGATAACCTTCTGCATCAGCAGCGGGTCAATGTTTCCGCCACAGAGCACGACGACGGTCTTACCCTTTGGCTTGATGGCCCCTGACATCAGTGCGGCAACACCAACTGCGCCAGCGGGTTCGACAACCTGCTTCGAGCGCTCGCTAAGAGCAACGATCGCCTGGGCGATCTCGTCGTCGTTTACCGTGACGACCTTGTGGATGTTTGCTTTGATCAGCTCAAAAGGAATTCGGCCAGGCTTGGAAACCGCAATGCCGTCGGCGATGGTTCGCTTGGTCCTGACCTCGGTTGACTTGCCGGCCTTGAGTGAAGTGACGTAAGACGGAGCGTTCTCGGCCTGCACTCCCCAAATCTTGACGTCCTTGCCTAGAGCAGCCTTCAAGTAAGCCGCGACACCAGCTGCTAGCCCGCCGCCGCCGATTGCGACGATCACGTTCTTCACGTCTGGCACCTGGTCAAGGATCTCGAGACCGACTGTTCCCTGACCCAAAATCACATCGAGGTTGTCGTATGGCGGAATGAAGATTGCGCCCTTTTTGGCGGCGTATTCCTGAGCCGAGTGCAGAGTTTCAGAGAAAACTTCACCGGAAAGCACGACCTCGGCGCCGTATTTCTTTGTGGCCTCAAACTTTGGCAGCGAAGCACCAACGGGCATGAAAATCGTCGACTTGATCCCAAGTCGCTTAGCCGCCAGGGCAACACCTTGAGCGTGGTTTCCGGCCGAGGCAGCAACAACACCCTTCTTGCGTTCGGCGGCAGTTAGCTTGCTCATGCGGTGGTAAGCCCCGCGAATCTTGAATGCACCGGTGCGCTGAAGGTTCTCGGCCTTTAGCACTACATCGGTGCCGGTCAGTTGCGAGAGAAAGTTTGAGTGCAGCACCGGCGTCACATAGGCCACCTCAGACACGATAGCCGCGGCGCGCTCGAAGTCTTCGACGCTGAGCTTTGGTACTGACTGGTTTGGCATGATTCCTCGCTTTGAATACGCTGGTTAGAGTTTAGTTTGTGAAGGACCCCGTGGCACCAGAGTTAAGTAGGCAAGAAGCCGCCGCTCTTTCGCTTCGCCAACTCGGCGTCGACTCAGATCACGACAATTCTGTGCTCGAGGTTGTTCATCGCCTCGGCCTCCTGCAAATCGACTCGGTCAACGTTTTCGAGCGCGCTCACTACCTGCCGCTGTTCAGCCGCCTCGGAAACTTCGACAAGAGCGAGCTCGACAACCTCATGGGCGGCTTTCACCCGACTCTGATCGAATACTGGGCTCACGAGGCGTCGATCATTCCACTCACTAACTGGCCGCTCTATCGATGGCGCATGGACGCATACCGCGCGCGCTACGAAAACAAGTGGGGAATGCAGGCCAAGGATCACAAACTGGTCGAGCAGGTGCGTGCCCAACTCAAAGCAAATGGCCCGATGTCAACCAACCAATTCGAAACCGAAGCAAACCAGCGCAAGGGCACATGGTGGGGCTGGTCTGAGTTGAAGAGCGCGCTCGAGTACATGTTTCTCGTGGGTGACCTGGTTTCGGGCGGCCGAGACTCGTTTAGGCGCCTCTACGCTCTGCCGGAGCAAGTGCTCCCCCAGCAGATTCTCGATCACCTGCCCGAAGCCGACGAAGCCAAAGAGCAGCTGATGCTTCAGGCAGCCAGAGCCTTTGGAGTCGCCACCTACCGCGACCTCTGCGACTGGCACCGAATGAAGCCGGTCAACCACAAACACATCCTGCAGAACCTCCTCGACAAAGGCCTGCTGAAGCAGACAAAAGTCGAAGGTTGGCTCGAGCCGGGCTTTGTGGCCGTTGACGTCCCGTTGGACAACATCACCAAAGAAGGCGCTAGGACGACGATTCTGAGCCCATTTGACCCCGTTTGCTGGAACCGCGACCGAATTGAGCGGATGTGGGGCTTCAACTACCGCATCGAGATCTACACCCCCGAGCCAAAACGCGTTTTCGGCTACTACACCCTGCCGATTCTCCACGACCGCAAACTGGTTGGCCGCATCGACCTGAAGAGCGACCGCAAACCCGGCAACCTGCTCGCCAAGGCCAGCTGGCATGAAGAAGACCTACAAGACAAAGAGGTTCAGGCAATAGCAAAGGCCCTGACCAAGCACCTCGAAACTGTGAGGAACTGGCAGGGCCTTGGCGAAACGATTATCGAACCGAAGGGCAATCTAGCCGAATTCTTGAGCTAGAACTTGCCACCCATCGCGCGAAGTCGCTCGATGCGCTTTGGGATCGGTGGGTGAGACGAGAACAAACGCTCAACCATTCCCGGCTTGGTTGGGTCTGAGATATACATGTGAGCCATGCTCGATGATGCCCTGCGAAGCGGCCGGCCATACTGCCCCAGCTTGTTTAGAGCCGAAGCCAAACCTTCAGGGTATCGAGTGATCTCGGCGGCAGAGGCGTCAGCCAAGTATTCGCGCTGACGCGAAACGGCAGCGGTCACCAGAGGACCGATCAGGAAGGCAACAATGCTGCCGACAATGCCGACAAGCAGAAGCACCATGCCGAAACCGTTGTCATCGCGGCTTCTGCTGTGGCTAGACCAGAAACTCATACGAATCGCAAAGTCAGCCAAAACACCGATAGCCGAAACGAGACCGAAGACCATCGCCGAGACACGGATGTCGTAGTTGCGAACGTGGCCCATTTCGTGGGCCATAACACCTTCGAGTTCTTTGTCATCCATGATGGCCAGCAAACCGGAGGTCGCAGCAACAACTGCCTTCTCCGGGTTTCGACCAGTGGCGAAAGCATTCGGAGCTTCGTCGGGGATCACGTAAACCTTAGGCATCGGCATACCCGTCGAAATGGCGATGTTCTCAACAACGTTCCAGAGTCGCGGGTTGTCGCTCTTCTGAATCGGCACTGCCCCGCTCATCGCAACTGCGAGCCCGGTGGAGATGTAGTACTGAAAGACCGTGTAGACAGCAGCAAAGCCAATGATCATGAGCGCGGACGACCCGTTACCGGTGGAGTAACCCCACCAGAGCGAACCGCCAGCGATCAGACCAATGAACAGCCCGACGATGAGTACGGTGTTGCGCTTGTTTGCGGCTATCGCCGAATACATAAGACTCCTAGAACTTGACCTGTGGCGGCTCTGCAACAGCAGCCATGTCGGCTACCTCGAAGAACTCGCGAACAGTGAAACCAAGCTTTGCCACGAACAGAGTCTGCGGGAACTGCTTGATCTTGATGTTGAAGTCGCGAACGCCGGCGTTGAAGAATCGGCGAGCTGCCATGATCTTGTCTTCGGTGTCGGTCAGCTCGCGCTGAAGCTCAAGGAAGTTTACGTTGGCCTGGAGGGCTGGGTAAGCCTCAGCAACCATGAACAAGCTCTTCAGTGTCGACTGTAGGTCGCCTTCTGCTTGAGCGGCTGCTGCCGGGTGGGCAAGAGCCTCAGGAGAGACGGTCGCTGCGCGAGCCTTGGTTACGTTCTCGAACAGTTCTTTTTCGTGGGTTGCGTAACCCTGAACTGTCGAAACCAGGTTAGGAATCAGATCGGCACGGCGTTTTAGCTGAACCGTGATGTCGCTCCAAGCTTCACTCACGCGCTCGTTTAGAGTCACGAGTCCGTTGTATGTAGCCCACAGCCAGATACCGGCTATGACGACTAGTACGCCAATACCCAGAAGGACAAATAATAGTTCCATTAGTGTTGCTCCTCTTGACGCGTCTGCGTCTTGGTTAAAGCCTAAGGTTTACCGAAGACAAAACTGGTCCAAGCCCTAGCGCTCACAGCGAACACTCAGGCGTCACCGAATCTACTTAGGGCCGAAAGTTACCCAAGTTCGACCGTCGGACGTCACAAACCTAGCTGACGCTGCCAAGACGACTGGGTCCGGCTTAGCCGCAACAAACTGAAGGTCCCACTTTTTATCGCCTACGAGAACCTCGTAGCCGGTTAACCCGTCTTCAGCTGTGTATTTCAACTTCATTCCCGACTGCGAATAAATCTCATCAAGTGCATCGGAGTAGATTCTGCCGTCTCGAATCTCATAGTCGGCTTTGTCTCCGACGACGCTCAGGATACTGATGTACTCGAAGAAGAACGCTGACGGGTTAGCTAATGGAGAGTTATCCATAAACGAAATCAGGGACGCACGCAGATACTCTGCAGGCTTTGCGCTCTTAACCTTGCAGTCCGGCGCGAACCAAGTATCCGAATTGAATAGCGAGAACGTTAGCCGGCAATTACCTGACTTGAAGGTGGCCATTCTAGGAAGAATTGTCCCACGGACACTTGGGGAAAAGCGTTCCTTGGACTTCTTCTGACTCCAGTCGCCGTAGCCATTCAGAACTGAAGTAGCGAGGTAAGGCGTCATGAACTTATAGCCCTTGAACGGTTCAAGTTCGAGACTGGATGGTTTGACGCTAGTGATCTTCACGAAGACAACACCCTGTCTCTTCAAGTCAGTCAGCAGTTTCTGAGCGTCTGAAGCTTGTTTCTCAACAACCTTGGCTGCTTGCTTCACGACGGCGCGATCCCACTTGATGGTGTCTGGAACCGAGGCGCTACTTTGAATATCCCAAGCGTTCGCAGGTAGGCCGATGAGACTTCCCGACGATGCGACGACCAACTGGAGAGCAACTGCGGCGGTAGCCAGAAGAACACGTCTAGTTAATTTTTTCACGATTTACCCGTTTGATCATTTACAAAAGACTAACATTCGGGGACTGCCACAGCACCAAAGTGCCCCCTGTGGGACTCGAAC
Source organism: Rhodoluna sp. (assembly GCA_044372535.1). Classification (GTDB taxonomy): domain Bacteria; phylum Actinomycetota; class Actinomycetes; order Actinomycetales; family Microbacteriaceae; genus Rhodoluna. The sequence continues at coordinate 6,784 of JBILRS010000012.1, forward strand.
CCACACTGTGACGATTTTAAGTCGTCTGCCTCTGCCATTGGGCTAAGGGGGCTTAAACGAAAAGGTCCGAATTTCTTCGGACCTTCGCGCTTAGCTTGTTACTTCTTGGGCTTGGACGCGTAGGTCTCAAACTGTAATCGCGGAGCTTTGGTGGCAGAGATGCCGACGATGTCGCGGCGAAGCAAGATGTTCCAGGCCCAGCCTGAGAAGACGCGAAGCTTGCGCTCCCACATTGGGATCGCGAGGCCGTGGTAACCGCGGTGCATGAACCAGGCGAGTAGACCCTTGACGGCAAACTTCTTGTACTGGAACACGCCAACACCGATGCCGAGGCCGGCAACAGCGCCTAGAGGCTTGTGGAAGTACTCCTTGACGCCTTCGCCACGAAGGTCTGCCACGATGTTCTTGGCGAGAAGCTTGGCCTGACGCACTGCGTGCTGGGCGTTTGGAACACAGTAGCCGCCGACGCCGAAACCACTCAGGTCTGGCACTGCCGAAACGTCACCGGCGGTCCAAGCGCCTTCGAGTACGTCTTCTCCATCGGTTACCTGAAGGGTTGCCTTGGCGGTGATGCGTCCTCGGTCGTCAACGGGTAGGTCGGTGTTGCGCACGTATGGGTGAGCCATGACACCAGCGGTCCAAACGATTACGTCTGATTCGAACGATTCACCGGTTGAAAGCTCAACCTTGCCGCCGACGGCTGACAGAAGCTGAGTGTTTAGGTGAATCTGAGCGCCGCGGCGATCGAGGTTGGCGATAACCCACTCGCTGGTGACCTGAGAAACCTCAGGCATGATTCGACCCATTGCCTCAATGAGGTGAAAGTGGACGTCGTCAAAAGAAAGGGTTGGGTAGTAGCGGAGCAGGTAGCTTGCGAGCGAGCGCATCTCGGCAAACACCTCTATTCCGGCAAAGCCACCGCCGACAACAACGAAGGTCAGTAGGCGATCGCGGGCTGCACCGGCAGGCAGGTTGGCTGCTCGGTCGAAGTTCGTCAGGATTCGGTTGCGAACCTCAACGGCTTCTTCGATTCCCTTCAAACCGATTGCCTGCTCAGCAACGCCAGGGATCGGGAAGGTGCGCGATACGGCACCGGCGGTGACCACGATGTGGTCGTAAGTCTCTTTATAAGGCTTTAGGCCGGCAACCTCGATGGTCGCGGTCTTCTTGGTGTGGTCTACGTTGGTGACCTTGCCGTTGATGATGTTGGTCTTGCGAAGGTGACGTCGGTGCGAAACTACGGCGTGACGAGCCTCGATAGAGCCAGCAACGACCTCGGGGAGGAAGGGCTGGTAGGTCATGTAAGAAAGCGGGTCAACGAGGGTGACCTCGGCCTCATTCTTTCCGAGCAGGGATTCAAGTTTTAGTGCGGTGTAAAAACCGGCGTAACCGCCACCGACGATCAGAATTTTGGGCATGCTGTTATTTTACTTTCGTTACTTAGTTATTGATGACATCGACGTCGATGGCGGGTTTGCACTGGCAGACGTTCTGCTTCCAGCTGCAAAGTTCTAGGGCTGCGTCACCAACAAGGTTAACGCCTGGGCCGGCTGCGAGCGCGTGACCCGCGAGGGCGTGAAGACATTTGACTCGAGTGGGCATGCCACCGGCCGAGATGCCTTCGATCTCTTCGACTACACCGAGCTTGGCCCGATCGGCTAAGAACGCTTCGTGAGCCTTTAGATAGGCGGCAGCGAACTCCGGTTCTGCTGCGAGACGATCTTGAAGGGCAACCATTACTCCCCCGGCTTCGAGAGTCGAAAGAGCTGCGGTTGCCGCTGGCAGTGTCAGGTAATACATGGTCGGGAAGGGCGTTCCGTCAGAGAGCCTCGGGGATGTCTGAACCACAATCGGGTTGCCGCAAATGCACCTGGCAGCGATTGCCACGATGTCGCGCGCCTCGCGCCCCAATTGCAACGAAACTGAACGGATGTCGGCTTCGGTGGCTTCGGTCAAACTCACTTCTTAGCTGCTAACGGCTTCTCGACACCCGCGCGAACAACGGTTTCGACAATCGAACCCATCCAGTCGTTCTTGGTTGCGCTGATCTTGTTCGAAATATCGGTGTAGTTGGTTTTTGCGGCCAGTTCTTCACCCACGGTCCGGGTGGAATCCAAGTCGCTCACTACGTTCGCGTCCAAGACAACGTAAGAAACTTCACCCGGCATCACGTAGAAGAGTCGGTCTCTGGCTTGAGCTCGCACGAATGCGGGGTCATTCCAGCGGTTGCGCTGAACCTTGAGCGCCTTTAGATCATCTTTGCGCTCTTGCACCTGAGACTCGAGGTCGGCGATTGCCTGCCTCTGCTCAAACCAAAGTTGCACCTGAGGTGCCAGGGTGAAGATGCCCATGAGGATTATTAGCAGCACCGCGATGGTCTGACCATTGAGAGTGATACCCCGCAAAAGCTCGGCACGTTCTGCCGCGGCTGTCGGTTTGCGCGCGCCACCGCTAGCCCTGGTAGGTCTGCGCAGCGTCGTCACGATTTAAACCTTACTTAGTTCTTGAAGCGCGGGAAAGCGTCGCGGCCCGCGTAAACAGCGCGGTCCATTAGCTCTTCTTCGATGCGCAGCAGCTGGTTGTACTTCGCTACACGCTCCGAACGAGCAGGTGCGCCGGTCTTGATCTGGCCGGCGTTGGTTGCGACTGCTAGGTCGGCGATGAAGGTGTCTTCAGTCTCGCCCGAACGGTGCGAGATGATTGCCTTCATTCCCTTGCCCTGAGCAAGATCAATGGCGTCACGGGTTTCGGTCAGGGTGCCAATCTGGTTCACCTTGACGAGGATGGCGTTACCGGCCTTCTCGTCGATGCCGCGCTGAAGGCGGGTTGGGTTGGTGACGTATAGGTCGTCGCCAACAAGCTGGACCTTCTCACCTAGAACGGCAGTGATCTTTGTCCAGCCAGCCCAGTCGTCCTCGGCCAGTGGGTCTTCGATCGAAACTAGTGGGTACTTGGCAACCAAGCCTTCGTAGTAAGCGATCATTTCGTCGGTGCTGAGCTCTTTACCTTCGAAGGTGTACTTGCCAGACTCCTCCGAGTAGAACTCGGTTGCGGCAACGTCGAGGGCTAGAGCGATGTCGGTGCCCAACTTGTAGCCAGCCTTGGCAACAGCCTCAGCGATTAGGTCGAGGGCCGCAGCGTTGGTCGGAAGCTCAGGGGCGAAGCCACCCTCGTCACCTAGACCGGTCGAAAGGCCGCGCGAGTGAAGCAGCGACTTTAGGTTGTGGTAGATCTCGACACCCCAGCGAAGCGCTTCGCTGTAGGTCTCGGCACCTAGAGGCACAATCATGAACTCTTGGATGTCGACACCGGTGTCAGCGTGAGCGCCACCGTTGATGATGTTCATCAGCGGGACCGGAAGGGTGACACCCTTTTCGTTGCCTAGGTACTCGTAAAGCTGTAGTTCGGCAGACTCGGCGGCTGCACGGGCGGTTGCGAGCGAAACTCCCAAGATTGCATTAGCGCCAACGCGCTCCTTGTTTGGGGTGCCGTCAAGAGCGATTAGCGCTGCGTCTACCGCGCGCTGGTCTGAGGCCTCGATGCCTTCAACCGCATCGTTTACTTCATCAAGTACTGCGTTTACGGCGTTTAGAACACCCTTGCCCTGGTAGCGAGCCTTGTCGCCGTCGCGTGACTCGTGGGCTTCGAAGGCTCCGGTTGAAGCGCCTGATGGCACTGCTGCGCGGCCGAATGCGTCGTCAACAAGCAGCACCTCAACCTCAATGGTCGGGTTTCCGCGTGAGTCAAGGATCTCGCGTGCTCCTACAACATCAATTTTCGACAAGGGGTTCTCCTAAATGATTGTCCGAAAAAAATGGGACGCAAAGGCGCCCCCAATAAACGCCTTTGTAATGCTTTTATTCTACCGATTGCCCGATAGCTCGAACCTCGACATCGCCAAGTGATTTGGTTGTCGAGTTGATCAGCGCGAACGCTTCGTAACCATTGGCCGACATCGAGTCGAGCAGGAGATTCAGGCGCTTTGGCTTGTGTTCTAGGCGAACATTCGCCCCCTTCGCCCAAAACTCGCGCTGCATCGCTAGCGCGTTCTTTGTGGTCTCGACCGAGTCGTCTTCAAGAACGAGCACGATTGCCGGTTGCTCTTCGGCGACCTCTTCTTCGCTGACCAGGTCAACCACCCGCTCAAAACCGAGAGAGATGCCCACCGCCGGAACGTCGGTGCCGAGCCAGCGACCGACCATGCCGTCATAGCGACCGCCGCCGCCGATAGAAGAACCCGAACTCGGGTGATCGATCTCAAAGATTGGGCCGGTGTAGTAGCCCATTCCGCGAACCAGGGTTGGGTCGTAACGCAGTCGACCCGGTTCTACTAGTTCGAAAAGCGGGGCCAATTCGGCTGGCACTGCTTCGGCGTCCACGCTTGCAATCCAGGCTTCGAAAGCCTTGGCCACCTTGTCGCCGAGCCGTTCGGAGAGTTCGGCCACAACGCCTGAAACCTCTAGTTTGTCGAGCTTGTCGATGGTGATCATTGCCGAAGCGTGATCTTTTTCGGCAATGCCGAGCTGGTTCAGCAGCTTCACCAGAAGTTCTCGGTGGTTCACGCGAATCACCGCATCGGTTAGCCCGAGCACGTTCAGCACGTTGACCGAAGCGGTGAGAAGTTCGACCTCGGCGAGCGAGGTTGAGTCGCCGATGATGTCGATGTCGCATTGCACGAACTGGCGGTAGCGACCCTTCTGCGGGCGCTCGGCGCGCCAAACTGGCCCGACCTGAATTGCCTTGAACACGGTTGGCAGCTGAGCGCGGTTGGTTGCGTAGTAGCGAGTTAGCGGCACAGTCAGGTCAAAGCGCAAACCAAGGTCGGCTAGCTCTCCCCCGCCAGCCAGAGCCTCGTCCAGCTCGGCCCCGCGCTTGAGCACGCGATAGGCAAGCTTCTCGTTGTCGCCGCCCTGACCCGAGGTCAGCCGCGCAATGTCTTCCATCGCTGGAGTTTCGATCTCCTGAAACCCGTGAGCCGCGTAGGTGCCACGGATCAAGTCCAAAATGGAGTCGCGTTTGCGCTTCTCCATTGGCAAAAAGTCGCGCATTCCGCGCGGCGGGTTCACTGGGTTAGCCATGCGTCAAGTTTCGCATAAATAGCTAGGACGTCTGCGAAGCGGCTAATGCCAAAGCCAAGGAGATTCCGCCCGAACCCAGCACAACAATGCCAACAATCGTCCAAAGCACACGCCTGCTCAGCCCTTTTTGCGAAGCAACCGGCGCTTTAGTCTTCGGCACAATCTTGCGAGTGATGATGTCTTGCCCGTCATCATAGATTCCCTGAGGAATCTCTTCGACCTCGCGAGAGAGGTCCATGTCATCTAGAGGTTTCTCAGTCATCGACCTTCTCAACCTTCTCGCTCTTGCGCTTCGAAAGGGTTGGCACCAACTTTTTCAGGAATGGCGCCTTGGTGTCCACGAACTTCTTCACCCGCGGCTTCAACCACTCGTAACCCTCAACGGTTCCCTGCTTGGCAACGGCCAAGAATGCGCTGAACGTCGAGCCCTCTGCACCGATGCGGCGAAGGTTTACGGTGTTCGCCTCTGGAGCCGATGCGCGATAGATGATCGAACGCAGTGAAAGCAGAACGCGCAGTCTTCGGTAACGCGAAAGCTTGGCCGAAGCGGCAGCAAATTCAGTGTCAACGAACGTCCACACCTCGCGCTCGTAGTCAGGGTTGGGCTCTTCAGGCGCGAAGGCCGCAAAGTCGGTAAACCTAACCATCGCACTCGCGTAAGCGCTGTTCAGCAGCTCACTATTGGCAACAGCAGCCTTGGCCAACAACTCCGGACGCGTCTCATTCGCCGGCAGACGACGAAGTCCACGCTCGCCCAGATCAACCAGGTTGTCGACGTATTCGTCCCAAGCACCAGTGATGCGCTCAGCCAGCGCGGGGGCAGTTTGGCGATTGCGACGACGACGACGCTTGCCGAGAATCACGGCTAGCGGAGGGCCTAGAACTAGGGTTGCGGCCAGGGTGCCTATGGCAACCGAAGTGAGGATGCCGAGAATTAAGCCCGCCCAGTCAAATTGAGGTTCGCAATTCTCTTCACAGACCTGATCGTCGGTTGGTTCGACCTGCGAAGGAGGCTGAACGGTTGCATTGTCTTGGCCAGGCTCGGACTCATTCTGGTTTAGACCCACAACGATCGGCGTGGTCTTGATCGGGTTCTTGAACTGCGGCGTGACATCGATTGGAAGCCAAGCGGAACCGGCGCTCGAAATCTCGACCCAGGCGGTCAGGTTGCTGCCTAAGCAAGTGCCGTCGGTGCAAGCCGCGATGCCAGGAATTGGTAGCGCAGCCGGAGTTCTGAAACCAACGACCACTCGAGACTCGTAGCCTGCGGCCCTTGCGAGCAATGCTGCGGCCGAAGCGAATTGCTCGTCGTCACCAGCGGTGGCAACCAACTTCGCGTTACCGACCCCCTCTTTCGAAGACTCTTGGAGTGCGATCAGGTCTTTGAACATCTGGTCGATGCGTCCCTTGGCGTGACCTGCCTTTGAGCTGACAAAGTTGTAGCCATCTAGCTTCTGAGCCCAAGAGTTTGTGTCTTTAGGTTCGTCGAGCGCGTGGCTTAGGTAGCCGCGGGCGCGAAGGGTCTTAATCAGCTTTTCGAATCCGGCGGCATTAGAGAGATCCGCGTCTTGAAGATTGATCCAGTCACAAACGCTCTGCGGGATAGGCCCTTCGCCGTTGGCTGCCTGCGTGCAGACCGTGTTGGCCGAAGGTGTGAGTGAGGCGGGGTCAATTGATTCGCCCGAGCCAACGCTTTCTACCGTGTAGCTGACCGCGCCGGCTGGCACTTCGCCACCCAACAGCGCGCCAGAATTCGTTGGGCGGTTGAAGTAGAAGTTGTCGCCGAAGTCCTGTGCCTGCTCGCCATCGAATTCAACCTTGGACACGTTGTCAACCAAGGGCAACCATGCCGAGGATCTGCTTTGCAGAATGATCTTGGTCTCGGTTGCCTTGCCGCTACCTGCCTCAGAGGTCAGTGCCGAAGGAAGCAACCTGAAAGCTATTGGTTCGCCGTTGTCGTTCTCGACGCTGAAGACTAGCCCGTTGAAGCTGGTCAGCACGGCTACTCTGATGCGCTCTAGTGTTGCGTCAGTAGTTGAGAAGCGAAGCACCTCACCGTTTAGTTTCTGTGGGTTAGTGAAGTTCTGGCGGTAGAGGCTAAGCGGGCTCAACTCTTCGCCGGTGAACTTTGGCGGTGGTGAACTTCGCAAGACCTCACGGGTTGATGCGCTGTTTAGGCCGAGGACAATGGCGACAACGAGAAGTGAAGACAGCACAAGGGCCCAGGAGCCGCCGACCTGAATGGTCTGGCGAGTCAGAGCGCGGACGTTGCGCAGAGCACCGAAATCGAACCTCGGCTTCTTACCCGGAGTCGGCGTCAAGAACTTGATTGAGGCCACCAGGATGATGAGACCAGAGACGAAGGTGCTCGGAACATCGAAGGTTACGCCTAGGACTGTGGTCTTATCGTCGATGTTTTCTTGCCCGAAAGCGAAAGCGAAGAGAATCATGGCGAAGAACGGCACTATGGCGAACCACTGCCTCTTTTGTTTGCCGAGAATTGCAAAACTGGCTAGCAGGTTGGCGATGAAGAAGACCACGAAAGCTGGAGTCATCAAGCCGTGATACGTGCCGATCGGAGGATCGATTGTGACGAGTTGCTTCCAGCCGAAAACTATTGAGGTTACCGCTTCGCTCCAGTTGCGAAGTATTGCGGCACTCGAACCCCAGATGCCGGGGGCAGAAACTAGCGGCCCGACCAGAACAACGACCACGACACCGAATAGAACGCGCCCCAGCCATGAGGCTGAGCGAGCTACCAAGGCCCGGGCGCCAAGGATTCCCAATGCGGTAGCGACAACTAGGACGATGGCAAAGTAGCTGTCGCCGTAAATCGGCCATGCCAGCCAGGCTGCGAACAGCGTGAAGCCGAGTTGGTAGAACAAACCTCTCATCGCTGGAACCTCACAATCGCTGAACTTACCTGATCGAGAGAGGTGAGCGTTGCCACCTTCATTTTGTCGATCGTGCGCATCGAGGGGGTGCCATTTGGCTCACAAACCACGGCTAGAACACCGATGCCCTTCGGTAGGTTCTGCCTGATGGCTCGAAGTTGCTTGTCGGTGACTGTTGAGCCGCAGAAGATGACGACCAGAGAGACGTCATGATAGGTCTGACCGACTCTCAAGCTCACTTCTTTGAGTCCGCGCTGAGAAGATTTGGTGCTCAACTGAACCTCGCTGAGGCTGTCGAGAAGTTTGAATTTGCTAACCGACTTGAGCTCCCTGAGCGCTGCCTTGGAAGCTCCTCGGCCGACGCTGTTTGCTTCTCCGGTCTTAGGCTTTCCCATTACGGCCGTAACAGTTCTGCCGTCTCTCAATGCCTGGAAGCCTATGGAGCCGAGAGCGCTGACCGCCAGTTCGAACTCGTCGTTCAGTTCTTTGCCGTTCGGCGTCTTGGAGTATTCGTCCATGTGCGAGGCCAAAATCAGAACCACGCGAGATCGTCGAGTCTCTTGGAATTGGCGAACCATAAACTCGCCGACCTTGCCGATCTTCGCGGTTGAAGCCCAGTGGATGTGGCGCGAGCTGTCGCCGGCGCGGTATTCGCGGATCGCGTGGAACGAGGTGTCTGAGTCAACCAACTGAGCACTCGGGTTACCTTCGAGGTCTTTGATGATGCCGCGCAGAGGTGAGCCCACCTTGGCGATCTTGGGGTGCACCCAAACCGTCTTGTCTTGAGTTGGTTCACCCTCGATGCCAAATGGGACCTCGCGGCGAACGAGAGATAGCGGGTCTTTTCGGATCGAGCGCCAAGACAACACCAACTTGCCGCGCTTCATGTTTGGTCGGCGAAGTTCGTGGCGATAGGTGCCAAAGGCGCCGAGCAGCGGAACACGAATTACAAGTTGCTCCTCACCGAATGCGCTTTCGAGTTGGCCCGGCAGCTCGAGTCTCGACGAGCTGTTTTCGACGACGACGGTGGTTTCGAAAGTTTCACCAGTCGTAAGTCGAATGTCTGCCGTTGAATCTGGTTCAAAGTAAACCGTGTAGTTTTGCCCTCCGATAAGGAAAGGTAGTGCGAAGAGCAAAAGCAACAGGGCAACAAAGCCGGCGATAGCGAATTCGACCCAGCGAAGAGTCGAACCGAGCGGCCACCAGAGTGCAACTAGGGCAATCGAAAACCAACCGGCAGCCGTGAGCACCGAAGCAATTTGCTTGGCAACGGCCTTTGGAGAAACTTTCGACAAACCACCAGAAACGGCTGCGACAGGAGCGGACGCAGCGAAACTACCCAAGCGACGATTGAGTCGCTTGGTGCGCTGGGTCAGGCCTGAGGCGGCGTTTCTGATTCGAGACATTACTTACTTGGATCCTTTGGTGGTGTGATGCTGTTCAAGATTTCGAGCATGACCGTCTCGGGCTTGACGCCGTCGTTCTCTTCAAGCTCTGGGTTGAGCTTTAGGCGGTGGGCTAGAACTGTCACAGCGAGCGACTTGATGTCATTGGCGACAACGTAGTCACGACCGTCGGTAAGCGCCCAGGTCTTGGCGAGCTTTGCCAAGTTGCGAGCACCACGAACCGAAGAACCGATCTCGACTCGCTTGTTCTCGCGGGTCTGCTCGACAATCTTCACGATGTAGGCGACCAGTTCGTCAGAGATGGTGACTTCTCGAGCAAGCTTGGTCATCTCTCGCACATCGTCGGCAACCACAGCAGGCTTGAGCTTGCCAGCAGGCTGAACCAAACCAGCAAGAATCATTTTGGTTGACTCTGCGTCTGGGTAGCCGAGCGAGGTCTTGATCATGAATCGGTCAAGTTGCGCCTCAGGTAGGGGGTAAACACCCTCCTGCTCGACAGGGTTCTGGGTGGCGATTACCAAGAATGGGGTGCCCAGCGGGTACTCCTTTTTACCGACGTTCACGATTCCCTCTTCCATGGCCTGAAGCAACGATGACTGGGTCTTTGGGCCAGCACGGTTGATTTCGTCGGCTAGGACGATGTTCGCAAAGACCGGGCCGGGTTCGAAGCTGAACTTTTGGTCTTTCTGGTTATAGATCTCCATACCCGTGACATCGCTCGGCAGCAGGTCAGGAGTGAACTGGATGCGCTTGTTCTCGCACCTGATTGTCTCCGCAAGTGCTCGCGCCAAGGCGGTCTTACCGGTTCCGGGGAAGTCTTCGAGAAGCACGTGCCCCTCGGAGATCATCGCCGCGAGGACAAGTCGAATCTCTTCGCGCTTGCCGAACACGGCCTTCTCGATGTTTTCGCTAATCAGGTCGAAGCCGCGCTTGAACGCGGTGACCTGCTCTTTAGTTAGTGCCATTTCTACCTTTCCTCTAACTTTCTAACAGGTGACATCGATGGTCACCTGAACCTTCTCTAAGGCACTTGTGGTGCCGCCATTCGGCTTCAACCAGAAACGGAGCTTCGTGATTGTGCCGACACCGGTTCTTGCCCGGAAGAATGATCTCGTGTCATCAAGGGCGACCCACGCCGTTGAGCCAGCTAGCTGGTATTCCGCTAGGAATTGGCCGCTGTCAATCTCATCTGGCCGAGCACCGAGCCAACCGGTCACGTTGTCGCCGACTACGCCAAAGTTTAGGTCCAATGGGCGCGTGGGGCTACAGGTTGGCCGCTCGGTGGCATTGGCATCGGCCGTTGCCAAGAAGGCGCGCTGGACTCTTACCTGCCAAGAAGCGCTGTCAGACTCGGGCTTCACATCGGTCGGGCCGGAACAGATAGTCGCCGAGAGGTTGCAGTATCGCACCTTGATGATTGGGCGCTCGTTCCAGTATTCCGAGTAGATCGCGTCCTGCCACTTTTCGGTGGCGCTCTTGGTGCTCGAGTACTGGGCTTTCATGCCTGCAGGAATGCTTGGCGACTGGGCAACTTTGACCGCCCAGGTGAACAGGTATTGGCCGGTTAACTGCACGTTTGAAACCAGTTCGACCTTGTACTTGAAGTCTTCTGCGCCTGGAGCTGAAATGGTCGAGAGCGTGTTCGGGGCAAGTGTCTCAGACATCTTGAACCCGTTTGAGTAACATGCCTTTGCTCGATAGCTGGTGTTTTGCTGAATACCTGCGATATCGCTCGACACCAGATCGACTACCTGGTCGTTGAATGCTCTGTCGTCGGCGTACTTCACAACCACGCCAGCTAGTTGCTCCACAGTTAAAGAGTTAGTCGGCTCGTCGAAGGTGCAAACCGGGGATCTAACGCCAGACCAGAAGACATATGCGACCTTGGCAGTGCGCTTGCTGTAGTTGCGATTCGCGTTATTTAGCGTCACCTTGCCGAAGTAAGGGGCCGTGTCGCCCAAGATAGATGCGCTAGCCAGACCGATCTTCGGCGCACCGGACACTACGCCAGACCAGGTGGTGGTCGAACTGCCTTTCGCTCCACTAACTGGAGCTGGAATCGCTCCTTCGGCACGAACCGTAACGACTGTGGCGTTACCTGGTTTCGCCGAGAGCAGGAAGGTTCGGGTCTTGTAGTCACCCGATATAACCTCGGTCTTGGCAGCTGTACCGCCCTCGCCGATGATTACGTACTTGGCGGCAAGTGGGTCTGGTCTCGGAGAAAGCGTTACCTGGAGCACACCCATATCGGTTGCGGTTTCACGACCCAGAACGGTCTCGGCTTCAATAACGTCGGGAGTGATCTCTTTCAGTCTTTCATAGGCATAAATGCCCGAGCCCGTAATGCTCGTGGATTCACCGACCTGGTTTCTAGCTGTCACGGTGTAGGTGTGCAGGTTCTCCTTGTCGCCGTTTCCGCGATAGGGGCGAAGGTCTTCGATTACCGGGCAGGTGGTTACGGCTTCGTTGCCCTCCCTTGTGCAAGTTGTGACTATCTGGTTACCCTCGCGGATTACGTATTCTCTTACCCGGAACTCGGTTTCGCTGAAGTCACCGGCCTTGACTCGAAGAGTCACTGTTGATCTCGAGAATGCGATCTGCTCGACCGATAGCGGTGCCTGCGGAACACCCTGCAAGTCAACCGCGACCTGCAGCGAACCCTTCTTTCCCTCAGCGTCTAGAAGGGCGCCGCTGCCGATTTGCGATGGGCAGGATTGCGAAGTGGTCGCCTTCCAAGTGGCAGTGATTGTATTGGCGTCGACGACCTTGATTTTGACGTCCTTGCAGACCAACAACTGCCCGGTCTTGTAGTTCGGGGTTCCCTTTGAGTAACCGAAAGGCATGAACTTGAGTGGTTGCGGGAACGCGTTGACCACACCGGTTAGATCGTTGACCGTGAGAGAGCAAGTCTTGGAGGTGAAATCGCAATTCTTGTTATCGAAAGTCAATGTTGCCGAAGGCTTGGCGTTTGGAGATTCACCAACAATGACGGTGATCACACCGAAGCTCTGGTAGCTGCCGATACGGACCGAGTACTTGGACTCCTCGCGAGCCTCCGAACCTGGAACGACCGAGAAGGTCATCAAGTCGCCATTCGGCCCCTGCTCGGTGATGCTCGAGCCGCTGTCACGCTGAACCTTCCAGCTGAAACTAGGGCTCGCTTCGTCCCATGAGACCATGCTCTTCAGGTCGACCTCAGAGGTTGATCCCGGCATGACTTCGATCGTGACGTTGTTGAAAACAGGTTCTGGGTTGTTCGCAATCACGCGGATTCGCAGAGGCAAGAGCGTGTAGCTCTGTTCGCCAACGTATCGGATTGGAACAACGCAGACATCGTTGAACTTTGTGCCGCCGTTTCCGGCGCTGTAGCTAACCGTGGTTCCGCTCTTGAAGGTGCAAGCACCCTCTGGTCGGCCGTTGCCAGAAGTCTTAACATTTGCGCCGTCGATTTCGACTCGTGCACCGGTTGGTATCGCGATCCAATCGAGGAGGTCTTCGTCATCGGTGGCACCCTCATTGAGTTCCCAAACCTGGTTCACGTCTCGGAGGTTGATTACCTTAGATGCGGCAGGGATGTGAAGGATTCCATAGGTAAAGGCGTCTTTGTTGGCGAAGTCCTTACCCGAGAGCTTGAAGACCACAAAGGTGGAGGTTGCTGGGGGCGAACCGACCAAAGTTGACTGACCGCGCACGGTGAAACCTCGGGCATTACCAACGATTGTCAACTTTAGAGCGGCCGGGTTTCCGGTCAGCCAGGTGACCTTATTGGTTCGCACGTCAACACCAGAGGTTGCAAGTAACTCGCGTTCCTGAGCATCAACGTAGGTATCGAGCACCTGCGGTTGATCTGGCACAGCCTTGCTGGTTACGCGAACGAGAATCGCACCTATCGACTGGCCGCCGGCACCACTTACTCGATAGACATACTCCAGCTCAGTAACCTCGTTGGCTGCCGAAACTGTGACAGCGCGACTTTCCGAGTTCTTCGCCGGTTCGGAAATAAGCGCCGCAGACTTGTTGTAGGCGTCGGTTCCAGCCTTGAGGTTCGGTATAACAGAGCCGGGAATAAGCGTTAGCCCCTTGCCGCTCGGGTCGAAGTCGTTTGCCGTGGGGTCAAACTCGGCCTTACCGTCTGAACCGGCGACCAGGTCAATCACGTCAACCATAGTCACAGGCGGGCCATCGGAGTACTTGGCGAAAATACCAACCTTCACTACTCCTGTGCTCGAGAGGTCACCGTCGCTGACGGTGTAGGTGAACGAGTCTTGACCTTCTTGCCCTGGAATCACGGTGTAGAAAACCGAATTGCCCTTAGCGCTGACCGCAGCGAAACCCTTGCCAGCGCTGCTCTGCCCAACACCCGTGATCGAGACTGTGTCGCCATCTGGATCTATTCCCCTGAGCGGAATCGGAATCTCGACGGTGGCGAACGAGGTCACTCGCGCCCGAATCGTAGGCGCAATTGGAGCCTTGTTGCTGCTCTTGGTTGTTACGTTAACCCCAAAATTGGCAGTGCTCTTGAGTGTTGGTTGGTCGGATGAGTAGATGCTGTAGTTACAGAGGTAGAAACCTGGTTCGACTGGGGCAACAATTCGGAGCAGGCCTTGAGAGGCAAAAGCTAGACCTCCAGCCTCATCGAAACCAGTGCCCTTACAGGTGACTTCTTTTGCGTCAATGGCTAGCGAGATTCCGGGAGTGCCGACGTCGTTTGCGAGCGCGTCTAAGTCTCCGGTTGTTTCTGCGCGAAGCGTGATTGAGTCGTCAACACCGATTGGGGCAGAAGTTGCTGAGGCGACCTGGTAAACGAAGATTTGACCCTCGGCCGTGTAGTTCGGGTCATCGGTGCCGTCGCTCACCGTAAACCGCACGGTTGCTACCTTGCCAGGAGCCTGATCTTCGGTTTCACCGCGCAAACGAACGTTGCCGCCCTTGACCTTACCTACGCTCAGAGTTGCACCCGGTGAGTAGTCGATCTTGGTGTCTAGTGTGATGATCAGCGAACGCTCAGAAGGGTTCGAGATTGCGGTGTAGAGGTCAACAGTGGAGTCAAGACCAGCCCTCACCAAGACGGTGACAGGGCTCACTGCGACTCTTGCCAACCGGTCATCGATTACGTTGACCTGAACGTACGAGTTTTTGGGAACACCGTTCTCATCGGTGAACTTGATGGCGACCTGAAGTTGTTCGGCAACCGAGCTGGTTACCGAGAAGGCGGTGGGGCTAACGATCGGGAAGTTGTTGTTGCCCCTAGACGCTTGGACAAGGGTTACCTGACCGACCGAACCGGTGATTCCGCGAAGAATGTCAACAACCTTGGTTTGCCCAACGATTGTGGTCACCACGAAGGGCGTGAACCCGAGCTCAGTGTTCGGGTTTACCTTTATCGATAGTGTCTTGGTTGTCGAGGCACCAAGGGTGTCACTCACCGTCACAGCCACCTTGGCTGTCTCGGTCGCAGTCTTAGAAAGTGTGCTTCTAAAGACAACTTCGCCCTTTGACGTGAAACCCGCGCTACCGGTACCCGAGGTCACCGATGCGGCACTGATGAAAACTTTGTCGCCTTCTGGGTCAATAAACCCGTTGGCAAACTCGACCGAAACAGACTGCCCTGGCAGCACATTTGCCGAGGGCGCTGGGCGTTCGGTGCAGGGGTTAGGTGCATCGGAGCACCAAACTGGGGCTGTGTTACCTGATTGGACGAACCTGATGGTTACGGTAGCGGCCGCCTTCGAAAGCGTTCCGTTTGCCTGACTGCCGTCGCTCACCTTATAACTGAAAGCAGCGGACCCCTTCACGGTTTTCTTAGGCAGTAAAGAGAAGGACTGCCCATCGGCCGAGATCCGCAACGTTCCTTTGGTGTCGTCCCAGCCGGAAACGGACTTCGGGTCGATTGTGAGGACGTCCTCGGGGTTTGGATCGGTGTCGTTGAGAAGAACCGGCAGGGTGGTCAAGGTATCTGGTCGAGCGCCGAAGGAGTCGTCGTTAGCGACTGGAGGCTCTTGCTTTTTGGCATCCTCTCCCCCATCCACGACAGGTGGAGGCGGAATGATCTTGCTATTCCAGTCCTGGGTGCTTGGAATCACCAAACCATCAGAAACGTTCCAAGCCCAGCCGGACTGAGCATCGTTCACTACTGCGGCGAATTCGTTGGTCTGAATTACAGGATCTTGGGTTTCGCTAAGTGATTTGCCACCTGCGAATCCACTGAGCTGGATCAGCTCATCGCTAGAGCTGTTGAAAACGACACCGTCGCCAGAGTTAAGCCAGGCAGCGTAGACGTTTCCTTCAAACCAAGTAGGTGCACTGTTGACTCCGGACGCACGCTGGACCTCTTTTACATCGCCACCGGTCAGATTGATAGATAGAACTGCTTCGTTGGTCGAAAAATAGGCGGTTGCGCTCTCGGGTGAGGGCGTCTGCAGTTTTGCGGTGGTTGAGGCTTCAAAGGTCTTGCTGCCCCCGACACCTCTAACCCAGACTCGGCCGGCAGTTTGAT
>JBILRS010000076.1:0-6194 GCA_044372535.1 Rhodoluna sp.
TGGAATGCCTAGAAGAACTAGATCTTGAGTGCCCTGGTTCGATTCGATGATCTCATGGGCTATGCGGGTGACGGCACGATCTATGTCGCTGCCTGTCAAGACGGTGCGTGAGGACACGCCCACCTCCTTCTGCGCCTCACAGGACGCCGTTTAAAGGATGTTTGTAGAAGTGTAGCAGAATCTAGAGCGCGCGCTTAGTAGCGCTGATGCGCGTCAACAGGCCATTAACGAATGCGCCCGAGGCGTCCGTTGAGTACTCTTTCGCCAGATCAACGGCCTCGTCGATTGCAACGGCATCGGGCAACTCGGAGTTGTAAACAATCTCCCAAACGGCAATTCTCAGGATTGACCGGTCCACGTTAGGCATTCGCTCGAGTGTCCAACCCTCGGAGTAGGTCTCGAGTAGCGTGTCGATTTCGGCCTGGTGGTCAACGACTCCATCAATGAGCGTCCTCGCGTAATCGAAGATCGGCCCTTGGTTCTGTCGGTCTTCTACCTGCTTGAAGGTTTCGTCAAGAAGGGTCGCCGGGTGCTCTGTTCTCAAGTCGGCAGCGAACAGTGCGTCCACTGCGCGTTTTCTAGCCTTAGTGCGGGCGCTCACTAGTCGTTTACGCGGCCGAGGTATTCGCCAGTTCTGGTGTCAACCTTCACCTTTGTGCCCTGTTCGAGGAATAGTGGCACCTGAATTGCTAGACCGGTTTCCACCGTTGCAGGTTTGGTTCCGCCTGAGGAGCGATCTCCCTGAAGACCCGGTTCGGTATAGGTAACCTCGAGAACCACTGAGGCCGGAAGCTCCACGTAAATTGGGTTTCCCTCGTACATGGCGACGACTGCGTCTTGATTTTCGAGCATGTAGTTGGTCGCGTCGCCCACAACTGCGTTACTCAGGGTGACCTGGTCGTAGTTGTCTTTGTCCATGAAAACGAAGCCGTCACCATCGCTGTATAGGTAGGTCATATCGCGCTTGTCGACGTCGGCGATTTCAACCTTGACACCGGCGTTGAAGGTCTTGTCGACAACCTTGCCCGAGATTACGTTCTTGAGCTTGCTGCGAACGAATGCAGGGCCTTTGCCTGGCTTGACGTGCTGAAATTCGATTACAGCCCAAAGCTGACCTTCGATGTTGAGTACTAGACCGTTCTTGAGGTCGTTTGAAGTTGCCACGAATGTGCCTTACCTTTTTTGTTTGATTGACTCTGTAAGTTTAGCCGAGCGCTTTTAGTGCAAGGACATAAGACTGGATACCGAAGCCGGCGATAACACCGGTGGCGACTCCGCTGATAACCGAGTTGTGCCTAAACTCTTCGCGACTGTGCGGGTTTGAGATGTGGACTTCGATGAGTTTTTGACCCGACTTGGTCACGAGCGCTGCTGCGTCGCGCAAGGCGTACGAGTAGTGAGTGAACGCTGCCGGATTCAACACAACGTTGAGCTTCTGATCAACCGCCTCATGCAGCCAGCCGATGAGTTCGCTTTCGCTATCGGTTTGCCTAACCTCGGCAGTGAGGCTCAGTTCCTTGGCGGCAGCGGTTACGAGTTCGACCAGGTCAGAGTAGGTTGCCGATCCGTAGACCTCGGGTTCGCGCGAACCCAGGCGACCGAGATTGGGGCCATTCAAGACCAACACGCTACTCATTGGTCTAGGTTACTCACAGATTTCTTGATAGGCGGTGAAGAGTAGTTCTTTTGTGGGTGCCGTGAGGATCTTTGGCTTTCCGATTCCCTCAAGAATCACGAACCTCAGGCTGCCGGCTCGTGACTTCTTGTCGCGTTGCATCGCTGCCAGAAGTTCGCTCCACTTATCGGCTCGATACGTTGTTGGCAGCCCGATGGCTTCGAGAATACGCTTCTGCCTGTCGACTACTTCGTCGCTCAATACGCCTTGCAGGCGGGCAAGCTCGGCAACAAACATCATGCCAACGGAAATTGCCGCTCCGTGGCGCCACTGGTATCGCTCGACCAATTCAACCGCGTGACCCAGTGTGTGTCCGTAGTTAAGAATCTCGCGCTCGCTCGCCTCTTTGAAGTCCGCTGAGACGACCCTGGCCTTGATCGCAATTGAGCGATAAATCAACTCCGCAAATACATCGGATGCGATGTCGGTCGCGGCTTCCAGGTCGCTCTCTAGAAGTTCGAGAATTCTCTCGTCGGCGATGAATCCGTATTTAACGATCTCTCCGTAGCCAGCCAGGAGCTCATTGCGCGGCAAGGTGTTGAGCGTTTCGAGGTCGCACAAGACTTTCGAAGGCGCGTAAAAGGTGCCGACCAGATTCTTACCCTCGGCGGTGTTCACGCCGGTCTTGCCTCCGATCGCCGCATCAACCATGCCTAGCAGCGTGGTCGGAACCTGAATGAGCTGCACTCCCCTGAGCCAGGTCGAGGCTACGAAACCGGCTAAGTCAGTTGTAGATCCTCCACCGAAACCGATTACTGCGTCTGATCTAGTGAAGTCTGCCTGACCCATGATGCCCCAGCACCACGCAGCAACTTCGATTCGCTTGGCAGGTTCGCCATCTTCAACGCCAGCTTGCAAAGCAACGAGTCCCTTGGTCCGAAGCGCTTCGGCTAATAGGTCAGCGCTGGTGGAAAGCGAAATCGGGTGCACGATCAAGACCTGCTTAGCGTCCGCTCGCAGAGCACCGGCAACATCGTCGAGCAGGTGTCGACCGACAACCACCTCGTAAGGGTCGACGCCTCCGACCCGGATAACCTTAGAAACGCTCATCAGCTTGGAAACCCTTCAATATCTCTTCAATAATCCCAGTTAGTGGCAACGCCGAGGTGTCGATTTCAAGATCCGCAACCTCGCGGTATAGCGGCTTGCGATTCTCGTAGATGCGTCGCCAGTCCTTTAGTCCGTTCTGCAGTAGAGGCCGGCCGCCACCACTTAGACGCGAGGCCATGTGTCTGCCGTCGGTTGCAAGATAGACGACAAAGGCTTCGTTTAGCAGGGTCCGCGTTTTTGAGCTGAGAACGGCACCGCCGCCGGTTGCAACAACGATGTCCTGTGTGAGGGCGTTTGCAACGTATCCCTCTTCAAGTTCCCGAAAGAGGACTTCGCCTGACTTCTCGAAAAATTCAGCGATTGCGCCGTGTTCTTGAACAAATTGCTGGTCGGTATCGACGAAAACCCTGTCGAGGCGCTTAGCTAGCTTTTTGCCAATCGTGGTCTTGCCAACTCCCATGGGGCCAACCAGCACAATCGCAGTCAAGTTATGGCCGTTCGATGTGCGACTGAAGGTACTCGGGAATCGAGGCCAAATAGCCTTCGAGGTTCCGCTTAGTTTCAGCGATCGAGTCGCCACCAAATTTTTCTAGGACGGCGTCGGCGATAATTAACGCAACCATAGCCTCGGCGACAACACCGGCAGCCGGAACGGCGCAGACATCAGACCTTTGGTGATGTGCGGTGGCAGACTCCCCCGTCTTTGTGTCAATGGTTGCGAGGGCTCGGGGAACCGTGCTGATCGGCTTCATGGCCGCCCGGACGCTGAGAATCTCGCCGTTAGACATTCCACCCTCGATACCACCGGCTCTGTCAGTCGATCGGGTAACCAATCCGTCTTCACGCACAATCTCATCGTGAGCGGCAGAGCCGCGACGCTTCGCGGTCTCGAAGCCATCGCCGACCTCTACACCCTTAATGGCTTGGATACCCATCAATGCACCGGCAAGGCGTGAGTCCAGGCGACGATCCCAGTGCACGTAGCTGCCGACGCCGGGTGGCATTCCATAGACAAGGGTCTCTACGACACCGCCGAGGGTGTCGCCGTCCTTGTGGGCGGCCTCGACTTCGGCGACCATCCGTGTGGAGGTTTCTCTGTCGAAGCAGCGAAGCGGATCTTCGTCAATCGAGTCCACGTCACTCGGGCGCGGCAGCTTCGCTCCTCGCTCAGCAAAAACCGTGCCGATGGAAACCGTGTGTGTAATCAACTCGATACCGAGGCTCTTTAGGAACGAGCTCGCAACGGAGCCCAAAGCCACGCGGGCAGCGGTCTCGCGGGCACTTGCTCTCTCGAGCACTGGTCTGGCCTCTTCAAAGCCGTACTTCTGCATGCCTGTGAAGTCGGCGTGTCCGGGTCTTGGGCGAGTCAGCTTTTCGCCGCGAGCACCCTCGAGCGGAGCACTGAGCGGGTCTGCCGACATCACCTCTTGCCACTTTGGCCATTCGCTGTTTTGAACGGTGATTGCAACTGGTCCTCCCATTGTCAGACCGTGTCTCACACCACCAGAAAGAGAAACGACATCCTTCTCGAGCTTCATCCTTGCGCCGCGACCGAAGCCCAGGCGTCTGCGAGCAAGAGCGTCTTGAACATCGGCAGTGGTTATTTCGACACCGGCGGGCAGACCCTCAAGGATCGCGACGAGTTCGGGACCGTGAGATTCTCCGGCAGTGAGCCAACGTAGCATGTCGCGACTACCCTTCTGCCAGGGCGGCTGCGCGCATCACCTTGGCAATTTCTTCTTCGTTTACTAAAGGTTCGGCGACGCTGCCATGTCTAAAAACTCTAATCTGCGCAATGGCTTGCCAGATCAACATCTCAATTCCACTTATAACGTTACCGCCACTGCTGAGCCATTGCTTGGCTAATTCGCTCGGCCAGGGGTTGTAGGCGACATCCAAGAGTGTTCCCTTTGGCTTTCCATTGAACCAGCCGTCGGTGCTGCTGAGTGGCGGAAGGGTTGAGATTACGAGCTCGTATTCGGGTAACACTGCATTCCCCGCCACCTTCTGAACAGGCACGCCCAGCCGTAGCGCCCACTCTGCAATTGAGTCGGCCTTGACCTGGTTTCTGGTCTTTATGTGAAGGTCTGCGCTTGGCATTGCGGCGGTTAGAGCGAGAATCGCGTTTTTAGCGGTTGCGCCGGCACCCAAGATGAGTACCTTGTTTGCAGCTAGTCCGGACAACGCCTTCTCCAACCCGAAGATGTCGGTGTTGTATCCGAGCCAGCCGTTCGGGCTCTTGACCATCGTGTTCACGGTGCCGGAGCTGATAGCGCTCGGGTCCTTCCAGCTGGCAACGGCAAAGGCCCGTTCTTTCAGCGGCATCGTCACGCTGAGACCGTCGAGAGGCGTATCTGTCAGGAAGGACTCCAAGTCCTCCTCGTGAATCTCGCGCTTCTCATAGGTCCAGTTAAGACCCAGGGCCTTGTAGGCAGCTGTGTGGATCGCTGGCGATTTGGAGTGCTCGATCGGTGACCCAATCACAGCGAATTGCCTATCCATTCCAACCAGGATTCGCTCGCATCCATGCTTGCCACTGTGCTACGGCTACCTGATGTTCGGCGTATGTGGTGCTGAAAACTGTCTCACCGGTCTTGAGATTTACGGCGCAAAAGTAAAGCCACGAACCATCGGTTGGATTCAGCGCTGCGTCAATCGCCTGGGAACCTGGGGCCGAGATGGGCCCTATTGGCAAGCCGGGATACCTGTAGGTGTTGTATCCATTGGGATCAGAACGCTCGGCATCGGTGGTGGTCACGGTTGTACCGCCGCTACCGTAGCTAACGGTTGCATCCGATTGGAGATGCATTCCGATATCTAGGCGGTTCGTGAAGACTCTAGAGACTTTGAAGAAATCCTCGGCGATAGCCGCCTCTTTCTGGATTATGGAAGCAAGGGTCAGGACTCTGTGGCGATCCTTGGACGCCACCCCGTAGTACTGCAATTCCTCGTTCATACGTTCCACCATCATCTTCAAGATGACCTTGGCACTAGTGCCCGGTGCGAAGTCGTAGGTTGCCGGAAACAGGTACCCCTCGACGCTCGGGAGGGTTGTCGGTAGCCCTAAGTCTTTGAGCGTCACTGCCTCGAGCTCAGCGATGCTGACTCCGGTTCCTTCATATAGGGCCTGAAACACTTGACCGATTCGCAGACCCTCGCGAATAGTTACGCGATCGAGGCTCAGGTAGCTGGTGTCCTGGAGGCGATCAAGCGCGTCGGCGGCCTTCATAGACTTGAGCATTCGAAACGTACCCGGAATGAAGGTCTGGTTTCGAGAGATCATCAACTTGTAGGTGAAATTGAAGTTCTTTACTACTCCTACGGCGACAAGATCGCGCGCTATCGCCTCTCCGTCATCGCCGGGTTCAATTGTGAGAGATACCTCAACGGCGCCCGGGCCTGGGAAATCATTACCCATTAGGCCCTCAAAGCCAGATCTCAGCTCTGAACGGAATGCGAACGCAAGCAG
>JBILRS010000078.1:0-6174 GCA_044372535.1 Rhodoluna sp.
GGTCAAGGCGTTTGGCCCCATCGCGGTGATGTTGAGCTGATTGGTGCCGAGGGTGGCGAGAGACTTATTGATTCCCTGCGACGCGCCATCGACGATTGAGGTCAGTGCCACGATTGCCGCGACACCGATCACGATTCCGAGCATGGTTAGTAGCGAACGAACCTTGGTTGACCAAATTCGGTTGAGAGCCAAGCGAGCGGTTCCGATTAGATTCATAGCGCTGCCCCGTCCCGCTCGTCGCGCTCAACTTTGCCGTCGCGAAGAAACACTCGCCTCGGCACGCTTGCGGCGATTTCTAGGTCATGGGTGATCAAAATGATTGTTCTGCCCTCGGTGTTTAGCTCTTTGAGGAGCCCGATAACCTGAGCGCCGGTCTTCGAGTCCAAAGCTCCGGTCGGCTCATCGGCCAAGACGATGTCAGGGCTAGTGACCAGGGCCCGAGCAATCGCAACGCGCTGCTGTTGCCCACCAGACAGGCGATTGCGGTCAAAGTTCAAGCGCTCGGCGAGGCCCAACTTCGAAAGCATCTTTGTTGCAGCCCGCTTCGCTTCCTTGGTGTTGATGCCCTGATACAAAAGCGGAGCCATCACGTTTTCTAGTGCTGTGGTGTTTGGCAGCAGCTGAAACTGTTGAAAAACGAATCCGATCGATTTTGAGCGAAGGTTTGTGAGTGCGTTGTCGCTCAAGTCCTTGGTTGCAGCGCCTGAAATCTTGACCTCGCCAGAGCTTGGTCTGTCGAGGCAGCCGATCAGGTTCATCATGGTCGACTTGCCGCTACCCGAGGGGCCGACGATGGCTACAAACTCACCATGCTCAATTGAAAGACTTACGCCGTCAAGAGCGACCGTGTTCTGGTCGCCCACCTGATACTCGCGTCGAACGTCCAGCAGTTCAACGACTTTATCCACCGGTTCTTGCTCCCGCTGGAGGCCCGAAGTTCACAGGGGGTGGGATGTCGCCAGACAGACCGACGATTACTTCGTCGCCAGCCTTGAGACCCTTGGTGACCTCAGCGAAGCTATCGCCAAAGATTCCGAGAGTGACCTTGACGCGCTTCACTGACTGGCTGCCGTTTGACTCAGTTACCAATAGGTCAACCAGGGTTTCTTCATCGCCAACCAAAGCATTTAGCGGAACAGCCAAGACGTTTGCCTTGGTTAGCACCTTGATCTCAGCCGTGGCGCTCATGCCGAAGCGAGCTCCCTCTGGCAGGTCAGCCACTTCAAGAAGCACTTCGTACTGCTTGATACCGCTAACCGACTGAGCCACTTGACCGATTCGCTTCACAACACCCTCGAAGGTTGCCGAAATCGCGTCCAGTTCAATCACAGCTTTCTGATCTAGGGCAATAAGGTCGGCGTCATATTCACTTACGAACACCGAAACCACGGGTTCGTTCGAACCGATAGTCACAACCGAACCGGCCGTTCTAAGGCCATCAGTGGTTTCGATCGAGCGAACCACTCCCGAAGCGACAGCGTTGACATTGCTGCTGCGGCCGAAGGCATCGACATAGGTGAAGAGGCGCTGATTCTTCTCAACGGCTTCGCCCACGGTTACCTCAACGGCTTTCACCTCGAGGCTGACCCCGAACTGAACCGGCAAGGCAACTGAACCGTTTACCGAAATCAGAGTTGGCTGCTCAGCTGGCCCGTAGGCGAGCAGAGTGGTTTCGGCCAGTTGTCCGTTAGCCGAGACAGTCTTGGTGACGCTGGTGTTTGCGACTTTGTAGGTTTCGTAATCAGTCTTGCTCGAGAACAGCGGCGAAACCGCCAAACTCACCCCAACCAAGGCAACCGCAGCTATAACGGCAATCAAACGCCAACGCTTCTTAAGCATCTCTTCTTCTCTCTTAATCCCCGTTGATCGAAGATAAACATCTCTCCCATTTTCGCACCGGTTGCTGAGAGAACACTGACAGAAAGGTGAACCTTCCCCTTTATTTGAGTCTTCTGGCGCGTAGGGTTCCGATTAGCAGTGTGCCTACCCCGAAAGTGAAGAGAGCGACAAAACCCCAGAGCCTCTCTACGGCAGCCTGTTCGCAGGTGTCCAGACCCTGTGCCGGAGCAACGGTGCAGGTTCCCGGCTCGATGTAACCAATGAGCGACGCAAAGCTCATCGCAATCGCGATAATCGCGAGCATGGCCATGGTGTTGTTCTTCATAGTTCCTCCAAAGTGAAGAACCCGCGGCTTTATCGACTAATTCCCAAACCGAGAACACCTAAACTTGGCGCATGGTTGATTCCAACTACGACGTAGCCATCATCGGCGGAGGTCACAACGGCCTGGTCGCCGCTGGCTACCTAGCTAAGTCCGGGCTCTCGGTGGTGCTGCTCGAACAGCATGACGTTCTCGGTGGCGCGGCCATCTCGGCTCAGGCTTTCGAAGGTATCGACGCTCGCCTTTCTCGCTACTCCTACCTGGTCAGCCTGCTGCCCGCTCAGGTCATCGCGGATCTCGGCCTTGAAGTGACGCTCGCCCCTCGCCGCTTCGGCTCTTTCACCCCCGACCCAATCACCGGCAGCGGGCTACTAATCGACAAGGACGACACCGAGGCCACCGCGCAATCGTTTGCCTCAGTCGATGCCGCATCGGACTTCGACCGCTGGAATGCCTTCTATACCAAGACCGAAGTAATCGCTCAGAAACTCTTCGGTTCGGTGCTCGAACCCCTTCGCACAGCGAGCGAGATTGCCGAGTTGCTCGGCCCTGAACTTTGGAGCGAGTTCTTCGAGCGACCAATCGGCGAAACGATTGAGAAGACCTTCGAGTCAGATCTCGTTCGCGGAGTGGTGATGACCGACGCCCTGATCGGCACCTTCGCGTCGAATCACGATCCCGAACTCGATGCGAACAAGTGCTTTTTGTATCACGTGATCGGCAACGAGACCGGCGAGTGGAGCATCCCCGTTGGTGGAATGGGCGCAGTCACGACCTCAATGGCGAAGCGGGCGCTCGAATTCGGCGCTGAGCTGAAGCCGAACTGCGAAGTTCTTACAATCGGTGAAGGCCGCGTGGTCACCTACCGCGAGAATAGCGAAACGAAGTCCCTGGTCGCCAAACACCTGCTCGCCAACGTTTCACAACCGGTGCTCAACAAGCTGCTCGGCAAATCGAGCGCTCACAACATCGAAGGCGCTCAGGTCAAGGTCAACATGCTGCTCAAGCGCCTGCCCAAGCTCAAGGCCGGCACAGACCCGGTCGCCGCGTTCGGCGGAACCTTTCACATCAACGAGGGCTTCGAGCAACTGCAAACCGCGTTCGACCAAGCAACCCGTGGCGAGATTCCAAACCCACTGCCGCTCGAGATCTACTGCCATTCGCTAACCGACCCGAGCATCCTCGGCCCAGAATTACAAGAATCCGGCGCACAAACCCTCACGGTTTTCGCCCTCCACACCCCTCATTCGCTCCTGCACGGGCGCAACCAGGACGAGATGCGGGCAGGGCTCGAACTAGCGGCGATCGAATCAATCAACTCGGTTCTAGCAGAGGACGTCCGTGGCTTACTAATGAACGATTCAAACGGGCATCCATGCATCGAAACCAAGACAACTCAGGATCTCGAAGACGCCCTAGGGCTGCCTGGCGGAAACATCTTCCACGGCCCGCTGAGCTGGCCGTTCGTGAGCGACGATGAAGTTCTTGACACCCCTGCCAAGCGATGGGGCGTCGACTCGGGCGAGGCGGGCATCATGTTTTGCGGTTCAACCGCCCAACGCGGTGGTGCTGTCAGCGGGATAGGTGGTCACAACGCCGCAATGGCCGTGCTCGAGTCTGAAGGCTTGGCCTAGGGCTCGAGTTTGATTTCGTACCGAACGAAATCCGTTGCACTGGCCACTCGGTCGTAAAGCCTTCGAGCAGTTTGGTTTGTTGACCTTGTGATCCAAAACAGCTCCGAGCAGCCGTGGCTTTTCGCCAAATCCTTGACCTCGTTTATGAGTGCGGCAGCTGCGCCTTTGCCCCGCGAGCGCTCGTCAACAAAGAGGTCCTCAAGATAGCAGTGGCCAACGTCGGCCCAGGTCGAAACCTGGTAATGAAAGTGCGTGATGCCAACGATCTGGCCATCGTCTTCGGCCACCAATCCTTGGATATCGGGGTTTTCACCAGTGAGCCTTCTCCAAACCAGCTCAACAGAAGCCTCAATTGGCTCGGTTTCGTAGAACTCCAAGTAGCCCAGGTAAAGCCTTAGCCAGTCAGCTCTGTCGCCAGTAGCAATCGGCCTAACTCTTATATTCAAGAGCTTTCCCTCCCTTTCGCACGGCTCGGAGAATTGGCAACCCAAGAGAACAGACAATGGTTCGTGAGCCGTCGGCCCACGGTATTCGAATCTTGGAAGGATCGATGCTCAAAACTATTTGCCTCTAACAAGGTTTGTAGGCCAAGCCTAATCGGCTGAGCATGCCGCCGATTTACCTACAATGAACTAATGAGGGCTAATCACAAGGATGTCGACGGAGATCCAAGTTGCTCGCCCTGATTCGGGCAAGCCATCCGATTCCGTGTGTGGCGGTTTCCTCGTTTGCTGGGCTTTTTAGCCTGGGATCCGGGCTTCCAGCCCATAACTCCTTACTAATCTTCTTAGCAGTGCTGCTGCAGCAGATATCGGTCGGCCTATCTAACGACTGGCTCGATTACAGGCGAGACTTGGCCGCAAACCGCCAAGACAAACCTTCGGTCAGAGGTCAAGTGAGTGTGGGTCAGTTGCGTTTCTTGTCTCTGACCGCGGCTGTTTCGGCCGAAGTCCTAGCCCTGTTCCTAGGCATCGGGGCCTCGCTGTTGATGTTGCTGATGCTTGCGTCAGGTTGGGCATACAACTTAGGCATGAAGTCGAACTGGTCCTCAGCGCTTCCTTACGCCGTTGGCTTTGGCACGATCCCCGTCTTTGTAGGGCTGGCTGCCCCGACACCGTTTTGGGTGCCCACTTGGGTGGTAATGGTTTCGGCTCTCTTGGGCGTAGCAGCTCACTTTGCCAACGTGCTGCCTGACATCGAGGCCGATAAGCTAACCGGAGTCAATTCGTTGCCGCACATCCTGGGGCAGAAGGTCTCGGCCATAGTGATTGCAGCAACCGCCCTAATCGCCAGCTTGCTAGTGGTGACTCAGTCCGAAGCCCTAGACCCGAACCTTGCAATCGTTGGCCTAATTGCCACAATCATCTTGGTCGGTTTCGCCAGCGCGCTGTCACTCCGAGCAAAACCAACCAAGGTCGCCTTCACCCTGTTGATTCTGGCCTCGCTGGTCAACGTGATCCTGCTAATGCTTGGCAGCGGAAACTAGGGCTTAGCCTTGTTCGCGCTTGGCCTTCGCGCCATCCGGCCAGGCGACCACACAAACTTTGTTGCCTGAGCGATCGGCGAGGATCCACCAAGAGGGAGCAAAAGATTCATCCACGACAACGCCTCCAGCTGCGACCGCTGCCTCGACTCGAGCTTGGGCGACTTCCTTCGAAAGCGAAACGTCAAGATGCATGGCGTGGCGCAGAGACTTGCCTGCCTCTATGTCCTGCATCCATACAGTTGAACTGACTCCGAGGGGATCAATAGCGTTGTCTTCGAGCATTGGTTCATAACCCAGGACAGCACGCCAAAACCCGAGATCGATAGCTTCTGTTTTCGCCGCAATGGCGAATTGCACCTCTTGCACTTGCTTCGGGTCGCTGACTGCTCCCAGTGACTTAGCCACTCTAGAGATCTCCCTGGCTAGGTCGATGTGATGTGGTTCAATCTTCCAGGTTTCACGGGTCAGGCGAACGGTCAAGCGCTTCGAAACGATAGTCAACTGAGCATGTGTTCCCTCTAGGCCCGGCAGTTGAGCGATTGCACGAGCTAGTTCGGCAGCATCGGCAAGTGTCTCAGTCACGAATACGGCGGATGGCCCGCCATGCAGCACAACCCAGTCCTCAAGTCCGTCTGCCTGAAGGAATTCAATCCAATACTGCTCGCTCATTGAGGACTCCTATGCGAATATCTGTTCCGCTTAGGGTACTAAAAAACCCGGTCCTCGTGAGAAGGAACCGGGTTTCGTGCGCTTGGAGGGACTCGAACCCCCCGCGACCTTCTGGTTCACATTCACTTGAATCCTTGAGGGGATCACTTTTGGTACTTGGCAGTTATCTGAAGAGTGTCGATAGAACCCGAAGAAGAAAGCGTCTGAGTTACTTTCTGAGGCTT
>JBILRS010000013.1:0-22309 GCA_044372535.1 Rhodoluna sp.
AATTAGGCGGCTAACCATCCAGTCGGTGAGGCAGAAGGTGTCTGCGCCGGTGTCGGTGCCTGCAGCCAGCTGGTTCTTGATGCTCGCGTAGTAGGTGTTGTTGTCGTCAACCTTGGTAGCGTACTCGACCTTGATGCCGGTTGCCTTTTCGAAGTCTTTCAGGGTTGGGTACGAACCATCCGCTTCGCCATCGATGTAGTAAGGCCAGTTATCCCAGTAAACGGTCTTGGTGGCACCTGGTGCACAGGCAGCAAGCACCGCTGTGATTGATAGTGCTCCTGCACCGGCGAATAGGCCACGACGGGTGATCTGCTTTGCGTCCATGAAGAACTCTTTTCTATCGACAAGGGATGTATCCCGACCAACAACAAAGAAACCGTGCCCAATAACCGAGCACATAAAAATACTGCCACAACTTAAACCACTTTGGCTACGAAACACTATTGCGGTTCGGGTTAGGCTTTTTGGTGGATGTGGCAAAGGTGCCACCACAAGGAGAATCATGCGGGTTGCCGTACCTAGCGAAGTCAAAAACAACGAATACCGCGTGGCCATTACGCCCGCAGGTGTGCACGAACTGGTCGTAGCCGGCCACGAAGTCTTCGTTCAGCAGGGGGCAGGCCTCGGCTCATCCATCACCGACGCCGAATACCAGAGTGCTGGCGCGAAGATCACACCAGACGCCAAGGCAACCTGGGATGCCGGTGACATGATTTTGAAAGTCAAGGAACCAATCGAGCAGGAGTACGGCTTTTTGCGCGAGGGTCAGGTGTTGTTCACCTTTCTTCATCTAGCCGCCGACCTAGAGCTCACTCAAGAACTTCTCACCAAAAAAGTTACAGCGATTGCTTACGAAACCGTCCAGCTGTCAACTCGCCAGTTGCCTTTGCTCGCACCAATGAGCGAGGTTGCCGGTCGCCTCTCCGTTCAGGTCGGCGCTTCGACACTGATGCGCCAAAACGGCGGTAACGGAATGCTTCTCGGCGGCGTTCCGGGCACCAGACCCGCCCGTGTCGTGGTTCTCGGTGGCGGTGTTGCGGGAACCAACGCGGTTGCCATGGCTGTTGGGTTGGGCGCAGAAGTTACCGTGCTTGACACCAACCTCAACCGCTTGCGCGAGCTGGATGCCCTCTACGCTGGCCGCTTGCGCACAATTGTTTCGAACACTTTCGAGATCGATCGAGTCGTCACCGAGGCTGATCTGGTCATCGGATCGGTTCTGATTCCTGGTGCGAAGGCTCCCAAGTTGGTAAACAACGCCCTCGTAAAGAAGATGAAGCCCGGCTCTGTTCTAGTCGACATAGCGATCGACCAGGGCGGTTGCTTCGAGGACTCACACCCGACGACACACGCGGAACCAACCTTCATGGTGCACGGCTCTGTGTTCTACTGCGTTGCCAACATGCCAGGCGCTGTTCCGCACACCTCGACCTACGCACTAACCAACGCGACACTCCCCTACGCCCGCGCACTGGCCAACCAGGGCTGGAAGGCCGCCTGCAAGGCAGACCCGGCACTCGCGCTCGGCCTAAACACTCACGCGGGAGAATTGGTCAGCGAGCCGGTGGCTGTTGCCCACGGGATGCCGGCAGGCTCTCTTGAAGCGGCACTTGCCTAAACGGAAACCTAAATTCCGCTCCACCGACCACCTGCCCGACTCCCAAGCCCTTTACTCGAGCTGGCCTGCCCTTAGCTCCTAGCTGTAAGGCGTCGACTTCATCGGTGCCGGCGAGGACGACACGTAGGTTCAGGTTCACAAGCAACTCGCGAGGCACGCCTGAGACAGATTGACTCGCGCAGATCAGGTGCACCCCGAGAGATCTACCCCTTGCCGCTACGGCGCTCAGCGCAGCAAGTGCCGATCGGTCTTCTCTTAGGGCATGAGCAAGCTCGTCCACCACCACAACGACGCTGTTCAGGCTGGTGTCACTCGCTCGAGAGACTCCGTGTAAAGCGAGATAACTCTCGCGACCATGCAGCAGTTCGCCTAAGCCACGCCAAAAGTCCTCGCGTTCGGCAGGCATCGAGAGATCTGTCACGCAGTTGCCGAAGCGCGACAAACTCGCCCCACCCTTGAAGTCGGCAAGTCGCAACTCGGGCTCACCCGATAGGGTGCTCAGTAGCAACTCCAAGAATTTGCTCTTGCCCGCACCCGTGGGGCCAACCAAAAAGAGGTGCGGGCCATCGTTGGCGAGGTTTAGCTCGCAGCCAAAGCCGGCGACAAAACTGAGTGGTTCGAACCTTGTCTTCACCAGCGGTTGAGGAAGCTCTGCCAGCAAATTCGCAAACTGCCTTGCGAACTCTTCACGCCAGGACTTGGGCCAGAACCTGATCTGATACGACACCCGTCGACCATTCACAAAGACACCGCGGGTTCGTATCTCCAGGGTGAAGTTGTCGTCGGTTCGGCGTCGAAACTTTAGGCCGAGAACAATCAGGGCTGAGAGACCAGCCATCAGGGCGAATTGCCACATTCCATTTGCCAAGCCAAAGTACAACCCCATTGCCAGTGAGGGAATCAGCCAGACGAGTTGCACCAAAAAAGTTTGGGGCCGCATCAGTATAGGCGCGACCCCAAGACCTAATGCTGTGGATTAGTCACCGATGTAAGACATGACGTGCTTGACGCGGGTGTAGTCCTCGAAACCGTACTGCGACAGATCCTTGCCGTAACCCGAGTGGCGGAATCCACCGTGAGGCATTTCGGCGACAAGAGGAATGTGCGTATTGATCCAGACACAACCGAAGTTGAGGCCCTTGGCAAAACGCATCGCGCGAGTGTGGTCCTTAGTCCAAACTGATGACGCCAAGCCGTACTTCACGTCATTGGCCCAGCGCATGGCTTCGTCGTCGTTCGAGAATTTCTGAACGGTCACGATTGGGCCAAAGATTTCGGTCTGAATGTGCTCGTCCTTCTGCTTCAGACCCGAGAGGACTGTCGCCTCGAAGAAGTAACCAGGGCCCTCTATGGCGTTGCCACCAACTTCGATCTTGGCGTGATCTGGCAGTCGGTCGATGAAGCCCTTGGCGCTCTTGAGCTGGTTCGCATTATTGACCGGGCCGAAGAGAATGTCGTCGCGGTCTGGGGTTCCGGTGATCGCGATTTCGCGAACCTTGGCCGAGAGAATGGCAACAAACTCGTCGTGCACCGACTCGTGAACCAGCAGACGAGTTGCTGCCGTGCAGTCCTGGCCTGCGTTGTAGAAACCGGCGATGGCCACTTGGTTTGCCGCCTTCTCAAGGTCGGCGTCGCCGAACACGATTACCGGAGCCTTGCCGCCGAGCTCAAGGTGAACACGCTTGAGGTCCGCAGCCGCGCTCTTGGCTACTTCCATTCCGGCTCGAACCGAACCGGTGATAGAAACCATCTGCGGGATCTCGTGCTCGATCAGTGCGCGACCAGAGTCGCGGTCACCGGTGATCACGTTGAAAACACCCTTTGGCAAGAACTCGGACGCGATCTCAGCGAGCAAAAGCGTTGATGCCGGGGTCGTGTCCGAAGGCTTTAGAACCACGGTGTTACCGGCTGCGATCGCTGGCGCAAACTTCCAGGTGGCCATGTTGAGCGGGTAGTTCCAAGGAGTCACCTGACCGATCACACCGATCGGTTCACGACGAATTGAAGAGGTGTGGTCTTTCGCATACTCGGCGGTTGCGAGGCCCTGAAGGTTTCGCGCGGCTCCGGCAAAGAATCTAATCTGATCTGCCGAGAGTAAAATCTCATCGGCTGGTAGGGCAGCGCGAGGTTTTCCGGTGTTCTCGCTCTCTACGTCTGCCATCTCCTCGACGCGCGCCTCTAGGGCGTCTGCGATTCGAAACAGCGCGAGCTGGCGCTCGGCCGGTGTGGTCTGGCTCCACTCCTCAAACGCCTTGTCAGCGGCCTTGTAGGCGGTATCGACATCGGCTGCGTTTGATTTCGGAGCGGTCGCGTAAACCTGGCCGGTGGATGGGTTGATGATGTCCATGGTCTCGCCGCTCTGCGACGTGACGTACTGACCGTTGACGAAGCTCTTTAGCTCGCGAACCGACATGTAACTCTCCTTTGAGGTCGTATGGCTACGAATGTTTAAAGCCTATTGCACCAATGTTATTCGCGCGATTTTTGGTTAATTCGCCGATTTGGTAACGAATCAGTTGCGAAATGGGTTTATTTTTTCGATTCCGTAAGTCATCTAGCAAAAATACTGGCAAAATCGAAGTATGTCTCGCGTAGCACGCACCAAAGTTAGTCAACTGGACGATGTATCCAAGGCGATCATCGAGCAACTCCAGCAAGACGGGCGCCGCTCCTACTCCGAAATCGGCAAAGCCGTCGGTCTGAGTGAGGCCGCAGTTCGCCAGCGCGTCCAAAAGCTCACCGAGTCCGGCGTGATGCAGGTTGTTGCCGTAACCGACCCAATGCAGCTTGGCTTCTATCGCCAGGCCATGATCGGTATTCGATCCGGCGGTGACACGCGCGTGCTCGCCGAGACCCTCGCCGAATTGGACGAGGTCGATTACGTGGTTCTTACCGCGGGAAGTTTTGACATTTTGGTTGAGGTAGTCCTTGAGAACGATGAACAACTCATCGACCTCCTCAACGAAAAAATCCGCTCGCTGCGCGGAGTAACTTCAACGGAGACATTTGTCTACCTGAAGTTGCACAAGCAGTTCTACAACTGGGGAACGCGATGATGCGCCCTCAAAACCAACCTAGTGAAGAGTGATATCTCATGGCCACGCAGAGCCCTAAAGCCGATCGTGCCACACCGCTGACCGACGCCCGCAAAGCAGGAGTCGAACCCAGCATCAAGCAGTTAGAACACGCAGCCCGTGAACACATGTGGATGCATTTCACCCGCTACTCGCAGTTTGAGTCAAGCCCGATCCCAATAATCACCAAGGCCGAAGGTCACCACTTCTGGGACCAGAACGGTAAGAAGTACTTCGACGGCATCTCGAGCCTGTTCGCAGTGAACGCCGGACACGGACGTCACCGCCTGGCCGAGGCAGCCGCCAAGCAGATGAAGCAGCTCGACTACTTCCCTATTTGGTCGAACGTCCACGCGCCTGCTGTTGAGCTAGCCGAGCGTCTGCTCTCCTACGCACCGAAGTCGCTTCACCGCGTCTTCTTCACCACCGGTGGTGGCGAGGCTAACGAGACCGCCTGGAAGATGGCAAAGCAGTACTTCAAGATGATCGGCAAGCCGATGAAGCACAAGGTTCTCACCCGCGCTGTTGCCTACCACGGCACTTCGCACGGAGCGCTTTCGCTGACCGGCATTCCGAGCATGAAGAAGGCCTTCGAACCCCTAGTGCCAAGCACGTTCCGCGTGCCAAACACCAACTGGTACCGCGCGCAAGACGACTTCGAAACCGAAGACGACTTCGCGATCTGGGCTGCGAACCGAGTCGAAGAAATGATTCTGTTCGAAGACCCAGACACAGTTGCAGCTTTCATCCTTGAACCAGTGCAGAACTCGGGTGGTTGCTTTACCGCCCCGAAGCTCTACTTCAAGCTGATTCGTGAAATCTGCACGAAGTACGACGTGATCCTGGTCGCCGACGAAACCATCGACGGCTTCGGGCGCATCGGAACCATGTTTGCCAGCGAGTTCTACGACTTCGAGCCAGACATGCTTGTCTGCGCGAAGGGCATGACCTCTGCCTACGCCCCAATTGGTGCGTTGCTGGTAAATGAGCGCTACTTCGAGCCTTACAAGAAGGGCACCGCGATCTTCCCACACGGTTACACCTTCGCTGGTCACCCGGTTTCAGCAGCGGTAGCACTCGAGAACCTCGACATCTTTGATGAAGAAGATCTCGTCGGAAACGTTGCTCGCAATGCCGACGCGTTCAAGGCAACTCTCGACAAGCTCCGCGACCTACCGATCGTCGGTGACGTTCGCGGTGCTGGCTACTTCTACGCAATCGAGTTGGTCAAAGACAAGGACACCCGAGAAACATTCAACGATGAAGAGTCCGAGAAACTTCTTCGCGGGTTCCTTTCTACCGACCTCTACGATGCTGGGCTCTATTGCCGCTCCGACGACCGTGGCGACCCTGTTGTTCAGCTGGCTCCGCCACTGACCATCGGTCAAACTGAGTTCGATGAACTAGAAGGCATTCTGCGCCAAAGCCTCACCAAGGCGTGGGATCTGTTCTAAAGATCGTTGAAAAGGCGACCTGTGGAAACACGGGTCGCCTTTTTCTTTAGCCTGTTACCCTAACCTCATGATTGCTCAATCGACTTTCGAATCCCCCGTCGGGCACATCAACCTCACCGCCGACGGCGACAGCATCATCGAACTCACCATGACCCAGAAACCCGGAGCAAGCAACGGATCAGCGAAAGTCCTCAAAGAAGCCCAGAAGCAACTGACCGAATACTTCAAGGGCAAGCGAAAAGAACTCACCTTCAAGCACGAGGCCCGCGGCACCAAGTTTCAGCAAAGCGTCTGGAACGAAATTGCGAAAGTTCCCTTCGGCGAAGTCGTGAGCTACGCAGAGATCGCCCGCGAAATCGGCAAACCCCAAGCGAGCCGAGCCGTTGGCGGTGCCGTCGGGTCAAACCCCGTCCCACTGGTAATCGGCTGTCACCGAGTCCTAGGTGCCTCGGGCCGCATCACCGGTTACTCGGGTGGTGAGGGCCTACCAACCAAGCGGTGGCTCCTCAACCTCGAAGGAATCGAAACCAAGGACTAATGCAACGCTGCGGCTGGGTCACCAGCGACCAGATCTACATCGATTACCACGACACCGAGTGGGGGTCGCCAATCTCTGGCGAAGACGCCATGTTCGAGCGGATGAGCCTAGAGGGCTTTCAGGCTGGACTATCGTGGCTCACCATCCTCAAAAGGCGCGAAGGCTTCCGAGCCGCCTTCCACTGCTTCGAAATCAGCAAAGTGGCCAAGATGACCGAGAAAGACGTCGAAAGACTCCTTCAGGACGAAGGCATCATCCGGCACCGCGGCAAGATCGAGGCTGTGATCAACAACGCCAAGGTGGCCCTAACCCTCGAAGAAGGCCTCGAAGCCTTCGTGCGCTCCTTCACCCCAACCGAAGACCGCCGAAACCTGACCAAGAGCCCCGAATCCGAAGCACTCAGCAAAGCCTTACGAAAGCAAGGTTTCAACTTCGTCGGGCCAACCACGATGCATGCCCTTATGCAGGCGATTGGAATGGTCGAAGACCATAGCGAGAACTGCTTTAGAAAGATTTAGGCCTCGAGTTACATAGACTCTGTGGAGGCTTATGAACAATCAAGAATTCACCGACATCTTCAGGCAGTTGTTGCCTAAGGTTTCGCGCTACCTCGCCTATCGAGTGAATGCGAACGATGTCGAAGACCTAGCCTCCAAAATCTTCGAGATTGCCTGGCAAAAGCGCCAGAGTTGCCCCGAGGGCAAAGAACTCCCCTGGCTCTACAAGATTGCCGGCTTCGTGGTCTCGAACCACCGCCGCAAAGTCACCGCAATCTCGCTCGCTCTCTTCGACACCGACGCCACTGCGCCGTCTGCCGAAGACCTCGTGATAGCCGATCTTTCGATCAAGCGCGCCTGGTCTGCTCTAACCGCTAAGGATCGAAGCATCCTCGCGCTAGCCGCCTTCGAACAGCTCACGATTGCCGAAATCGCCGTCGCGATGGGAATCAGCCCGAACGCGGCGAGCATCAGACTCCACCGCGCCAGAAAAAACTTTGACGAACTTTTGAAAGAATCCGAGAGCGAGTAACACATACAGGTTATGGAAGACAAAAACTTAGACCGCCTGAACAAGGCCACCCAGATCCAACCCCACGAGCTTAGCGAAGCGATCATCACAGACGCCACCGCCAAAGCCCCTGCCCGCAACTGGGCAGCCATTAGCTCAGTAGCAGCCGCGGCAGTGCTGGTAACCGCACTCGGCGTGGGCCAGCTCACCCCTAAGGCTCCACTTATCCAACTATCTGCCGGAACCACCCAGCCTGAGTCGAGCCTGAAGATGGGCACGGGGGCAGAAGGTGCAACCAAAGACATGATGATGAGAGCGCCGATCGAGTACAAGGCCTCCAATGCGCTTTCGAGCAACGGCACCAACGGTCACGTCTACGAACTCAAGGTAGTGGGCGACGCTAGGTCGATTGCTCGCAGGGCAGCCGAAGCCATGAACTTTAGCGGCACCGAGTCTTACCAAGCCGAATGGGATTCGGCAGTGATCGAAGGCAAGAAGGACGAAAACGGCTACCCGCTTGAGTCGGTCAACGCCTCGGGCACTGGCACCGGAAGCTGGAGTTACTGGAGTGGCTCGACCGTCTTCAGTGACGAAAAAGTGGTTGTTCCTGTCTCGAACGCCAGTGCAACAGAGCAAGCACTCGAAATCTTCAGCGCCACAGGTCTTGAAGTTTCGGCAGCCGACGTAAGAGTCTCGAGAGACGACTACGGCATGTCTGCCAGCGCGGATCTCAAGATCGACGGAATGCAAACCGGTCTGGTTTGGAGTGTGCACTGGAACGGCGAGGGCGAGATTGATTCGGCCTGGGGCCACAGTGTCGAACTTATTGACCGCGGTGAATTCAGCAACGTGTCACCGGTCGCTGCAGTCGAGCGCCTAAGCAAGTTTGGTTACTGGTCTGGAGTTAGCGAGACGTTCTACACTCAGGTCGGCTCGAAGGTTTACTCCTACGAATCAGCCGAAGCCGTGAACATCGACGGCTCAGAGTTGACCAACGGACTCGTCTATGACGCCAAGGGCAACGCTTGGCTAGTGCCTAGCTATGTGCTCAGCTCGAAGGATTACGGCTTCCAGGGTTCGGTTATAGCCCTAGTCGATGGAGTCATCGAACTACCTAAAGAGTCCGAGGTAATGCCAATGGACTCAGAAGTTAGCACTCGCTAAACAAATAAGCGCAACTCGCCCTTCGACTCCTCGAGTCGGAGGGCGTTGCTCTTTGCGACTGAGAAGAGTTCCTTCAGGGTTTTCGGCGCAACCTTTGCGCTCAGAACAGCGTTGATCAACTGCCCCTTGCCCTTCTTGTTGAAGTGGTTCAATGCCTTACCGCTGTTGGAATCGAGGACTTCAACCCAGTAGTGCTCGACATCGGCGGGAATCGGAGCGAGCTCGGCGTATGCCTTGGAGCGGAGGTCAATGATTGGTCCGTCTTCAAGGCGCTTCCAAATCGGCTCGTGAGCACTAGACCAAACATCCTTCAGGCTGATGCCGGGTAGGTTTGTGGTTCCACTCAGTCGGTAGTTGGGAATCAGATTGGTCGCTGGAATCAACCCGAACAGTGCCGACTGAATCAGCAGGGTGTGATTCGCTCTCTCGAACATGTCCGCGGTGATTTGGTTGTGCTCGGTCGGGGTGCCTTTCAGCCCTCTACCGTGAATCGCGTCGTAAAGGGTGCCGGTGTATCGATGAATCGCGGGCATAGTTGGGGCGTCTTGGACGGCAAGATTGACATCGATTTGGTCGAGCTGCTTCTTGCCCAGCTTAAGTACTCTCGCAGCCTCTTCGGGTTGCTCACAAAGAGCCCTAAGTGCCTCATAGACCGCTTCACGTGCCGGGTTGAGGCCACCGAACGTCAAGGCAACCTGAGAGATGCTCAGCGGTGAACCACCGACCTCTTTGGTCTCGGAGGGTGGTAACAGAAACAGCATGCTTACAAGCCTAGACTTGGAGCATGGTAAGACTAACCAAGATCTACACCCGCACCGGCGACGAAGGTATGACCGGCCTCAGCAACTTCTCACGCGTGCGCAAGACCGACCCGCGTATTGAGGCTTACGCCGACGTGGACGAAGCCAACTCGGCCATCAGCGTTGCAGTAGCGCTCGCCCACGGCGAGTTCGACAAAGAGACGCTGACCCTGCTCTCGCAGATTCAGAATGACCTATTCGACCTTGGCGCTGACCTCTCGAACCCTCTCAACGAGCACTACGAATACGAGCCACTACGCGTTGACGCAGTCTGGGTTGACGCACTCGAAGCGGCCATCGACAAGTACAACAAAGACCTACCTAAGCTCGACTCGTTCATCCTCCCCGGAGGATCCGGACTAGCAGCTGGCCTGCACCTTGCCCGCACGGTCGTTCGCCGCGCAGAGCGCGCCACCTGGCATGCAATCGAGCAGCACGGCACCGAGCCCGCAAAGAAGGGTCACACCGAGGGCGGCATCAACGTCCTCGCTGCCAAATACCTAAACCGCCTCTCAGACCTACTTTTCGTTCTAGCCCGCTACGCAAACATCAAGCACGGCGGAGACGTCAAGTGGGTTCCGGCCGCCAACCGCAGACAGAAGCCAGCCAAGTAATTGGAAACGATTCTCGGCATCGTCTTGATGCTGATTGCCACGCTCACTTTCATCGAGGTGTCGAGTCGCAAGCGCCGCAAGGCCAAGGGCGTTAGAGGCAAGGGCCGCAGGGCCATGGGCGGAGCGCTTTTCGCAATCGATGAGGTGTTTCACCCATCGGCCCACGAGTCGGCCATAATCATGGAAGACAAGCGTGAGGAACGGAAAGCGATCCCCTCCCCCGAAGACAAAGAAAACCCCGCCCAATAGGACGGGGTTTCTCTTTTTAGTTCTTGTTAGACCAGTTCGGCGTGACGAGCAACAATGGTTACTACGTCGTGCTCAACCGAAAGGAAGCCGTCTTCTGCATTGGCTACAAGCTTGTCGCCCTCTGGAAGAGTGATGCGAACTTCACCTGCACCGAGGATCGCGAGCATCGGCTCGTGACCTGGCATCAGACCAATCTCACCCTCAACGGTCTTAGCGACAACTAGCTTTGCTTCGCCCGACCAAACGGCCTTGTCGGCGGCAACTAGCTCTACGCGAAGGGTTGAAGCCATGATTACTTGGTTTCCTTCTGGATGCGGTCCCAGTTAGCCATAACCATGTCAAGTCCACCGACGTTGAAGAACGCCTGCTCTGCAACGTGGTCGAGGTCACCGTTAGCGATGGCGGAGAAGCCTTCGATGGTGTCCTTCAGTGGAACGGTCGAACCCTTGACGCCGGTGAACTTCTCGGCCATGTAGGTGTTCTGCGAAAGGAACTGCTGGATGCGACGGGCACGCGATACGGTGACCTTGTCTTCTTCAGAAAGCTCCTCAACACCAAGGATGGCGATGATTTCCTGAAGTTCCTTGTTCTTCTGCAGAATCGCCTTGACGCGAATCGCGGTCTCGTAGTGGTCCTTCGCGATGTAGCGAGGGTCCAAGATGCGCGAGGTCGAGGTTAGTGGGTCAATAGCTGGGTATAGACCCTTCGATGCGATTTCACGCGAAAGCTCGGTGGTTGCATCGAGGTGGGCGAAGGTGGTCGCCGGGGCTGGGTCGGTGTAGTCGTCAGCAGGAACGTAAATTGCCTGCAGCGAGGTGATCGAGTGGCCACGGGTCGAGGTGATGCGCTCCTGGAGGAGACCCATCTCGTCGGCGAGGTTCGGCTGGTAACCCACGGCAGAAGGCATACGACCTAGAAGGGTCGAAACCTCAGAACCTGCCTGGGTGAAGCGGAAGATGTTGTCGATGAACAACAGAACGTCCTGCTTCTGAACATCGCGGAAGTACTCTGCCATGGTCAGTGCCGAAAGGGCTACGCGAAGACGGGTGCCTGGTGGCTCGTCCATCTGGCCGAACACGAGGGCGGTCTTGTCGATAACGCCTGACTCGGTCATTTCATCGATGAGGTCGTTACCTTCACGGGTACGCTCACCAACACCGGCGAACACCGAAACACCGTCGTGGTCTTCAGCAACGCGGTAGATCATTTCTTGGATCAGAACGGTCTTACCAACACCTGCACCACCGAATAGACCAATCTTTCCACCAAGAACGTATGGGGTTAGGAGGTCGATCGACTTGATACCGGTCTCGAACATCTGAGTCTTTGACTCAAGCTGGTCGAATGGCGGTGGCTGGCGGTGGATTGGCCAAGTTTCCTTGATCTCAATCTTCTCGCCTGGCTTGCCGTTGAGGATTTCACCGACAACGTTGAAAACCTTGCCCTTGGTTACGTCGCCGACAGGGACCGAGATCGGTGCACCAGTGTCAACAACGCTGCCACCGCGGACCAAGCCGTCGGTTGGCTTCAGAGCAATGGCACGAACGAGGTCGTCGCCTAGGTGCTGAGCGACCTCGAGGGTAAGAGTGGTCTTCTCCCCAAGTAGGTCAATCACAGTGGTCAGAGCGTTGTAGATCTCTGGGATCGAGTCGTGTGGGAACTCGATGTCTACAACCGGTCCGTTAACGCGAGCAATACGCCCGGTTGCGGTCTTCTTCTTCTCGGCCATTCTCTTTCTTTCTCTTTATGCGTCCTTGTCAGTGGTGACGAGTGCGTCGGCACCACCAACAATTTCGGAAATCTGCTGGGTAATCTCTGACTGGCGTGCAGCGTTCGACAGTCTTGTGTAGTTTTTGATCAGTTTGTCGGCGTTGTCGGTTGCCGACTTCATTGCCTTCTGGCGGGCAGCGTGCTCTGAAGCAGCCGACTGCAGCATGGCGTTGAAGATTCGGCTCTCGATGTAAACCGGGAGAAGTGCGTCGAGCACCTTGTTTACGTCTGGTTCGAATTCGTAGAGCGGGAAGATTTCGTCGCCAGCTGGGGCTTCGACGCCTTCAACAACCTCTAGAGGAAGCAAACGAACGACCTCAGGGACCTGAGAAATCATCGAAACGAAGCGGTTGAAGACCAGGTGAATCTCTTGGACGCCCTCTTCACCGAATGCGGCTACGACGGTGTCGGCGATTTCCTTGGCGGTGTCAAAGACCGGAAGGTCGGTGCCACCAATCCAGGTCTGCTTCGCGTCGCGGCGACGGAAGTTGAAGAACGAAACGGCTTTGCGACCAACCAGGTAGTAGTCGATCTCTTTGCCCTCGGCCTGGAGCTTTGAGGTCAATGCCTCGGACTCCTTCAAAACGCTCGAAGAGAAAGCTCCAGCTAGACCTCGGTCAGAGGTGAAGATGACAATCGCTGCGCGATTGATCTGCTCTGGCTCGGTGGTCAGCGGGTGCTTGATGTTAGAGAAAGTTGCTACGGCCGAAACAGCTCGGGTAACCGCACGCGAATACGGAGTAGCGGCAGCGACACGTGCTTGCGCCTTGGCAATACGTGAGGCCGAGATCAACTCCATTGCGCGAGTGATCTTCTTGGTCGTCTGGGCAGACTTAATTTTCTGCCTATAGACCCGAAGTTGCGCTCCCATGCTTTTTCTTTCTTCTTACTTACTTCTTGCGCTTCTGCTTGACGATCTTCTCTTGGTCGACGTCAGCAGCATCAATAGCTTCTTCCTTCGCAGAGGTGTGCAAACCTGCACCGCCCTTGGTCTGGAAGCCCTTCTTGAACTCGATAACAGCCTTTTCTAGCTCTGCCACGGTGTCGTCCTTGAGGTCCTTGGTCTCGGCGATTACGTCGAGAACCTTGGTGTTGCGACGCAGGTAGTCGAGGAATTCGCGCTCGAAGCGCAGAACGTCTTCGACCGGGACCTCATCGAGCTTTCCGGTGGTGCCAGCCCAAACCGAAACGGTCTGGTCTTCGACAGGGTACGGCGAGTACTGTGGCTGCTTTAGCAGCTCCATTAGACGCGCACCGCGGGCTAGCTGCTGGCGCGAAGCCGCGTCTAGGTCGCTGGCGAACATTGCGAAGGCCTCGAGCGAGCGGTACTGAGCAAGTTCAAGCTTCAGGGTTCCCGAAACCTTCTTGATGCCCTTGACCTGAGCTGCACCACCAACACGCGAAACCGAGATACCTACGTCAATAGCAGGGCGCTGGTTCGAGTTGAAGAGGTCAGACTGCAAGAAGATCTGGCCGTCGGTGATCGAGATCACGTTGGTCGGAATGTATGCAGAGACGTCGTTTGCCTTGGTCTCGATGATTGGTAGACCAGTCATCGAACCGCCACCGAGCTCGTCGTTCAGCTTTGCACAGCGCTCGAGTAGACGCGAGTGTAGGTAGAAGACGTCGCCTGGGTAAGCCTCGCGGCCTGGTGGGCGGCGAAGAAGAAGCGAAACTGCACGGTAGGCC
Organism: Rhodoluna sp.; assembly: GCA_044372535.1. GTDB lineage: Bacteria > Actinomycetota > Actinomycetes > Actinomycetales > Microbacteriaceae > Rhodoluna. The sequence continues at coordinate 13,979 of JBILRS010000013.1, forward strand.
TCGGCCTGCTTCGACAGGTCATCGAAGATGATGAGGACGTGCTTGCCGCCGTACATCCAGTGCTGACCAATGGCCGAACCGGTGTAAGGAGCGAGGTACTTGAAGCCTGCTGGGTCTGATGCAGGCGAGGCAACGATGGTGGTGTACTCCATTGCGCCGGCCTCTTCAAGAGCGCCCTTTACGGCTGCGATGGTCGAGCCCTTCTGGCCGATTGCTACGTAGATGCAGCGAACCTGCTTGGTTGGGTCACCCGACTCCCAGTTTGCCTTCTGGTTGATGATGGTGTCGACTGCGATAGCGGTCTTACCGGTCTGGCGGTCACCGATGATGAGCTGACGTTGTCCGCGGCCAACCGGGATCATGGCGTCGATGGCCTTGATGCCGGTCTGCAGTGGCTCGTGAACAGACTTACGCGCCATAACGCCAGGAGCCTGAAGCTCTAGTGCGCGGCGGCCTTCGGCCTTGATGTCACCCTGACCGTCGATTGGGTTACCCAGCGGGTCAACCACGCGACCAAGGAAGTTGTCGCCAACGGGGACCGAAAGAACTTCACCTGTGCGGTGGACTTCCATGCCCTCTTGGATACCTTCGAAGTTTCCGAGGACAACGGTACCGATCTCGCGCTCGTCGAGGTTTAGAGCTAGACCCAGCGTGCCATCGGCAAACTTGAGAAGCTCGTTGGCCATTGCGCTAGGCAGGCCTTCGACGTGGGCGATGCCGTCACCGGCGTCGATAACGTGACCGACCTCGGTACGGCTAGCCTTCTCGGCTTCGTATGAACCTACGAAGTCCTTGAGTGCATCGCGAATCTCGTTCGGGCTAATCTTTAGATCTGCCATCTCGTTCTTCCTCTTTTTCTTTGAGGCAGCCCTATGCGAGCTGCATCCTTGCTTGGTTTAGACGGGTAGCAACGCTACCGTCGATGATTTCTCCGGAAACCTGAATCTTCACGCCACCGAGGACGTATGGATCAATCTCCACGTTCAAGTTGAGTTCTTGACCGTAAGTCTTTGCGAGTGCCTTTTCGAGACGATCAAGCTGACCCTGCTCTAGAGGCGCTGCCACGGTGACGGTTGCAACCAGACGCTCAGCAACAGCCGAAACATGCTTGCCGTAACCCTCGAGCACGAGGCTCAGGCGACGGTGGCGAGCACCCTCGACTGCGAATCGAACCAAGAGTTCGGTGTTTGCCGAAACCTTGCCGCCGGTTAGCTTCTTGATCAGAGCAAGCTTTGACTCGGTCGAGGCCTGGCGCGAGCTGAAAGCCTGCTGAAGGTCCTCGTCTGAGTCGATTAGCTGCTGAACGCTGAAGAGTTCACCTTCGAGAGCCGAAAGCTCCTTCGCAGCAGCAGCGATTGAAGCAACGGTGAAAACTCCGAGCTGTTCGAAGGCGGCAACTAGGTCGCCACCCTTTGACCAGCGCAAGCCAGACAGGGTCTGTGCGAAGGCAAGGGCATCTTTCGAAACCTTCTTGCCGAACACAGCGTTTAGAGCTCCGTGCTTTGCTTTCTCCACTCCGGAAGGGTCCGAGAGGATGTTGCGCAGCTGGATCGATGTCGAAAGTGCGACACCGATTGTGAAGAGCTCTTCGGCGAACTTCAGGTCAGCGTTTTTGATCAGCGGTTTGATCGCTGTCGTTGCGGCCTGAAGTGCCTGTCTGGTGGAGCTTGCCATTACTTCTTCTTGCCCCCTTCGAGGTCAGCGATGAATTCGTTGACTACGTTGGTTGCTACCTTGTCGTTCTGCAGGCTGGCGCCGACAACGCGCGAAGCGAGGTCGATTGCCAGGGTGCCTACCTCGGCGCGGAGCGAAACTAGAGCGGCTTGGCGCTCTGCCTCAATCTGAGCCTTGGCGGTTGCAGTGATTCGGGCGGCTTCGGCGTTTGCCTGTTCCTTTAGTTCAGCAATGATCGCTACACCCTCGGCACGAGCCTGCTCGCGCACGGCAGCTGCCTCAGCGCGAGAGTCTTCTTGAGCAGAGGCCATTGCGGCGGTCGTCTTGGCAGCTTCGGCTGAGATGCGCTCGGCTTCGGCTAGGCGACCCTCGATTGCTTCGGTGCGTGCGTCCAGAGTCTTCTTGAAGTTAGGCAGAACCTTAACCCAGAAGAAGACAAGCAGAATCGCGAACACGACGGCTGACCAAAAGATGTCATAAACCGGCGGAATTAGAGGGTTTGGCAGTTCACCGGCTTCAGCCGCTGCGCCAACCTCTCCGCTGGTACGAATGATCCAAGAGATCATGGTTTAGATCCCGTCTGGACTAGTTGAAGATGAATGGGGTTGCCAGACCGATAAGCGCAAGTGCTTCGGTGAAGGCGATACCTAGCCACATGGTGACCTGTAGGCGACCTGCTAGTTCTGGCTGACGTGCGATTGACTCGATGGTCTTTGATACAACTAGACCTACACCGATACCAGGACCAATTGCTGCAAGACCGTAACCAATGGTTGCGAGGTTACCGGCTAGTTCGATAGTGCCGTTCATTTGTTTTCCCTTCCGAGTTTGAGTTTCAGCGGTTGCTGAAACCCTTAGTGATCATCTGCCATGGCCAACTGGATGTAAACCGTGGTCAGAAGAGTGAATACGTATGCCTGTAGGAACGCGACCAACAGCTCAAAGAGCGTGAACGCGAAACCAAACAAGAATGTTCCTGCTCCGAAAGCTTTGGTGAAACCCGTCACCGCGCTGTCGAAGAAGAAGAACTGGGTTGCCGAGAAGCAGAGCACGAGCAGCAAGTGGCCCGCGATCATGTTCATGGTTAGACGAAGGGCGAGCGTTACCGGTCGCAAAATGAAGGTTGAAAGCACTTCGATGACGAATACCAGCGGAATGAAAACTGCTGGGACGCCCGAAGGGATAGTTGCCAACTTGAAGAAGTACAAGCCGTGCTTTCGGATTCCCGCGTAGATGAACGTAACGTAGGCGGCAATTGCGAGGACGACTGGCAACCCGATAAGAGATGAACCCGCGATGTTTAGCCCCGGCACGATACCGGTTATGTTCATGCCGAGCACTATGAAGAACATCGTTGCCAGTAGCGGCAAGAAGCGGTCGCCGTCTTTTTCGCCGAGCTGCTCGTGGGCAATGGTTTTGCGAACGAAGTTGAGTGAAATCTCACCCATCAGCTGGAAGCGGCTTGGCACGTGCTGCTGGGTCTTGTATGCCTTCTTAAACTTCGAGGTCCAGAGGGTGAAGATCACAATCAGCAAAACCATCACCAGTAGGCGAATTGCCATGATGCGGTTCAGTTCAAAAGGGGTGCCTTCGAAGAGAAGTGCCGCCGGGTAGAACTCGCAAATGGTTGGAGCGTGGAAGCCCGATGTGTAGACCGGCTTTTGGCAAGCTTCAACGGTCGCGCTAAGCCCTACCGCGTTGGCGGCGAGGTTCATTACGTTCGATAACAGCGCGGGCTCCTAGTTCGGGGCGAGGCAAGATTGGGTTAATCCTAACAAGAAAGATTGCCCCAATTTGGCGGTTTGGACTAGTTTTCGACGATTGGTATGCGAGCTTTGGTGACCACCAGGGCGTCGACCACCAGGGTGCCCATGATCGATGCAATCAGGGTGAAAAACAGCACTGGCCCGTTGATTTCTTTCACGCCCAGCAACAGCCTCACCAGGACGATGAACAGAATCAGTTTCAGAAGCCAAGCCCCCATGACCACACCGAAGAAAGCATTGATTGGGAGCTTTGCGCCAACCCAAACACTTGCCGCTGTAATGCTCACAAAAACAAAGGTCATACCCGCACCGATGAGTGCACTGAGTAATCCAGGGCCGCCAGCGGTGAGCGTGCCGACGAGCCCGCCGATCGCTGCAATTCCTGCGATCAGGATGCTGCCTTGAGTGAGCACCTTCTTGAACACGGTGGAAGCACTGTCGAACTTCATTTGGTTACCTTTCGTCTAAAGAGTGGACTGAGTGTGTAGCCCATGCAGGCGATGAACCCCAGCGTGAAGAAGATCGCGACAACCCAGGCAGGCGCGAAGAAGAACAGCAGGCAAGAGCTCGAGATGAGAGCTGTCCAGGCGTAAAAGACCAGCACGGCGCCCAGGTGGCCGTGGCCGAAGTCCTGGAGACGATGGTGGAGGTGCTTGCGATCTGCGGCAAACGGAGATTTGCCGGCGCGAAGCCTCCTCACCACAGCGAGGGTGAAGTCGAGAAGCGGGACCAAGATCATCGCCAGCGGCAAGATCAGTGGCAGCAGGGCCGGGAGCGCTTGGTTGTCATTCACCGCGGCCGGGTCGATCTGCCCGGTGACCGAGAGTGCACCCGCGGTCATCAGAAGGCCGAGGAGCAACGCACCCGAGTCACCCATAAAGATTTTGGCTCGGTGCCAGTTCAACGGCAGGAACCCGAGACACATGCCGATGACGATGGCCGAAATCATGGATCCGAGGTTGAAGTAGTTGGTTGGGTCGGTGCGTTGGGCAAGCAGGTAGGTGTAAATGAAGAACACGGAAGTGCCGATGAGGACTACTCCGGCAACCAGACCATCGAGACCGTCGATGAAGTTGACGGCATTCATGATCAGCACGGTGAGAAACACGCTCAGTACAAATGACATTCCGAACGAGGCGATGGTCACTCCCCCGATCGGAAGAGAAACAATTTGCACGCCCTGCCAGGCCATGAAGCCAGCGGCAACGAACTGACCGGCGAGCTTTAGAGTCCAGTCGAGGTCGTAGAGATCATCTAACAACCCGAGAATAGAAATGAAGGTGGCCGCTCCGAGGATTGCAATGATCGGCATCGGTGCATCGAAAACTGACCTAAACCAGCCGAAGGAAGCCGCCGTAGCGGTGCCGACCAGAAGACCGACGAGCATAGCAAGGCCGCCGAGACGCGGGGTTGGGGTCGAGTGAGCGTCGCGCTCGCGAATCTTGGGGTAAATCTTGTACTTGACCGAAAGTTTTAGCACGCCCCAGGTTGCCCCGAAGGTGACAACCGCTGTGACCAGAGCAATCAGCAGATAGGCGCGCACTACTCGGCCAGTTCTTCGCCCAAGACGTTTAGCAATTCTTCGCGCGCGATGGCTCCGGCTCGAATAACGCGAACCTTCTCGCCGGTGAGGTCAAGAATCGTTGACGATTCGCCGATCTGTGAAGCGCCGCCATCAAGGTACACGGCCACTTTTTCGCCAAGGTAGTCAGAGGCTTGAGAGACGCTGGTGGCAGCAGCTTCACCGGTGAGGTTTGCGCTCGAAACAGCGAGCGGGCCGGTCTCGGCCAGAAGAGCGAGTGCAATCTTGTTGTTTGGAACTCTGAGGGCAACGGTTCCCTTGGTTTCGCCAAGGTCCCACTGCAGTGAAGGCTGCGCCCGAACAACAATGGTCAGCGGGCCGGGCCAGAATTTCTCTGCCAACTTGAGCGCGCGATCCGAAACCGATTCGGCTAGGGCGTATAGGGAGTCAACGTTTGGAATCAAAACAGGGGGCGGAGATTGGCGCCCACGACCCTTTGCATCTAGGAGGGCTTGAACAGCGGCGGCATTGAAGGCATCAGCGGCTAGGCCGTAGACGGTGTCGGTAGGAACCACAACAAGTTCGCCTCTACCGATGGCAAGTTTCGCCTTGCGCATGCCCTCTAGGAGGCTGGTGTCTACCGAGCAGTCAAAAATCCGGTCCATAGCCACCTCTCTGAATTACTTTTTTGCCGTAACCGCACGCGGTCGACCGTTGAAGTCTTTGTGGTCGAAAACTTCTCGCCACCCGTCATTCAATAGTAATTGAACCACCGCTTCGCTCTGCATGTCGGCGTGCTCCATGGCAATGGTTCCGCCGGGCACAAGCAACTCTTGTCCACGTTTCGAGATGATGCGAATCAGGTCAAGGCCATCGTCTCCCGAGTACAGGGCGAGAGCCGGATCGTGAAGAGCAACCTCTGGGTAAATGGGAACCATTTCGGCGGGAATGTAGGGCGGGTTTGAAACCAAGACCTGCACCTTGCCGTTCAGTTCTTGGAACGCATCGGCTGCATCACCGAGGATCACCGTGGCGTTTGGTGCAAGTTTCTTGTAATTCTCGGTCGCGTATTTGAAGGCATCATCGGATTTCTCGACCGCAAAAACCCTGGCATCACCGAGCTCGGTAGCGATCGCGATACCCACTGCACCCGAGCCAGCGCATAGATCAACCACGATTGGATTCTCGAACTCTTTGGCAGCGTCGATTGCGAGACTGGCCAGCAACTCGGTCTCGGGTCTCGGCACGAAGACGCCCTTGCCGACCTTGAGGGTCAGGTTGCGAAAGTATGCTTCGCCGGTGAGGTGCTGAAGCGGCTCTCGGGCAGCTCGCCTTGCGAACAACGCCTCGATGACGGCGGTATCGGCGATTGACTCGCCAGTGATTGCCTTGGCCTGGAGTTCTCCTCGGCTAATGCCAAGGACAAAGGCCACGATTAGTTCGGCATCGGCGGCAGCGGATTCAATTTCGGCAGCTTCGAAGGCTGCGGTTCCCCGAGCAATGAGTTCGGAGAGCAACATTTAGGAGTTACCCAGCGCTGCTAGGCGGGCCTCTTCATCGGTCTGGATCGCCGACTGAACCACGGGTTCAAGGGCGCCATCCATGACCTGGTCGAGGTTGTATGACTTGTAACCGGTGCGGTGGTCAGCGATTCGGTTCTCAGGAAAGTTGTAGGTGCGAATTCGTTCGGAACGGTCAACGGATTTCACCTGTGACTTGCGAGCCGCGCTTAGCTCGGCTTCGAGAGCTTCCTGCTGAGCCGCGAGGATTCGCGCGCGAAGAACTCGCATAGCGGCTTCACGGTTCTGCAACTGAGACTTTTCGTTCTGCATGGCAACCGTGATTCCGGTTGGCAAGTGTGTGATTCGAACCGCCGAGTCAGTGGTGTTAACCGACTGACCGCCAGGGCCTGATGAGCGGTACACGTCGATTCGAAGGTCGTTCTGACTGATTTCGACTTCTTCTGGTGCGTCAACCTCTGGGAACACCAGAACACCTGCGGCCGAGGTGTGGATTCGACCCTGAGTCTCGGTGACCGGCACGCGCTGAACGCGGTGCACGCCTCCCTCGTACTTGAGGTGAGCCCAAACGCCCTGAGCAGGGTCGGTGGTGTTCGACTTAATCGCAATCTGAACGTCTTTGTAGCCGCCCAGGTCGCTCTCGTTTTTGTCGAGGATCTCGGTCTTCCAACCCTTGGAGTTGGCGTACTGGATGTACATGCGAAGCAGGTCGGCTGCGAATAACGCCGATTCAGCACCACCTTCACCGGCCTTGATTTCCATGATTACATCGCGGCCGTCGTCCGGGTCACGAGGAATCAGCAGTCGGCGAAGTCGCTCTGTGCCGACAACAAGTTTCTCTTCAAGGGCTGGCACCTCATCAGCAAACGCTTGATCCTCTTTGGCCAGTTCTTTCGCCGCAGCTAGGTCCTCGGTCAAACTGTTCAGACCGTTGTAGGCTGCGACGATTGCGCTCAACTCGGCATAGCGACGGTTGAGCTTCTTGGCCAAAGCCGGGTTAGCGTGCACCGAAGCATCGCTGAGCTGAACTTGCAGCTCGGCGTGCTCGGCAAGAAGGGGCGCTACCGAGTCGAGCATTTACTCTCCGTCGGAACCAGCAGGCACAGGCATCGACTTCTGAACCTGCATCAGGAACTCGACGTTGCTCTGAGTGTCCTTCAGTCTGTTCAGTACGAGCTCGAGGGCCTGCTGAGTCTCAAGGCCGGCAAGTGCGCGGCGAAGCTTCCAGATGATCTTGGTTTCGTCTGGGCTCATGAGCATTTCTTCGCGGCGAGTACCCGAAGCGTTGACGTCAACGGCAGGGAAGATTCGCTTGTCAGCGAGCTGGCGCGAGAGACGAAGCTCCATGTTGCCGGTTCCCTTGAACTCTTCGAAGATAACCTCGTCCATCTTTGAACCGGTCTCAACGAGAGCGGTTGCCAGGATGGTCAGTGAGCCGCCATCTTCGATGTTGCGAGCAGCACCGAAGAAACGCTTTGGTGGGTAGAGAGCCGACGAGTCGACACCACCCGAGAGGATTCGGCCAGATGCTGGTGCGCTCAGGTTGTAGGCGCGACCTAGACGGGTGATCGAGTCGAGAAGAACCACGACGTCGTGACCTAGCTCGACCAAGCGCTTTGCGCGCTCGATTGCTAGCTCGGCAACGGTGGTGTGGTCTTCGGCAGGGCGGTCGAAGGTTGAGGCGATAACCTCACCCTTAACTGTGCGCTGCATGTCGGTCACTTCTTCAGGGCGCTCGTCGACGAGAACGACCATGAGGTGAACCTCAGGGTTGTTCTGTGCGATCGAGTTTGCGATTGCCTGTAGCACGAGGGTCTTACCGGCCTTTGGCGGCGAAACGATAAGACCG
>JBILRS010000014.1:0-22138 GCA_044372535.1 Rhodoluna sp.
ACAGGCAAACTAGTGATTGTGCGTTTGGAATCCTTATGACAAATATCCGCGGGACCATGATCGGCGTCTACAAAGCAGACGGCGGAATCGTTGGCGAGCTCACATACTTCTTCGGCCACCTAGTAGGCGTTAGAAGTTGCAGCCTGTGCAGCATTTCCCACTCGCCGGTTATGAAGAAGTCTTCTTTCAAAGCACTCGAACAGCACCTGCTGGAAGAGCACGGAATCGCGGTGCGAATGATTCACCTCAACGAACGCAACGAACGCGAGAAACTGGCATCAGAAGGCCGTGAGCCCTGCATTCTCCTCGAATACCCCGACGAGACGATTTCGATGTTCATAGATTCGGCAGACCTAACAACGCTTTCTGGCAGCGTGAGTTCGCTCAAGAAATTGGTTGTTTCAAGACTCGATTTGTACTTATAGAGCCCTCTAGCTGGCAAGTTGGTTTGGTGGAGCTCAGGCGGTTTTTGAAAGCTCAATATATGTGGACATTACCTTGAAGCCCATCTTTTCGTATAGACCTAGCGCCCCCGAACTGTTCTCGGTGTCAACACCTAATGCTGCATGCGAGTAACCCCGGCGGGAGAACTGGGCAAGTGCGTTTTCAAGCAATAAGCGCCCGAAGCCGTTAGCCCGATAGTCCTTCACTACGCCGAGGTTAACAACAAAGCCCCGTGACTCTGCAGCATCGATGTCGTCTAGCCAGATAAATCCGACCGCCTTGCCTTCCAGTCGAAGTAGATGTACACCGTCTGTAGGGATGTTCTTGTTGGCAGCAATTCGTTTAGACCACGATTCGAAATCCCGCGCTACAAAACCGAAGTTCTCAGCAAATGAGTTCTGCTGAACCGAATGCCAATCCGCCAGCTCTTGATGACAATTGAGGTCGACCACACTTAGCTCGACGCCGTCAGGTAACTCTGGGGGCTTAAGATTCGCCGAAACCGACGCGCGAAGTGTGTGGTAATAGCGGATTGCCTCAAACCCTCGAGAAGCCAAGTGCGCCAGTTTATCTAGGTGATTCGCGTGAACCTCAAGGTGAAAAATGAAATCGGGGTACTCGCGCTGCGCAGTGGAGATGAACCAGTCAAGGAGAAGCGGAAATCGGATATCTCCAGCGACAACTGCAATAGATGGATCCAGGGTCTTTGCAGTCAGATCGGGGTGCAAATTTCCGAAACCAAAAGCTTCGTTAGCCCCCTCATCAAAAAAGAGCCACGTGGGCGATGGGTCGCCCGAGCTATCAATGATTTCGTTGGCAATTCCGATGCCAAAACTGCCGTGGGTCGGATCGACGGCGAATATTTCAGAATCCAGAATCTGCTTTATTGCGGCCGCGTCTTCCGGGGTCGCGCGACGGACGGAAACACCATCGAGGTTCGAGTTGATCGACGTCATAAACTCCCTTTCAAAAGGAAGTTTACGACGGCGCCAATTCTCACTACCAGCGAATGATTCCTGTTCTGTAGGCCCAGTCGGGATCGAACGGACTACCCACAAATTAAAAGTCCGTTGTTGATTTCTAACTTGAAGCCACTGCTTTTCTTGCTAGCCAAAAGAGGTAGGCAGCAATGCTGATTTCAAAGATGAATCCTGCAACCGGAAGCATCCAATGTCCCATAAGCAATGCTGTCTCATGGGATAGGTGCTCTCTTGGCATTAGTCCCCAGAAGGCATGGAATGTCCAAGCAATGGCAAAGTAGCTTACCGAGACTCTAAACCCAAGAACTGCAAGAAGAATCATCAGACCAAAGATGAGAATTTCAAGAATCTCACCTGAGTGAGCAAATGTCATCCCGGTCCAGATAGTAAATACCAGCCAGAATATCTTCTTGCCTTCAATAGGAAGCCAAAGAGTACTGGCAATAAGAGCTAGTGCTACAGGAGCAGCAACCCATAGGGATAGCTGGTCCATAGAAACCATGCCAACCGCGAAGATTTCAATAATTAACACTGAAAGCATGCCAATGGCGGCAAGAGTTCTGCCCGCTCCGCTTGCAAGAAAACCCTTAGTGTTTGGAGTGGCTGCGGTTGCTTCTTGGAAGAAGCCTTTACGAGTTCTCCATGCAAGATAAACGGCAACTACTAAGTCATACATCAAACAAGCAAGAGGAAGATCATGTTGGGCGTCTGAGAGCTCTCTCGGAATCATGTCCCATAGCGGGTGGATGAACCAGATGGCAGCTAAGAACCAAGGCGACCAGAACACTCCAGCGATTGCTGCCAAGAAAACAAGAATCAGCATGAAGTATTCGAGGTCTGAGCTACCTAGATAAACAGATGACAATAGCCATGCAGTCACAGCAGCCCATGAAATAAGTTGCGCTCTAGGTGGAAGCCAGAAGAGTAGCCCAACAAGCAAGAGACCTAGTGGGATAGCTGCAACTAGAAGCATGTCTAGTTGAGTGGCTAGGCCAATCAGATAGCTAAATCCGATGGTTACCACAGCCGAGTAAGCCGCTTGGGCAAGCACCTTCGCTTCTTGCAGTGAAACCTTGAATTGCATTGCGATTCTCTTTCGATCTGGGCACTGAAATACAATTTATCAGCGTTCTTCTGCGAGATGTAGAACGTTGGCGAGGATGAGCTTCTAAGCGGGACAAATAATCTCAACTGGCAAAAACTTCATGAATTGAGAGCTAGAAAACCCTCGCCCCAAATGTTGGCGAGGGTTTTCACTTGGTAGGCCCCGTCGGGATCGAACCGACGACCCACGGATTAAAAGTCCGTTGCTCTAACCAACTGAGCTAGAGGCCCATGAGCGAAAAGCCGAGGCTTTATGCACCAGCAAAGTCTAACCTAGGGCTGGTATCCAACTCGAAATCTCTATTTGGTGAGATTAATGGTTTGACCCGAGTCATAGAACTCGCGGTTGCCGACTCCATCGCGCACGCTGATCCAAACTCTATATGTACCCAAAGGTGCGTTGTCACCGAACAGGTAACCCTGCTCAAAGAGTGCCACCGTTTCGGTCTGGCTAATCACTCGAGGTTCGGAGCCTTTTGCGTGAAGACCGTTCTCATTGCTGAAACCGCCGCCCTCGAGCAGGAACCAAATGTAGATACCTGCGACTCCGGAGTCATCGGTTGCCTCGACCCGAATAACGAAGTTCTCGCCTGGGTTAACAGAGGCCGGCAGCTCAATTTTGTTCACGGTCGGCGTGCGGTTGTCTGACGATCCGCCGACAACTTCAAACGCTATTCTCTGCTCTGAGGTGTGACCCATCATGTCTACAGCGCCGACAAACAGCGTGTAGTTGTCGTTAACTGCAGTGGGTGGCACAGTGCAGCTCAGTTTGTAGGTTCCCGATTTTACGGACCCTGACGCTAGCTCTGTTGGTATCCGGAATCCACACCATTCGGTGATCCAACCCGGGGCTCCGCCAATGGATCCGTAGACCGCGTCCACGGTCGCCACGTCGCTCACATTCACGGTGAAGACGGCCAGGGTTCCAGCTTGGACCTGCCTGACCACCATTGGGACAGCCCCAAACTTTGGACCTTTGCTGTCTAAGGTGCAGGTGTCCATTCTCACATCGGCTGGATCGGAGTTGCAAAGGTCGTAACCGTAACCGGAATAGATTATGTCTTTACCTTTGCCGCCATCGATTAGGTCGGCGCCGTTGCCTGCCGAGAGGTTATCGTTGCCTGCGCCACCCTGGAGAACGTCTTCGCCGGGACCGCCGGTTACTTTGTCTACACCGTCACCGCCGCTGAGTTTATCTGCGCCTTCTGCTCCAGCGATGCTGTCGTTTCCGGCTTCGCCAAGTACCGCGTCATTTCCAGCTCCGGCGTAGATAACGTCGTTACCCGCTCCCGCTCTGATGATGTCGTTGCCACCCAGGGCAAAAATCTTGTCTGCACCGGCACCGGCACAAATTACATCGCGTTTTTCGGTTCCGGTGAGCACGTCGGCATTCTTGGTTCCGATGATTGTGCAATCGTTCTCATTCGTCGCAGAGGCTGGAGAAGCGGCAGAAAGAAGGGCGCTAGAAAGCAGCACACTCAGCAACAAACCAAGCATTCTCTTCATTTTTTACCCTCCCTGCCATTGGTACAAAAGCGAATTAAATAAACAATAATCACCGAAAAGTACTTATTCCCTGCTCTCGCAGAGGATTCACAGAAAACTACTGACCTTCGCTAGACGCCCTGGTGGTTTCAATCAATTTTCGTGCTGTTGAATGGGGGTATGCGTAAACTTGCCGTCCTACTGATTGCCTCACTGGGTGTGATCCTCGGAGTTGTTTCACCGAGCGTTGCCGTTAGCAGCTCGAACTCGGTGATTCAGCCGCAGGCAGTCACCCTAAAGAAGCCGGTCATGCCGACCTGGGCGCAGGACGCGACGATGTATGAGGTGAACCTCCGCCAGTTCTCGACTGGGAGTAAGAAGTTCAATGGGTTGAAGGCTCAGCTTCCGCGCCTGAAGTCTCTTGGAGTCAAGATTCTCTGGTTGATGCCTATTCAGCCAATTTCGCAGCGCGGACGTTTGGGCTCGCTGGGTTCACCTTACGCAATCAAGAACTACACCCAGGTGAATCCGGAATTTGGCACCTTGACGGAGTTCAAGTCTTTGGTGACCGAAGCACACAAGCAGGGCTTTCACATCATCCTGGACTGGGTGGGCAACCATTCGGGTCTAGACAATGTTTGGACTACCACCAACCCTGAGTGGTACGACGTGGTGAACGGCCAGATTCAGCCGAACCAGGACTGGCGAGATGTCGCCGACCTCAATTACGACGTCCCAGCGCTTCGAACCGCGATGTTCAACGCGATGAAGTACTGGGTGACCGCAACCGGCATCGATGGGTTCCGTTGTGACTTTGCTGGCGGTGTGCCGACGGACTTCTGGGAAGACACCAACGCGAAGCTTCAGGCCATCAAGCCACTATTCATGCTTTCAGAGAACCAGTCGGACTACTCGCACCTGCAGAGCGCATTCGTTTCGAACTATGGTTGGTCGATGCTCGGGGCGTTCAATGACTTTGCCAGCCGAGGCGGCGACGCGAACTCGTTTAGTCGCCCGTTGGATCAGACCGCGATGCTCTACCCACGCGGCACCTTCCCGGTCAACTTCATCACCAACCACGACGAGAACTCGTGGAACGGCACCGAATACGAGCGGCTTGGCGGTTACGTGAAGCGCTTTGCGGCTCTGACTTTCACGTTCCCTGGAATGCCACTGATGTATAACGGGCAAGAGATTGCACTCAACCGCAGGTTGGCGTTCTTCGAATCCGACCCAATCGTATGGACGAAGTCGACAACCACCGAGTTCTACCGCAAGTTGATTGCGTTGAAGACAAAGAACCCGGCTCTCCGCAATGGTGCTTACGGCGGAACCTTCACTCAGCTTTCTGGCTCAACCGACGATGTGCTCAGCTTTACCAGGGTTCGCGGCGCGAACAAGGTTGTCGTTGTCGTGAACCTAACGGATTCGACTCAGCGGAGCACTGTTCCGCTTGGTTCAAGTGCCGGCACTTATTACAAGTACTCGAACGGCGTGAAGGTGAAGCTGACTTCGAACTACAAGTTCATCTTGCCCGCCGGCAGTTTTGAGATCTACTCGACCAACTTGGTCAAATAGCCTTAGCTGCTCTAACCCAGCGTTCGATGAGGTCGGCGTCTTTGTTGCCCGGGTTGAAGGTCGCTCTAATCGGGTTGAGCCCTTGAAGTTGCTCTTGGCTTGACCAAAAACCGCTGCCGAGACCGGCAAGGTAGGCGGCCCCTATTGCGGTGGCTTCCAGATGGGTCGGTCGTTCGACCGGGGCCTGTAGCAGATCTGACTGAATCTGCATCAAAAGGTTGTTGGCGCTTGCCCCGCCATCGACTCTGAGCCTCTTCAGTTCTCCCATTAGGTCGAAGACGCAGAAGATCTGCATTGCGATGCCTTCGAGGGTTGCTCGGGCGATGTGCCGCTTGGTCGAACCTCGGGTTAGCCCGCTTAGTGCGCCTCGCGCCTCTGGGTTCCAGAATGGTGCACCGAGCCCGGTGAGTGCTGGCACGAAGATGACACCTTCGGAGGATTCAGCGGCCAGCGCTTCGACTTCTTCGGCGCTATCGATGATGCCGAGCCCGTCACGCAGCCACTGCACAGCAGCGCCGGCGACGAAGGTTGAGCCCTCGAGCGCGTACTGGCGTTTCCCGTTGGGGTGTTGCCAGGCGACCGTTGAGAGCAGCTGTGGGGCGATTTCGATCTTGTTGCCGGTGTTCTTGAGAAGGAATGCTCCGGTGCCGTAGGTGCACTTGGCGTCGCCAGCCTCGAAGGCGCACTGCCCGAACAGGGCGGCTTGTTGATCGCCAGCGATACCCGTTATTGGCAGGTTTAGGCCCAGAAATGCCTCCGGCATGGTGTCTGCGAGTTGGCCATAGCTCGAGACGATTCTCGGCAGCGCGTGCTTTGGCACTTCAAACAGGGCGAGTAGCTCGTCGCTCCATTCGCCGGTTTCGAGGCTGTAGAGCTGTGTTCTAGAGGCGTTTGAGGCATCGGTGATGTGATGGCGACCACCGGACATCCTCGCGATCAGGTACGAATCGATTGTCCCTGCTGCGGTGCGTCCCTGTTCAACACCGGCCCAAACCTCGGGTTCGTTGCGCTTGACCCAGAGCAGCTTCGATGAGGTGAAGTACGGGTCGAGTGGGAGGCCGGTCAGTGTTTTGACCCGGCTCTCGTCCATGTGCAGTTCAACGGATCGGCGATCTTGCCAAACGATTGCGGGTCTTGCCGATTGCAGAGTGGTTTTGTCCCAGAGCACCAGGGTTTCGCGCTGGTTGGTGATGCCTATTGCGGTTGGTGCTTCGGCTGCTCCGTCGAGGGTTTGTTTCACGGCCGAGAGAGTGGCTGCCCAAATTTGCTCGGGAATATGCTCGACCCGACCCGGCTGAGGGTAGTGCTGCTCGAACTCTTGGTAACCCTGCGCGAGGATGCCGCCGTTGTGACCGACCAGAACACAGGTGATTCCCGTCGTGCCAGCGTCGATTGCGAGGATTGCCATGCGAAAAGGCTAATGCGTCATCGGGTCGGTGCCGAGTTGAACTATGCCGGGTTTGGTCTTCTTGCTCGGCCATTCAACGATTAGCATCGCTGTCACCATTACGAGGCCACCAATCACGGTCAGGGCACGCACTGGCTCCTGACCTACCGCATAGGCGAAACCGGCCGCGAAGACGACCTCGGTGGTGAGAATTATGGCGACTCGGGACGCGTCCATGATTGATTGCGCCCACGTTTGAATAAAGAACGCGGCAGCTGTAGCAAACAGCGCGGTGAAGGCCACCGCTCCCCAGACGTTGAGGTTTGGCGGAGGGGTGAAGCCGTCAGGCAGTGCGCCAATCCAGCACACGATCGCGACTCCGATCAGTTGCACGACGGTCAGGGCGTAGCTGTCGAGGCCCTTGCTCCACGCTCCGAGGCCAACGATGTGCAAGGCGTAGAGCAGTGCACAGATTAGAAGCGGCACGATTCCGCTGGCCCAGGTCAGCCCGTCTAGTGAGATCAGCGCCAAACCCGCGGTTGCTAGGACGACACCGATGAGGACCTTGAAACTCAGTCGCTGCCTGAGTAAGAAGTAGGCGAGCAGGGGAGTGAGCACCACGTAGAGACCCGTGAAAAACCCGGTTATCGCTGCTGTTGATTGCTCGAGGCCAATTGTTTGCGCCACATAGGCGATGCCGAGCACGACTCCGAGGGCGCCGCCGCGCAAAACCAAGCCGAGGTTCATGTTTCGCAGAGTCTTTGGGCGCACGGCAATCATCACAAGTGCCGCGAGCGTGAATCGAACTGCCAAGAAGTCAAAGAAAGGTTGCTCGTTGATGGCGTCTTTCATCCAGACAAAGGCGATGCCCCAGCTGGCAGAAACCGCAAGCAGCCCGAAGGTTGCTAGGCGGTTAGCGCGTAACGACACCGTCGACCGTGCTCTTGAAGGTTGGCGTCTTTTCGCCCGCGCTGATCGCCACGGTCAAGTGGTTCTCGAATGGGGCAACCGGGCAGGTGGCGAAGTCGGTGTAGGCGCACGGGTAGTTGCCCGACTTGTTGAAGTCAATCTCCCATTTGTCGCCTTCGAGGTGCTTGGCGGTGACGTTGCGCCCTGTTCCGTAGGTCTCTTTGCCGCTGGTGGCGTCTCTGAAAATGATTGAAAGAAGTTCGGGGTTTGGGCGGCTGAAGGCGGTGAGTTGCTGTTGTTCGCCATTGAGCTCAAAACTCAGGACACCGACAGCATCCATGGAGAGGCCAATGTCACCAATCACCGAGTCGATTGCCACCTCGCGGGCGTTCTTTTCGAGGGTCGCGACGACTTTGAATTTGGGGTCGTAGTCAAAGGTGACCACACCTTTGAAGTGCTCAAACATTTTGCTGTTGGCGAGTCTTGGTCGAAGAGCGAGATTGCCCCCGCGGCTGGCTATTTCAAGCACGCCACCGGTCATCGGAACCATTAGTTCTGAGGTCGGCTCGATTGACCAGGTTTGTTCTTCATCGTGACCCTCAAAACGGGTGGCATAAACGTTGTGGCCGATAGCCCACCATTTGCCACTGACGTCTGAGAAGGTTTGCGGTTCTTCGCTCAGCCAGTGCATCCCGGTAACCGCAAGAAAACCAGCTGGGTTGCTCCACTGCTTGTTGCGAGATTCGATCCATTCGCTGAAATCGTTCACTTTGCCTCCAGAGGTCCGTAGGTTTCAACAGAAACCACTTTTCGATTCCTGCCGGGGGCAGGTTTGGTGAGGTGAATTACAAGAAAGTGCCCCGGCTTGATTGACTTGCCGTTCTCAAGCAGTTCGAGTTTCTCTTCTGGGTGGTACTTTGCCACTTCTTCAAGGACTGTTGGTAGCGCCGGTCGGTGCGTGCAGACAATCGTCGAGCGGCCGTCCTGGATCAGTTTGTGGATCACTTTGAGCGTTGATGCCGGGGTCTTCTTGTTTCCAGCTTCGGTTAGATGCTCGCTGTACTCCACCTCGCGGCGGAAGGCTTGAGCGTAAGGCGCAACGGTTGACCGGCAACGCTCCCAGGGGCTCGATACGATGCGTTTCGCACCCCAGGCAGGCAGCAGGCGGGTAAGCGCCTTCGACTGCTTCTTGCCGGTTGCTAGTAAGGGTCTGGTTTCTTCACCCTTAGACCATTTATCGCGAGGTGTCGCTTTGCCATGACGCAGAACAATGAACGGTTTGGTGTCAAGCAGGTCTCTTGAGTGATACTCGACTAGCTTGTTGAGGAACTCTTTGTCATGGTCGTAGCTGAGTAGCGTCTCGGCTTCTTCTGGTGTGAGCCAGTCAACCTTGGCAACCTCCTCGGAAGGCTTGAACTTAGTCGCCTTTAGCGCCGGCTTCGTTACCTTGGCCGCCCAGTAGTGCACGACCTTATCTTTTCCGTTAGAAAGTTTGTAGTTCTGTTCGCCAAGCTTCACGCCGAGCTTGATAGAAAGCCCGGTCTCTTCTTTGATTTCGCGAACCGCAGTCTCCGGAAGCGTCTCGCCCGGGTCAACCTTGCCCTTTGGCCAACCCCAGTCGTTGTAACGAGCGCGGTGAATCACGGCGACCAGCAGGCGGCCTTTTTCTTCACGCCAGCAGATCGCACCGGCAGCATAAATGGTCATGTCTATCGCACGCCCCTGCGGCTGGCTATGTCGCGCATCAGCTCGTTCTGAATGTCCTTGCTGGTCTTGTGTCGAGTCCAGTTGCCTGAACTCTCAAGGTGCCAAGACGAGGTTTCGTCGCTCATCGCCATTGCAAAGATCGCGTCGAGGTCTTTCATGTGATCCGGCTGAACGACTCGAACCAGAGCCTCAACTCTTCGGTCGAGGTTTCGGTGCATCATGTCGGCAGAGCCGATGAAGTACTCGGGGTTGCCGTCGTTTGCGAAGCTGAAAATGCGCGAATGCTCGAGGTAACGGCCAAGTACGCTGCGAACCTTGATGCTTTCGCTCAAACCTGGCACTCCGGGTTTCAATGCGCACATGCCGCGAACAAGGATTTCAACAGGGACACCCGCTCGGCCGGCGCGATAGAGGGCGTCGATGATCTGTTCGTCAACCAGCGAGTTCATCTTCATTTGAATGCGCGCCGGCTTGCCTGCCTCTTTATTGGCTATCTCACGTTCGATTCGCTCGATAAGACCCTGCCGCACGCTGCCGGGTGAGACAAGAAGCGACTTGAAGGTTGCGTCTGGCGCATAGCCCGACAGTTGGTTGAACAGACGAGTCAGGTCTTCACCCACGCTTTCGCGCGCGGTCAGAAGCCCTAAGTCTTCGTAGTAGCGGGCGGTCTTCGGGTTGTAGTTTCCGGTTCCGATGTGGCAGTAGCGGCGAAGTTGGTTGCCCTCCTGGCGAATCACCAGCGAGAGCTTGCAGTGGGTCTTCAGGCCCACGATTCCGTAAACCACGTGCACGCCAGCCTGCTCAAGTTTTCTGGCCCAGGTGATGTTGTTTTGCTCGTCGAATCGCGCCTTGATCTCAACCAGAGCCAAGACCTGCTTGCCGGCCTCGGCTGCAGCGATTAGCGCATCAACGATGGGCGAGTCACCGGAGGTGCGGTAGAGGGTCTGCTTGATTGCCAGGACCTTTGGGTCGGCGGCGGCTTGCTCCAAGAAGGCTTGGACGCTGGTCGCGAAGGATTCGTATGGGTGGTGAAGGAGGATGTCTCGCTCGCGAATAGCCCTGAAAATGCTCGGCTTATCGTCTTCGCCGGGCAAAAGGAATCGGTTGGTGACGACAGGGTGCGGCGGGAACTTCAGGTCGGCCTTTTTGATAGCCGCGATCTGAGTCAGGCCGGTTAGATCTAGCAAGGACGGAAGGTGGTAGACGTCATCGTCGCTGATGTCTAGTTCGCGCACCAGCAGGTCAAGGACTTCGGGGTTCATGTCCTCGGCGACTTCAAGGCGAACCGGTGGGCCGAAGCGGCGACGAAGCAATTCGCGCTCGAGAGCAATGAGCAGGTTTTCACCTTCGTCTTCGTCGACCTCTAGGTCTTCGTTTCGAGTCACTCGGAACAGGTGGTGCTGGAGCATCTCGGTGCCCGGGAACAACTCGCCCAGGTTCTCGCCGATGAGCTCTTCGATTGGCAGGAACCTGTAGTTGCCCGTGCCCGATTCGCCCGGAATGCGAACGAAACGTGGAAGTAGCGGTGGCACCTTTACTCGGGCGAACTGCTCGGTGCCGTCTTCGAGTTTGCGGTAAACCACGGCGATGTTGAGCGAAAGCCCCGAAATGTAAGGGAACGGGTGTGCTGGGTCAACGCCGAGCGGGGTGAGCACAGGGTAGATCTGGTTGTAGAAGTACTCGTTGAGGCTCTGGCGCTCGGTCTCGTTTAGTGCGCCCCAGCGGACAACCTGAATGCCGTGCTGGTGGAGCGCGGGCTCGATTTCGTCACGAAACAGTTTGGCCTGGCGCAACTGAAGCTCATGGGCGGTCTCTCGAATCGAGTCGAGCACTTCTTCGGGGCTCTTGCCGGAGGCGGCGACTGTTGCGAGCCCGGTAGCGATGCGGCGCTTTAGGCCAGCGACTCGAACCATGAAGAACTCGTCGAGGTTTGACGAGAAAATGCTGAGAAAGTTCACTCTTTCTAGAAGGTAAAGCTCAGGGTCTTCGGCCAACTCTAGGACGCGCTGATTGAAGGCCAGCCAAGAAAGCTCGCGGTCAAGAAAGCGGTCGTTTGGCAGATCACTCGGCTCGGGCAGAGTGATTGCCATGGTTTCATCTGACATAGCTCTCTTCGTCTTTCAGCAGGTTGAATCGGTAGCCGCGGCCATACTCGGTGCCGATCAAACCGCCTCTGTCACCCAGCTTCGCGCGAAGCCTTCTGATATGAACATCCACGGTTCGGGTTTCCCCAGCGTAACCGTAACCCCAAACTTCGCTTAATAGTTGTGCACGAGAAAACACTCGGCCAGGGTGCTGCATCAGGTATTTGAGCAGTTCGAACTCAATCAGGGTGAGGTCCATCGGTCTGCCATCCACTCTCGCCGAGTAGCTGGATTCGTCAATAACCACGCCTGCCGAGGTGATCAACTCGTCGTTTGATTCACCCTTTTGGCGGCTGAGTGCGAGGCGAATTCGAGCATCGATTTCGCCGGGGCCAGCGGTCTCGAGCACGATGTCATCGGCGCCCCACTCACTAGACATCGCTGCGAGCCCACCTTCGGTGACCACAACGATTAGCGGAACCGAGAGGCCGGTGGTGCGCATAACCCTAGCCAGCGACTTTGCGCCTGCCAAGTCGCGTCTGGCGTCTAGAAAAACAAGATCATGTGAGGGTGCATTGACGATGTTTGCGGGGGAGGCCTCGATCTCGCGGATCTTGTGCGGCAGAAGGCTTAGAGCAGGCAAAACCTCGCTACCGGCATTTGCCGACAAAACGAGGAGGTGGGCCATTTCTCTCCTAAAAGACTGATTTATCAAGTGTAAAGGCTCAGGTTTGACACAATGTAACTGTGAAGAGTGGATGGATTGAGATCATCAGCATTTGGTTGCTGGTTGCTGCAGCCACGCTTGTCGTCTCGCTGAGCACGAGTGGAGCAACGACTCTCGCGAGCTTTGGGGCAATTTTGGCGGGATCCATCGCGCTGGTCTCGATGATCCATCTCTTTCTTACCGGCTACGTGGGTTTCGTAAAGAAACTGGTCTACGTTGCTGGCGGTTCGTACCTGATGTTGGCAATCGCCAGCGTCTTCGTTCTCCTGTTCCCAAGGTAAAATATCGGCATGATCTTCT
Organism: Rhodoluna sp.; assembly: GCA_044372535.1. Taxonomy (GTDB): domain Bacteria; phylum Actinomycetota; class Actinomycetes; order Actinomycetales; family Microbacteriaceae; genus Rhodoluna. The sequence continues at coordinate 12,706 of JBILRS010000014.1, forward strand.
CAGCAGAAATTTTCTTCACCGGCTTGCTAGTTCTGGCTGCTCTGGCCATCGGGGCAATCTCTTTTCTCGTTGTCTACAAGCTCTTCAAGGGGCAGAAGTAGTTGTTCGAACTCCCCGAGGGTTTGCCGATTGAGCTAACCCCACTCTCGTTCCTTATTGGCGCTTGGGAGGGTTCTGGCGTCATGGTCGCAAACGACAAAGAGTACGAGTTCCGCCAGCGCATAGAGTTTTCGCATGACGGCCAGAATGCACTTACATATGTGGCCACCTACACACTCGATGACGAGGCAAAAACCCAACTGCCGAGCGAAATCGGCTACTGGCGAATCGCGAGACCCCGCGAGGACTTTGACCACGGACCAGCACTGGTGCCTGGCGTTGGCGAATCGACTATTCAGACCCACGAAGATCTGGAGCGCTACCGCAACGACACCAAGGGTTTCGACATTGAGGTCTCGACCCTGCACCCAGGTGGTGTTGCCGAGCTTTACAAGGGCTACGTCAAGCAGGCGCAGATCCATCTAGCCAGTGCTCACGGTGTTGCCTTTGAAGGCGCAAAAACTTACCGCCACAGCACTCGGATCTACGGTTTGGTTGAGGGGGCACTGCTCTGGGCCTGGGACATCGCCTTACCGGGCGAAGACCTCAAATCACACGCCTCCGCTCGCCTCGAACGGGTTAGCTAATGCCGAACCCCTTGCTTGAGCAGCGGGCGCTCGCCGAGGGTAAAGCGCTCGCCGAGCTGACCGATCGTTCGGTGCTAGCCATTGAGGGCACAGACCGACTCAATTGGTTGAACTCGATCCTCTCTCAAGAACTAACCGGAATGGCGGCTGGCGACAGCGCCGAGGCTCTGCAACTAGACCCGCAGGGGCATATCGAATACGTGCTGCACCTCATCGAAGATGGCGAACGAACCTGGGCGATTGTTGAATCGGCAACCCTCGACGGGCTAGTGGCGTGGCTCGAGAAGATGATTTTCAGGAGCAAAGTCGAAATTGTTTCGCACCCGGAACTCAAGGTATTTTTTGGCGTCGGCACCGATTTCGGTCTTACCTGGGTTGACCCTTGGTCATCGGTTGTCGAAGGTGGCGTCAGTTACGCCGCCAGTCACCCCGCCTACAACGCTCGCGAGCACATCCTTGCTGAAGCACCAGCCCTTGAAATCGTGCCGATGGACGCAGCCGAAGCCCTGCGGGTCGCGGCTCACCGCCCAAGACAACTGACCGAGGTTGATGATCGCACGCTACCGCACGAACTCGACTGGCTTTCTACCGCCGTGCACCTGAGAAAGGGTTGCTACCGCGGTCAAGAATCTGTCGCCAAGGTGCATAACCTCGGTCACCCTCCGCGCCGACTCACATTTTTGCATCTTGATGGCTCGAACCACCTGTTGCCCGAGGAAACCGAAGTGACCCTCGGTGAAAAGGTCGTCGGAAGAGTCACCTCCGTCGCACAGCATTTTGACATGGGCCCAATCGCGCTAGCGGTGCTCTCTCGCTCGGTGCCGGAGGATGCCCTGCTCATGGTTGGGCCAGTTTCGGCATCGCAAGAAGTGATCGTGCCAGCGAGTGCTGGCAAGGCGGCTAACCTGCCACCGCGCAGTGAGTTGAATTCGCGCCGATGAACATCAAGTGGAACCTCAAAGAAGCGCTCGCTCGGGTGCTCGACTCAATTGTTCCCATTCTGCAAATCATCTTTGCCGCAGCCTGTGGTTACTCCTTCTCGCATTGGGTCCTTGGGCACGAAGTGCCACTGCTCTCGGTTACCGTGACGATCACCGCTCTTGGATTCACTAGAGACGCTCGCCCGCGAAGGGTGCTTGAAACCGCGATTGGAATGATTACCGGCATTGCGCTGTCGGAGTCCATGTTGCTCGCCTTTGGCCCTGGGCTTGCGCAGATGGCGGTAACGCTCCTAATCTGCCTACTGCTAGCCCGGTTCATCAGCGGCAGCGCTTCCTTTGCTCTGACGGTCGGAATCCAGGCCATGCTCGTGCAGCTTTTGCAGGCTCCGCCCGGCGGGGTTTACACGCGGTCTCTCGACGGAATCGTCGGTGGTGTGATTGCACTGCTGGTAACCGCTCTGATTCCTCGCGACCCTAGGGGTATCGCTCGAAAAGATGCGGGGAAACTCTTCGAGGTATTCACCGGAAGCCTTGAAGCACTGATGACGGCAACTCGTGATGTGAACACGGCTGTCGCCGATGAGACCCTGAGGCAGGTAAGACGCACTCAGCCACTGATCGATAACTGGCGCCTATCGCTCGACAGCGCGATTTCAATCAGTCGAGTTTCGCCTTTCCTGATCAAGTATCGCGACGAGCTCCGCGGTCAGGTGCGCCTCATGCGCGGCATGGATCTCGCCACCCGAAATCTGCGAGTGGTAGCGAGGCGAATCGATTTCTTGCTACGAGATGGTCAGAAGCGCCCGCACCTAGCCGACCTATTCGAGCAACTCTTGGTGGGCGCCAACCTGCTAGAAAAGGGTTTGCGAGAGCCAGAATCACTGGCCGAGGCTCAAGAGGTTTTTCTCGTCGTAATGCATCAGTTGGACCCCAAGAAGTTTGGCCTTGCCGACCAGATTCGTGAGGCATCGGTTGTCCTCTTGCTGCGACCAATGCTCGTGGACCTGCTCTGCGCGAGCGGCATGAGCGAAGAAGACGCTCGTGAAGAGCTGCCTGAAATCTAGGGTTTCACCGCCGACCAGGCAACGGTAATTTCACCGAGCTTCCAACGCTTGCGGTCGAGCTGCACCGGCCAACCCTCAGCAACCAACTGCTCGCAGGTAGCCAGCCATCTTTGAATGGCACCGAAGGATGAAAGCGAAGATTGCATCGCCCAGGCCTTATCGATCGCCGACAACCAATCGTGGATTCTCTCACCGGCAACATTGTGGTGAATTAGCGCTTTCGGGAGGCGCTCAGCAACCTTGCTAGGTTGCTCGAGTCCGCTGAGGCGCAGCGAAATCGTGAACCAGAGCGGCTGCTCGGTATCGAGAGTGATCCATGAACTCAGGCGGCCGATCTCGTCGCAGGTTCCCTCGACCAAGAGGCCAGCCGGCGCTAACCGAGACTGCATGAGCTGCCAGGCTGCCGACACCTCAGACTCGTCGTATTGCCTAAGCACGTTGAATGCGCGAATCACGGTTGCCGACTCCAGGCCAGTGGGCAGGGGAGTCTCGAAGCCGCCGTGGGTGAAGTCAAGGCCCAGTTCGGCAATTGCGAGCCCTCTTTCGACGCGCTCACGCTCGATCTCGACTCCGACGACGCGCACATTGGGGTTCACCTTGATCAACCTTGACCGCAGTTCGACTACCGTAATCGGGCTGGCCCCAAAGCCGAGGTCAACGACTACCGGGTTCGACTGCTTGAGAACCGGCAGCGCGGCGATGTAGCGGTCGACCCGACGCAACCGATTTGGGTTGGTCGTGCCACGCGTCACAGAGCCGATAGGTTTAGCCACGCTCTAAACTTAAGTCATGGCTCACAAATACACCCTCATCCTGCTCCGTCACGGCAACAGCACCTGGAACCAGCAAAACCTCTTCACCGGCTGGGTCGATGTCGATCTCAGCGATCAGGGTCGAGCAGAGGCTCACCGCGCTGGCGAACTACTTGCCGAGAGCGGGCTCAAGCCAGAACTGCTTTACACCTCGCGACTCAAGCGAGCCATCAACACCGCACACATTGCGCTGAATGCCGCCGAGCGCTCATGGATCGACGTGAAGCGCGACTGGCGCCTAAACGAGCGCCACTACGGAGCCCTGCAGGGCAAAGACAAGGCTCAGACGCTGGCCGAATACGGAGCAGAGCAGTTTCAGATTTGGCGTCGCTCTTTCGACGTGCCACCACCGCCGATTGATGACGCCGACGAATACTCCCAGGCTCACGACGAGCGATACGCCGGCCTCGCCGAGATCCCGAAGACAGAGTGCCTGAAGGACGTCCTAGTTCGCATGCTTCCGCTGTGGGAAGACGAGATCAAGCTCGACCTAATCAGCGGCAAAACAGTCTTGGTTACCGCTCACGGCAACTCTCTGCGCGCGCTGGTAAAACACCTCGATGGCATTAGTGACGAGGACATCGCCGAACTGAACATTCCGACCGGAATCCCACTGGTTTACAAACTGGACGAGAACTTCAAGCCTCTAGTGGCTGGCGGCGAATACCTAGACCCCGAAGCTGCTGCTGCCGGAGCGGCCGCGGTTGCCGCTCAGGGCAACAAAAAGTAGTTAGTTCTGCTCAGACCACTCGCCGGTGGTTAGGTAGCTAACCTTTGACGAAATGTCGACCACGTGATCTGCGAAGCGTTCGTGGTAGCGGCTGGCAAGAGTCACGTCTACGGTAAACATTGCGTTTTCTTGCCATGAATCGGCGAGGACGGTCTCGAAAACTCCACGGTGTAGTTCGTCCACTCGCTCATCTTCGGCCTGGATGGCTCGAGCGACATCGACGTCGGGGCTGGCAAGCAACTTTGTAATCTTCTTGGCAAGTTCAACGTCAAGTGCGCCCATCTCCTCGAAGACTGGTTTGAGGGCAGCGGGAATCGCTGAGCCGGGAAAACGGAACCTTGCAATCTGGGCAATGTGTGAGGCTAGCGCCCCCATACGCTCGAGCGATGCGCTCATTCGCAGAGCCGAAACTAGCACGCGAAGGTCGCGAGCAACCGGAGACTGGCGGGCAAGGATTCTAATAACAAGTTCGTCTAGGGTCAGAGCCTTCTCGCTGATTGCGTCGGCGCTGGCGATCGCTTGGTCGGCCACGGTGACGTCCGAGGTGGTGAATGCAAGCGTCGCGTTCTTCATGACGTTGGTCACGTCAGAAGCAATCTCGACTAGTCGGTCTTGAACTTCTTTCAGTTCATTCTGAAACACTTCGCGCATAAGGAATCCTTTTTGTTCTGTATCTTGCTTAAACATTCTCAGTGCAAAGTAAACGATTACCAAACAAACACTTAACCCCGAGAAAAATAGTTTCGACTGCGGTTACCCTTAAAGCGTGAACTTTTGGTGGATTCCTCTCGCGTTTGTGCTTGGCATGGCCCTTATGGGAACTCTGGTTTTCTTGTTCCGCCGGCAGTCCCAGGTCAAGCCAGAAGAGCCTCCGGTCATTTCAGACGGCGCAGCCGAACTTCTCGAGGTTCTGGCCGAAGCGGGTATCGTGCTGAACGCAAAAAACAGCGTCGTCAAGGCAACAACCAGCGCCCTCGCCATGGGGTTGATTCGCGACCGCAACTTGGCTCACGAGGGGCTTGATGAGCTCGTAAACACCGCTAGAGGTTCGGGCGTCGTCCAGGTCGCCGAAATTGAGCTCGACGCCGGCATTTTGGGTGCCAAGAAGCTTTTCGTCAGGGCCAGGGCCGTTGAGCTCGGCGCTGGCAGCGTGCTACTGATCGTTGACGATAAAACCGAGTCCAAGCGCCTCGATGACACTCGCCGCGACTTTATGGCGAATATCTCGCACGAGCTCAAGACCCCGGTCGGCGCAATCGGGCTTCTCTCCGAGGCAATCCTCGACAACACCGGCGATGCCGAGTTGGTGCAGAAGTTCTCAGAGAAGGTCCTCAAAGAATCGAAGCGCCTCAGTGCACTCGTAAAAGACATCATCCAGCTGTCAAGAATTCAGGCGACCGAAACTATCCTCACCGCCGAGCTCGTCGACCTTGACCCGGTGGTGCGCGAAGCCATCGACCGCAACGCATTCAAGGCCGAGAGCAGAAAAGTAAAGATCGAGTACCTGAGCGAAAAGGGGCTTCGCGTGATCGGCGACGAAGAGATGCTCGCGGTAGCAATCAAGAACATCGTCGAGAACGCGATTGTTTACTCGGCGATCGGCTCCAAGGTCGGAGTATCACTCGCCAAGAACGGCAGTGTCGCGGAGATCAAGGTGGTCGACAGCGGAGTCGGCATCTCGAAAGAAGACCAGAAGCGAATCTTCGAGCGCTTCTATCGCACCGACCCGGCACGTTCTCGCGAAACCGGCGGCACAGGCCTGGGACTCAGTATCGTGAAGCACGTAATAACCTCTCACCTGGGTGAAATTCGACTCTCATCAAAACTCGGAATTGGCTCCACGTTTACCTTGCGGTTACCTCTTGCCGATAGAAAGTTAGTAGCGAAGAAGAAGGTTTCTAATGGCTAAAATCCTGGTCGTCGAAGATGAAGAGTCATACCGAGAAACTTTAGCGATTCTGCTTCCTAAAGAGGGGCACCAGGTAGTGCTCGCTGCCGATGGGCACGAAGCTCTGGCACGATTTGCTGATTCAAACCCAGATCTCATTCTTCTCGACCTAATGTTGCCCGGGCTCAGTGGCAATGAGGTCTGCCGAACCATCCGCCAGACCTCCAACGTCCCGATCATCATGCTGACCGCCAAGGATTCAGAGACCGACGAGGTCGTGGGTCTCGAAATTGGTGCCGATGACTACATCACCAAGTTGGCGTCCTCGTCAAAGATCATTGCTCGAATCAACAAGGTGCTTAGCCGTAGAACCGAGCCTGTTGTAGATGACGAAGACATCTTGGTCGCTGGGCCGGTCAGGCTAGACGTTGAGCGCCACGTCGTAACAATCAACGGCGAGAAGAAGAACTTTCCGCTAAAGGAGTTTGAACTACTCGAGCTCTTGATGCGCAATGTGAACCGAGTGCTGCCAAGGCACTTGATTATCGAGCGGGTCTGGGGATCAAACTACTTCGGTGACACCAAGACCTTGGACGTGCACATCAAGCGCTTGCGAACCAAAATCGAGCCAGATTCAGACAGACCTCAGCACGTGATTACCGTGCGTGGTCTCGGCTATAAGTTCGAAGCTTAGTTTTCGAAGAACGGAGCGTACTGCTCCAGTGTGCCGTCTAGAACTGGCACGACAAGCTCAACGCCGGTTGCGCCATCAATAGAAACCCACATTGTCACGTTGCTGCCAGGCAGAGCGTTCAACGTCACGCCGAAGCCCTCTGTGTCGCCGGCTGAGCCGAGGCCAAGGGTTTCACCAGACGGAATGTAAATCGGCTGAGTCTTGGCTCTGACGTCGCCGTCAATGTACTCGAGTTGGAACGAGATGTCGGTCTTCTCGTTGTTCACAAAGGTGCCGATTAGCTTTCCGCCGTTGACGCCATCGGTCAGGTAAATGAAGTTGCGGAGCTTGACGTTGCCGATGTCGATCTGGCTACCGTCGCTCGGGGTGTACTGCTGCATGCTGGCAACATCTCCGCTGAGACTACAGCCGGTTGTGCCGACGAGTACGGCTACCGACAGGGCAAGCGCTGAGGTGACTTTGCGGATCTTCATTATTCCTCCATGAGCAACAGACCCGTCCAGTTTACCCTTTATAAACACTGGGGTCTGTGGTAAAATTGGTGTTTCTGAAGGGAATTCACTCAATGGCAACCCCAGCTCACCTCAAAAAGGGCAAGACCGTAATGTACCCGCACCACGGTGCAGCAAAGATTGTCGAAATCGCCGACCGCGCTTTTCGCGGCGCAGTAGAACCACACCTTCGACTCGAGGTCGCAATCACCTCGCTCCAGATCTGGATCCCAGTTTCAAAGATTGGCGCCGACGAAGGTCAGGTTCCAGTTCGTAAGGTCATCGATGACGAGCAGCTCAAAGAAGTTAAGAAGTGCCTGCGCGAAGAGTTCGTTGAAGAACCAACCAACTGGTCACGTCGTTACAAGGCCAACAACGAGAAGCTCGACTCGGGCGAAGTTATGAAGGTGGCCCAGGTCGTTCGCGACCTCTGGCGCCGCGATCAAGACAAGGGCCTTTCGGCCGGTGAAAAGCGCATGCTCGCAAAAGCCCGTCAGGTACTTGAGTCTGAGTGGGCATTGGCTCGTGGCATCAGCGAAGAAGCCGCAACCGCCGAGGTCGAAAAAGTTCTCTCCACCAAGAAGGACTAACCTGCCATGACGCCGGATCTAGCGGTGGTTTTGGTTGCCGGCGGGCTCGGTGTTCGCCTGGGTGCGAGCAAGCCAAAGGCGCTCGTCGAGTTTTCGGGCAAAACCATTCTTGAACACGCTCTAGTTGGCGCTAGTCGCGCCCGCGGGCTCGAGGAAATCGTCATAGCCGCTCCAGCTGACCACCTTGCCGAGGTTGCCGAACTCGTTGCGAACTCGGTTGGCGAAATCAACTTCAAAGTTGTCGCCGGGGGAGCCACTCGGCAACAGTCGATCGCAAACGCCCTAGCCGCGGTTACCGCACCAATAGTTTTGGTTCACGACGCCGCGCGCGCCCTAGCGCCAGCGAGCCTCTTCGATCGCGTTGCCGATGCCGTCCGTGAGTCTGGAGTTGGCACCGTCCCGGTGCTTGAAGTGTTTGACACAATCAAGCGCGTTGAAGGCGACCTGGTTCGCGAAACGGTTGATCGCAGTCAGCTTCGACGCGCGCAGACGCCCCAGGGTTTCGTATCGAGTGAACTGATTGCTGCCTACGACCAGGTAACCGAGGACTTCACCGACGACGCCGCGCTAATGCAGTCGACGGGCGCGACGATTCGATTTGTCGCCGGCGATGCCGCTGCCTACAAAATCACAACCGCCGAGGATCTTGAAACCCCAACACGGACGGGCATCGGAACCGATACGCATCGATTCACGGACGACTCATCCAAGCCGCTATACCTCGGCACGGTCATTTGGGAGGGTGAACGCGGTCTAGACGGCCATTCAGACGGAGACGCCCTAAGCCACGCAATCGTTGATGCTCTGCTCTCTGCTGCGGGCCTCGGGGATATCGGCTCAAACTTCGGAGTCGACCGCACAGAGTTTGCAGGGGCAAACGGTTCGGTTTTCTTGACCGAAACCCTTCGCCTCCTCGATGTCGCCGGTTGGCAGGTAGGCAACGTCTCGGCACAGATCATCGGCAATCGTCCGAAGGTTGCACCCCATCGCCAAGCTGTTGAAAGCGCACTCACCGAGTTGCTCGGCGCTCCAGTCACAATCAGCGCAACCACCACCGATGGTTTAGGTTTCCTCGGCAACACAGAAGGAGTCGCCGTCGTGGCCTCTGCGCTCATCAAAAAGCGCGCGGATAGGCTGGAAAAGTGAGCCTAAGTGTCTATGACTCCAAGTCGGCAAGCGTGCGCGCTTTCGAGCCCCTCGTGCCTGGCAAAGTCGGAATCTACGTCTGCGGCCCAACCGTGCAGTCTGCTCCGCATGTCGGCCACCTCAGGAGCGCTGTTGCCTTCGACATAATTGCCAACTGGTTTCGCCACGGGCACGGCTACGAGGTCAAACTGGTCAGAAATGTCACTGACATCGACGACAAGGTGCTTGCCAACGCCAAAGAACTCGGCAGGGACTGGCGAGAACTAGCAGTCGAGGTCGAGTCGATTTTCAACAGCGTTTACAGCTCTATTGGTTGCGCGGTTGAAAATCAGCCTCACGCCACCGCTCACATTCCCGGCATGGTCGCCATAATCGAAGAGTTGATCGCCCG
>JBILRS010000033.1:0-15000 GCA_044372535.1 Rhodoluna sp.
TGGTCGCTCTAACAGCAAGCTCGACGATAGTCTTTGGGCACGATTCAAGGCTGCCGGCGACACAATTTACGCCGCAAAGGGTGAGCAGATCGCCGTCGCTTCGGCTTCGCAGGCGGAGGCTTTCGCTGCCAAGATTGCTCTTCTCGAAGAGATCAAATCAATCGACCCCGAGGGCGACCTGCAGGGCGCGAAAAAGCTACTCGCAGGCATTCAGGACCGCTGGGAGAAGGCCGGAAAGGTCTCTCGTGACCAGTTTGGTGCTACCGAAGACAAGCTGAAGGCAATCGAAGCTCGAGTGCGCAAGGCTGAGGCCGAGCACTGGAAAGCGAACGACCCTGCGGCTAAGGCTCGCAAGGACGACGTGACTATCAAGCTCGAAGAAGCGATTGCGAAGCTCCAGAAAGAACTGGACGCCGCCACAGCAAAGGGCGACAAGAAGAAAATTGCCGAGATCACCGAGTCAATTACAGCACGCAAGGCTTGGCTCGAAGCCGTCGCCAAATAGAACTAGTTGTTAGCGACCCGGTAGACGTCGTAAACCGCTTCAATTCTGCGCACTGCGCTCAGCAGCCTGTCTAGCAAAGCGGCGTCTCCCATTTCAAAAACGAACCGACTTAGGGCCACCCGGTCTGCTCTGGTCGAAACCGAGGCCGACAGAATGTTCACTTGGTGCTCGGCAAGAACTCTGGTCACGTCCGACAACAATCCGGCTCTGTCGAGGGCCTCAATCTGGATTTGAACCAAGAACAGAGCGTTCGCTCCCCCGCTCCAAGAAACATCCATGATCCTCTCGGGCTCAAGCTTCAACGTTGCGACATTCTTGCAGTCAACTCGGTGCACCGAGACGCCGCTACCGCGAGTAACAAAGCCGATGATCTCGTCGCCAGGAACCGGCGTGCAGCACCTTGCGAGCTTCGACATGACGCTATCGTCGCCACGCACCATGACACCGCTGGTGTCTGAACGGTTGCGGTTGGCGCTGCTGGGGCGAATTGGTAGTTGGAAGTGGTCGTCCGAGTCGTCGTCATCGACCAAGCCAACGGTGAGCCGCTCTACAACTGATTGTGCCGAGATGTGACCTTCGCCGACTGCCGCGTATAGAGCCGAAACGTCGGGGTACTTAAGGTCGGAAGCCAGCTTTGAAACGCTATCTGCAGACATTAGTCGCTGCAGAGGCAGGTTCTGCTTGCGCATGTACTTGGCGATCTGATCTTTGCCGTGCTCGATTGCCTCGTCGCGGCGTTCGGCAGAGAACCAAGCCTTAATCTTGGCCTTTGCGCGAGGAGATGCGACAAAATTTGCCCAGTCCTTGCTAGGCCCACCCTCGGTGTTTTTTGAGGTAAAGATTTCGACGACATCGCCGGAATGAAGTTGCGACTCGAGTGGCACCAGGCGACCGTTGACCTTCGCGCCCATGGTTCTATGCCCGACCTCGGTGTGCACGGCGTAGGCAAAGTCGACAGGGGTTGCTCCCGCAGGTAGGCCGATCACCTTGCCCTTGGGTGTGAAGACGTAAACCTCTTTTGCTCCGATTTCGAACCGCAGAGAGTCTAGGAACTCACCAGGATCCTTAGTTTCGGCCTGCCAGTCGGTCAGATGCTTCAACCAGGCGAGATCTTCGTCTGAGTTGGCGGCTTCTCCCTTGCCAGCTTGCTCCTTGTACTTCCAGTGCGCAGCAACGCCGAACTCTGCGCGCTGATGCATTTCGACCGTGCGGATTTGGATCTCCACCGGTCGGCCATTCGGGCCAATAACTGTTGTGTGGAGAGACTGGTAAAGATTGAACTTCGGCATCGCTATGTAGTCCTTGAAACGACCCGGAACTGGGTTCCAGCGAGCGTGAATCGCTCCGAGAATCGCGTAGCAATCCCTGACAGTTGGCACTAGGACGCGAACCCCAACAAGGTCGTAGATGTCGTCGAATTCGCGACCGCGAACAACCATCTTTTGATAGATCGAGTAATACTGCTTAGGGCGCCCGTCAACCTTGCCCTTAACTTTCGCATCGCGAAGGTCAGACTCGATGGCGTCGATCACAGAGGTTATGAAGTCCGCACGCTTCGGTGTCCTTTGGCGCACCAGGTTTACGATCTCTTCGTAAACCTTTGGGTAAAGAATCGCGAAGGAAAGGTCTTCCAGCTCCCACTTCACGGTGTTGATACCAAGCCGGTGTGCCAATGGAGCGTATATCTCGAGAGTCTCCTGGGCCTTCTTCCTAGCCTTCTCAGGAGGCACGAATTCCCAGGTCCTGGCGTTGTGAAGTCGGTCACAAAGTTTGATCACGAGCACGCGAATGTCTTTCGACATCGCGACCACCATCTTGCGCACTGTTTCGGCTTGAGTGTGGTCGCCGTACTTGACCTTGTCTAGCTTGGTTACACCATCCACCAGCATGGCAATCTCGGAGCCGAAATCCTTCTCGACCATGGCGAGTGTGTAGGCAGTGTCTTCAACGGTGTCATGCAGTAGCGCTGCAGCGATTGTTACCGGCCCGATGCCGAGGTCGGCCAGAATCTTTGCTACGGCAAGCGGATGCGTTATGTATGGCTCACCGCTCTTTCGCAGCTGACCCTCGTGGGCATTGCCTGCGGCTGCGAAAGCTCGTTCAATGACGCTGAGATCTGACTTGGGGTGATTGAGCTTTACGGTTCGAAGTAGCTCCGCCATTTCGGGGGCGTAGGCGCCACTCTTAGCAAACAGCCTATTGAACCCCGAGCGCAGCGCGCTTATCGATCCGGTAGGCGTGCTGTCAGTCACGATTGGTTACCTCGCGGCTAGAACTTTTTCGGCGGCTACTTTGTACTTTCGCTCGCCCTCGCGCAACTGCGCGTAGACCGGCGGAGCGATAAAGATTGAAGAGTAAGTTCCGACAAGCATTCCAACAAAGAGCGCCAGCGCGATGTCTCGTAGCGTTCCAGCACCGAGCAGGAAGGATCCGATGAACAGAATGGCTGCAACCGGGAGCAGAGCGACAACGGAAGTATTGATCGAACGAATCAATGTCTGATTCACTGCCAGATTCACACGCTCAGAGAATGTCGCGGTTGTGCTGAACTCGACTTCGTGAGTGGTCTCTCTAACCTTGTCGAACACAACAACGGTGTCGTAGAGCGAGTAGCCCAAGATCGTCAAGAACCCAATCACCGCTGCGGGAGTGACCTCGAAACCAGTCATGCCGTAGATACCAGCTGTGATGACCATGTCATGAACGAGTGCTGCCATGGCCGCGACCGACATCTTTACAGTCCTGAAGTAGGCGGCCATAAGTACCGTTGTGAGAATCAGGAACCAGATCAAACCGTTCAGGGCCTTGCTTGTGACGTCTTCGCCCCATGAAGCGCCAATGAAGCTCTTGGTAACTTCCTTCTCGGTCTTGTCATAAGCAGCGAGTAGGCCTTCGTAAATAACCCTGGACTCTTCCTCGCTAAGACTCGCGGTTTGGATTCTTAGAGTGTCTCCACCGATTGTGGTGATCACTGGGTTTTCACCCGGAAGCTCCTTGGCTATGACGTCCTTGGCTGGCCCAGATTGGGCATCGGTGACACCAGGCACTCGGTATTCCACCCCACCACGGAACTCAATACCGATGTTGAACCCACCCCTGGCCACAGGGATGACGACAGAAAGAATCAAAAAGACTGCGGCAATCGAGTACCAGAGCTTTCTGCGGCCGACGAAGTTAATAGAACGTTCGCCAGAATAGAGTGCGTTTCCGAAGTCGCTGAATCTAGACATTATTTTGAACCTTCCTGGCTCTTGCGCTCGGCAATTGTTTGGCGTTTGACCGCCTCGTTTGTTGATCGCTTAGCTCTAGGAGTGTTTTCAGGCTCACGGAATCTTCCGCGACCCGCGTATGATCCGGAGACAAAGGCCTTGCTGTCGAAACCTGACCACTTGCTGCCACTGAGGAAGAACTTGTTTGTGCTCATGAGCTGCAAGATCGGGTGAGTGAACAGAACGACTACAACCAAGTCAATCAGAGTGGTTAGCAAAAGCGTAAACGCGAAACCACGCACGTTACCGACTGTCAGCAGGAATAGAGTTACCGCGGCAAGAAGGCTTACGCCGTCGGAAACCAAGATCGTTCTGAAGGCACGCTTCCAGCCAGCCTCTACGGCTCCGCCCAGGGCTCGCCCGTCACGAAGTTCGTCACGGACGCGCTCAAAGTACACGATGAACGAGTCGACCGTAATACCGATTGCCACAATCAGACCAGCCACACCGGCAAGCGAGAGTCGGTATCCGGCACGCCATGACAGGTACGCAATTACCAGGTAGGTCAATACGGCTGCAATCACAAGGGATCCAACGGTAACCAGCGCAAGGGCGCGGTACTGGAAGAACGAGTAGATAACTACCAAGATCAAGCCGATCAAGCCAGCTAGCAATCCGGCCTGCAGGCTCGCTACACCAAGCGTCGCTGAAACCTTCTCGGTGTTGTTTACCTCAAATTGAATCGGCAGCGAACCGTACTTCAGCTGATTCGCGAGCGAGGTGGCTTCTGCCTGGGTAAACGAGCCCGTGATCTGCGCCTCGCCGCCGGTGATGACGCCCTGCACCGAAGGTGCTGTAACAACAATTCCGTCGAGGGTGACTGCGAATCGGTTTCGCGGATCGGTTAGTCCGAATAGTCGAGTTGTCGTGTCTGCAAACTTCTTAGCGCCTTCAGACTTGAAAGTTAGGCTGACTAGCCACTTGTTGGTCGAGACCGCTCCAACGGTTTCGGTGCCCGCCTGTGCGTCGCTAATCTCGGTACCGTTAACTTCGACCGGCCCAAGAATGTACTTCTCGCTCAGATCTCTGTTGCAGGTAACCAATGGTGCGGTCGGTGAAGGGGTTCCCTTGATTTTGAAATCACCGTCGCAAACCAATTTTTCATAGGCCGCTTGGGTGGCTGCATCGACAACGTTCAAGTCACTCGGGTCGGTCGGCTTCGCGCTGCCCGTTGCAATCGGCGCGGTCGTTGCGCCCTTCTCTGCAACAATTGCGCTTGCGCCAGAGCTAGCTACTAGCACTGGCCTGAAGGTCATTTGGGCGCTCTGACTGATCAGGTCTTCAAGTTCGCCACTTGTGTCACCTGGCACAGAAACCACGATGGCACTGTTGCCCGAGGTGGTGATTTGCGCTTCGGAGACACCGGTTGAGTCAATGCGCTGGCGGATGATCTCTACGGCCTGCTGGAGTTGCTCGGCGGTGCCGGCTTCGCCCTCTTGGTAGAGAGGCTTCAGGATCATCGAGGTGCCACCCTGAAGGTCTAGGGCCAATTCAGGCACGAAGCTGGCGTTCTTCTCCCCCCAAACGGTCGGAGCAGCGCCGATGATGCCGGCTAGCAAAGCGATTGCAGCGGTTAGCCAGAGAAGTTTCTTGACGGCGCTGCGCTTGATAGATGAATCAGCCATAACTACTTCTACTTTTCGGTCTTGGTTGGCTTGGCAGCCGGCTTCTTAGCGGCTGTCTTCTTTGCGGCCGGCTTAGCTACTGGTGCGGCAGTTATAACGCGCACAATCGCACCCTTTGCTACGACGAGAGTTGATGTTCCCGACTTGACGGTCAGGCGGTCTTCTTCCACCGCAGCAATCGTGGCGAAAATGCCACCTGACAACATCACTTCGGCGCCAACCCCGAGGTTGTCCTGAAGCTCCTGAGCCGCCTTCTTGCGCTTGCGGCCGTTGTTCCACATGAGTGCAAACAGACCCGCAACCAACGCGAGCAGGAATAGATCTTCTGGATTCATTTCAAGCCTCTTCGGTATAAAAATTGGCGCAAAACGCGCCTTTCCAATTATAGGTCAAGCAGAGTTGTCGACTGCCCAGGCGGACCTTGCTTATTGAGATGCTTGAAAGCGGCCGCGCTGGCCTCGCGCCCACGTGAAGTTCGAATAACTAGGCCCGAGCGCACAAGAAATGGTTCGATGACGGCCTCTATGGTGTCGACCTCTTCACCAACGGCTACCGCGAGAGTTGAGAGGCCAACTGGCCGACCTGAAAAACGTGTGGTCAACAGCTCCAGAATCGCTCGGTCCATGCGATCAAGACCCAGTTCATCGATCTCGTAAAGCGCCAACGCTCCCCTGGCGGTTTCTACGTCCACGGTTTCGTGCCCGTTCACCAGAGCGAAATCACGAACTCTGCGTAACAGTCGGTTTGCGATTCTCGGCGTACCTCGGCTGCGCCTCGATATCTCCTCCAGGGCATCGTCCGCGTATTTGATGCCTAGTTTTGCGGCTGACCTCGTTAGAACGCCATAGAGTTCATCGGCTGTATAAAACTCCATGTGGGCGGTAAAACCGAATCGATCACGAAGAGGGTTGGGCAGCATTCCGCTGCGAGTGGTTGCACCAATGAGAGTGAAGGGTTCGAGTTCCAGTGGAATCGAGTTCGCGCCAACCCCTTTGCCAACCATCACATCGACCCTGAAGTCTTCCATCGCGAGGTAGAGCATCTCTTCGGCAGCTCGGCTCATGCGGTGAATCTCATCGATAAATAGGATCTCCCCCGCTGTGAGTGTGGTCAGGATCGCCGCGAGGTCACCAGCGTGCTGAATTGTCGGCCCGGAAGTTAGACGCAGTGGGCGCTGGCTCTCGTGAGCGACGATCATCGCGAGGGTAGTCTTACCCAGGCCCGGAGGTCCAGCTAGCAAGATGTGGTCGGCCGATCTCTCCTGCATTCTCGCCGCCTTGATGAGCATCGATATCTGCTCGCGAATCTTTGGTTGCCCAACGAACTCGTCCAGAGATTTTGGTCTAAGGGCTCCTTCGAAAGCTAATTCCGAGGTGGACTCGCTCGGGTCTAGAAGCTCGCTCACTTAGCCGCTCCCGAAAGCAACTTGAGTGCTGCGCGCAACTTTGCTTGGGCATCCTCGCCGCTAACCTGACGCAGTGCAGCTGATGCTTCGGACTCCTTGTAGCCAAGGCCGACAAGAGCGGCAATCAGGTCAGCGCTCTCCCCCAAACCACCCGACACGAACTTGCCGGCAAGAGTCACGGTGATCAACTTCGCGGTTTTCGGCCCAATTCCCGAAACCGCTTTGAATACGCCGTCTTGCTCATTGGCCACCGCGTGACGAATCTCGTCCACACCAACTGCCGAGACAATACCAAGCGCGGACTTCGGACCAACCCCGGTTACAGATCTCAGAAGTTCGAACATTTCGAGTTCTGCGGCTTCAGCAAAGCCGAAGATTAGATGCGCGTCTTCTCGGACGATGTAGGCAGTGTGAAGCAGCAAATCGTCACCGGTATTGAGTGATGCACTCAGCGCTGGCGAGACGTTCACGAGGTAACCAACGCCGCCAACGTCAAGCACGAGAGTGCCGAGATGGATTCGCTGAACCTTGCCGCGAAGAGATGCAATCATCCCTAAAGGCTAACTAACGTTTTGGCTTGGGTTTAGAGGCGCGCTCGGCTGCGATCCAGGCTGCCTGCGCCTTTGTTGGTGCTCCACCCGCGGCCGTCTGGGCTGAGCCACGCCAGGAGTGAGTAATTGCAATCGCAAGGGCATCAGCGGAGTCGGCGGGCTTAGGGACCTCGTCAAGTTTCAGAAGCAACCTCACTGCCTCACCCATTTGAGCCTTGGCGGCCCTGCCCGAACCTGTTACGGCAGCCTTTACCTCACTTGGTGTGTGCATGTGCACCGGGATTGCGTGTTTCTGTGCCAGATAAAGTACGACTCCTGAAATCTGAGCAACACCCATAACCGAACGTAGGTTGGCTTGTGCAAAAACCCGCTCAAGGGCAATTACGGCTGGTTTGTGACGAACAATCAGTGCCTCGATGTCGTTTGCGATTGCACCAATTCGCTTCTCAAGCGGCAGGTCGACGCTGGCCTTGAGGGTGTCTACGAAGACGAACTCGACTTTGCGCCCGGCAGACTCTTTGATGAGTCCCACTCCGCAGCGGGTTAACCCTGGGTCTACCCCCATGATCAACCGCTCAGCCATTAGTCGTTCTCGAGCTCGGCGAGAACTTCTGGAGTCAGGTCAAAGTTCGCGTATACGTTCTGTACGTCGTCACAGTCCTCGAGTGCGTCAACGAGTTTGATGACCTTCCTTGCGGTCTCTGCGTCCACCTGAACCATCATCGATGGCACAAACTCGGCGTCCGCGGACTCATAATCGATGCCGTTAGCCTGAAGCGCAGTTCGAACCGCAACCATGTCTGAAGGGTCGGTAGTGACAAGAAAGCTTTCCCCGCGGTCTTCGACGTCCTCGATACCTGCATCAAGCGCCGCATCAAGGATTGCGTCCTCGGTAACTTTGTCTCCCTTGTCAACAAGGATCAAGCCCTTGCGGCCGAACAGGTAAGCCACGCTTCCTGGGTCAGCCATCGTGCCGTTGTTTCTGGTGACTGCCACGCGAACCTCTGCTGCTGCACGGTTCTTGTTGTCGGTAAGGCACTCGATTAGAAGCGCTATGCCGTTCGGACCATAGCCCTCGTAAATGATGGTGGTGTAAACAACGGCATCTTCACCGACACCGGCTCCGCGCTTGATTGCGCGTTCGATGTTGTCGTTAGGTAGCGAAGACTTTCGCCCTTTTTGAACTGCGTCGTAGAGTGTCGGGTTTCCGTCGATGTCAGGGCCGCCGAGCCTTGCGGCTACCTCGATGTTCTTGATGAGCTTTGCAAAAAGCTTTGCGCGACGGCCATCAATGACAGCCTTCTTGTGCTTGGTTGTCGCCCATTTGGAGTGGCCGGACATTGTTCTCCTACGATTTCGGTGCCGTTGGTCAAAAGTCTATTTTACGAACTCACGTACAAAGAGTTCGTGCACACCGTCTTCGCCGGTTACTTCAGGGTGAAATGAGATTCCCAAGACGTTGCCTTGCGACACCGCGACAATTCTTCCGTCGGGCAGGGTCGACAGCACTGTTGCTGAACCAACTTCGGTGATGATCGGCGCCCTGATGAAGGCCGCGTGCACGGGGTTGGGGATCCCCGACACCAACAAGTCAGTCTCGAAAGAATCGAGTTGGTTGCCAAAGGCATTGCGCTGGACAGTCACGTCTAGACCGCCAAAAGTCTCTTGCCCCTCGATTCCGTCGATTATTCGATCAGCCAGCATGATTAGCCCGGCGCAGGTTCCGAAAGCTGGTAAACCGCCAGCTATCGCCTTTTGGAGTGGCTCGAATATGTCAAAGATACGGGCTAGCTTGCCGATTGTTGTCGATTCCCCGCCTGGGATCACGATTCCCGATACTTTGGCAAGCTCAGCGGCGGTCCTGACTGGTTTTGCCTCAACCCCGATACGTGCGAATGCCTGCAAGTGCTCTCGAAAATCACCCTGCAGGGCTAAGACACCGACAGGAAGGGTCATTTACCAGCCGCGGTCGGCGAGACGGTGCGGAGCAGGGATGTCGGTGACGTTGATGCCAACCATGGCTTCGCCCAAACCACGACTAACCTCGGCAAGTACTGCCGGGTCGTTGTAGAAGGTAGTTGCCTTGACGATGGCCTTGGCTCGCTCGATCGGGTTGCCCGATTTGAAGATTCCCGAACCGACGAAAACTCCATCAGCGCCGAGCTGCATCATTAGAGCGGCGTCTGCCGGAGTCGCTACGCCACCCGCGGTAAAGAGAACCACCGGTAGTTTGCCCGACTTGGCCACTTCGCGAACTAGCTCGTAAGGCGCCTGAAGCTCTTTGGCTGCAACGAAGAGCTCGTCGTCGGTCTTTGCCGCCAAGGCTCGAACCTCGGCCAAGATTGTGCGAATGTGCTTGGTCGCCTCTGAGACGTCACCGGTTCCGGCTTCACCCTTCGAGCGAATCATCGCTGCACCCTCGGTGATGCGCCGAAGAGCCTCACCAAGGTTGGTCGCGCCGCAGACGAAAGGCACCTTGAACTGCCACTTGTCGATGTGGTTTACGTAGTCTGCTGGTGAAAGCACTTCTGACTCGTCGATGTAGTCAACGCCGAGCTCCTGAATGATCTGAGCCTCAACAAAGTGCCCGATGCGAGCCTTCGCCATTACGGGAATCGATACGGCCTTGATGATGCCATCAATCATGTCCGGGCCGCTCATGCGGGCTACGCCGCCCTGGGCACGGATGTCAGCGGGGACGCGCTCGAGAGCCATGACGGCTACAGCGCCGGCGTCCTCGGCGATCTTCGCCTGATCTGGCGTGACGACGTCCATAATCACGCCGCCTTTAAGCATCTCGGCAAAGCCGCGCTTGACTAGAGATGTACCGGTTTCAGGCTTTTGGGTTTCGCTCATGGTCAAAGTCTAAACCAGACCACGCGTAGGTTGCTAAACCCTACTTAGGCCAGCGTTCCTGGATTTCATCACGCATCTCACCGAGGAGCTTTGGTAGCGCTTTGGTCTTGGCGATGATCGGCAAAAAATTCGAGTCGTTTCGCCAACGCGGAACAATGTGCTGATGCAGGTGGGCCGCTATGCCGGCACCAGCAACTTCACCTTGATTCATGCCAATGTTGAACCCGTGAGCTCCAGAAACGCCGTTCAGCGCTGTCATGGCCTGCTGAGTGATTGACCCAATCTCCGCCACTTCTTCTGCCGTTGCCTCGTCGTAGGTCGGAATGTGTCTGTAAGGGCAAACCAGGATGTGTCCTGAGTTGTACGGGTAAAGGTTTAAAAGTGCGTAGGCGTGCTCGCCGCGGTGAACAATCAGCGCTTTTTCGTCACTGAGTGTTGGCGCGATGCAAAATGGGCAGTCCTGTGGCTGCGTTCCACTCTGAATGTAGACCAGGCGGTGCGGCGTCCAAAGGCGCTGGAACTCATCGGGCACTCCCCCGAACTCGTCCGACGTCTCGGGGTTCACTAGACCTGCTCTTTGCTTTCGATCGACTTCATGATGCGAGCAATGGCGTCTTCAAGTGGAACACCGTTCTCTTGAGTGCCGTCACGGAATCTGAAAGAGACTGCCTTGTTGTCGCGATCCTCGCCGCCGGCAATCAGCATGAAAGGAACGCGGTCCTTGGTGTGGTTTCTAATCTTCTTTTGCATGCGGTCGTCTGACGCGTCAACCGTGACGCGGACCCCCTTAGCTCGCAAAAGGTCAGCGATGTCGAAGAGATACTCGTTGAACTCGTCGGCAACCGGAATGCCGACCACCTGGAGTGGCGCTAGCCATGGGGGGAAGTGGCCGGCGTAGTGCTCGGTGAGAACGCCGAAGAATCGTTCGATAGAACCAAAGAGCGCGCGGTGAATCATGATCGGACGCTGTCTTGAGCCATCTGCAGCGGTGTACTCGAGGTCGAAACGCTCCGGCAGGTTGAAATCCAGCTGAATCGTTGACATCTGCCAGGTGCGGCCGATAGCGTCACGCGCTTGAACCGAAATCTTGGGGCCGTAGAAAGCGGCGCCACCTGGATCTGGTACAAGCATCAGTCCCGACTTAGTAGCAACCGATTCAAGAATGGCAGTTGCGGTATCCCAGACTGCCGGGTCGCCAACAAACTTCGGGTTGCCCTCTTCGCGGGTTGAAAGTTCCAGGTAGAAGTCATCGAGACCGTAGTCCCTGAGCAAACCAAGCACAAAGTTGAGTACGTTGTTTAGCTCCTCTTCCATGTTGTCGGGGGTGACGAATAGGTGCGCGTCGTCTTGGGTGAAGCCGCGCGCTCGGGTCAAGCCATGGACCACGCCCGACTTCTCGTAGCGATAAACGGTTCCGAACTCGAACATTCTCAGCGGCAGGTCGCGGTAAGAGCGGCCCTGCGACTTGAAGATCAGGATGTGGAACGGGCAGTTCATCGGCTTCAGGTAGTAGTCCTGGCCCTGCTTGCGAACCACACCATTCTCATCGCGCTCTTCGTCTAGCTGTAGCGGCGGATACATGCCCTCGGCATACCAAGACAGGTGACCAGATTGCTCGAACAGGTTCGACTTCGTCACGTGCGGTGAATAGACGAAATCGTAACCCGACTCCTCGTGACGCTGGCGACTGTAGTCCTCCATCACCTTGCGAATCATTCCGCCCTTGGGGTGGAAGACCGCGAGTCCCGAACCGATCTCTTCGGGGAATGAGAACAGGTCCAATTCGGCACCTAGACGCCTGTGGTCGCGCTTTGCGGCTTCTTCTAGTCGCTCTAGGTGTTCGCGCAGTTCGTCCTTGGTCGGCCAAGCTGTGCCGTAAACGCGCTGAAGCTGCTTGTTCTGCTCCGAACCGCGCCAGTAGGCGGCAGCTGAGCGCATCAGTTTGAAGGCGTTTCCGATCATTCGTGTGTTTGGGAGGTGTGGCCCGCGGCAAAGGTCGAACCAGACGGTCTCACCAGTAGCCGGATCAACATTGTCGTAAATCGTGAGTTCACCAGCACCAACCTCGGCAGCGCCATCGCCTAGCTCCGCGCCTTTGAGCCCAATTAGTTCGAGCTTGTAAGGTTCGTTCGAAAGCTCCTTGGCAGCGTCTGCTTCGTTGGTGACTCGACGCATGAAGCGTTGTCCGGAGCGAATGATCCGTTCCATTTCCTTCTCGAGGGCCTTGAGGTCTTCTGGAGTGAAAGCCTCGACAACGTCGAAGTCGTAGTAGAAGCCGTCCTTGATCGGTGGGCCAATGCCAAGCTTCGCCTCTGGGTTGATGCGCTGAACGGCCTGTGCAAGGACGTGCGCGGTCGAGTGTCGGAGGATGTTCAGCCCATCCTCAGATGACACCTCAACGCCTTCTGCGATGTCCCCCGCAGCGAACTTGTACGCGAGGTCCTTCAATTCACCGTTCACGCGCTGTGCTACGACGGTCTTTGAGGTAAAAACGGCGAACCCATCTGTGCCCGGAGCAACCGAGTGCTCTGTGCCGTCAACGTTTATAACAAGTTCGCTCATCCGCCTATTCTAACTAGCCAAGTTAGGCGTGCCTTGGTGGGTGGAAGCATCAATTTGCGCTTAGGTTGATGCATGAGCAAAACCGCACAAGACCAAGACAAAGTACTCGACGCCATAATCTCGACCGAAGAGTTTCAAAAGAACACCATGGCTGCCAGATTGAATTGGCTTCGAGCTGGTGTGCTGGGTGCTAACGACGGCATCATGTCGACTTCGGGTCTAATTCTCGGTGTCGCAGGTGCGACCTCAGATCGAAACCAAATTCTCGTTGCCGGAGTTGCCGCAGTTGTTGCTGGCTCCATTTCAATGGCCGGCGGTGAGTACACCTCAGTTAGCGCGCAAAGGGACTCTGAAAAGGCGGCACTTAGTGTTGAGCGCAAGGAGCTGAAGGAGAATCCTGAGGGTGAACTTCGCGAGCTGCAGTGGTTCTACGAACAGAAGGGCATGAGCTCAGAGGTGGCGAGACAAGTAGCAATCGAACTCACCGAGAAGGACGCGCTAAAGGCCCACGCCGAAGCGGAACTCGGAATCGATTCTGAACATCATGTCTCCCCGGGTCAGGCAGCGCTCTCTAGCTTTGTAGCGTTCGCCGCTGGAGGCATGCTTCCGCTGTTCGCATCTTTGGGCGATGAGAGTATTCGAAACTACTTAGTGATCGGATCGGTTGTCGTAGCTCTCACCATCACTGGCTACGTTGGAGCAAAGATCGGTGGCGCAAAGCCAGGTCGTGGAATTCTGCGCAACTTGGTCGTTTCGCTATTGACCATGGGTGTCACTTACGCCATCGGGTACCTGTTCGGCACCACAATCGCTTAAGCGATAAATCCCCCAACCGAAGGGTTGAGGGAGATTTATCGGTGGTCGATACTGGGATCGAACCAGTGACCCCTTCCATGTCAAGGAAGTGCGCTACCGCTGCGCCAATCGACCATTTGTTGAAAAATCCAACGGCTTAATACTAAACGATTTTAGGTGGAGGTCGAGACGGGATTTGAACCCGTGGTTTTACAGCTTTGCAGGCTGTCGCTTTGGGCCGCTCAGCCACTCGACCACAAGCAGGGCCTAGGGCCTTACTTTGAGCGGATGACGAGATTCGAACTCGCGACCCTCACCTTGGCAAGGTGATGCTCTACCAACTGAGCCACATCCGCGTGCACTCTTGCGAGTGCTCCAAAAGACTAACCGAAATCGGGGGTAAAAGGCAAACTACCGAAGGCGTGTTGGTGGCGTGCTCTAATTGTTCCTGTGAATACAGGACCTGGCGACGCGGCATCATTAGGCGAGATAATTCTTGCCGGCGTGTTCATCGTCCTGGTATTCGGAGCTCTCATTTTTGCCTTCGCTGTGCCGATTATCGGCTTCTTCTCGACTCACAAAGAACGCTGGCATGACTACTCGACGAAGAAGAAAATTCAGGTTCTTCGCACCACCGCAATCACGCTTGCGGTTATCGGAGTGCTGATATGGCTAAGCTCTGCGCCAACCAGTGGCGCAGAGCTATAGAGCTATCTAGCCGCGATCTGCGCCGAAGGTGTAAGCCTCTTCGCCGTGGACTACAGTGTCGATGCCGGCGATCTCGTCTTCTGCTCTGACACGGAAGCCGATGGTCTTTTCAATGACGAAACCAATGATCAGCGAGAGTACGAAGCTGTAGACCAGGACGGAGCCTGCACCAAGTGCTTGCATCGCGAACTGGTGCCAGCCGTGACCGAAAGCCGCTCCAACACCGGTGCCGAAGATTCCGACAAACAGTGTTCCTACAATTCCACCGACCAGGTGGATGCCGACGACATCTAGCGAGTCATCGAAGCCGAGTGAGAATTTCAAGTCGATTGCCAATGCGCAGAGGACGCCCGCCACAAGACCTAGAACGATCGACCAGAGCGGTGTCAGTGTTGCGCAGGCCGGAGTAATCGCAACCAAACCGGCAACGGCACCCGATGCTGCGCCGATTGAAGTCGCTTTGCCGTGCTTGATCTTCTCGATGAGGATCCAGCCGAGCATCGCAGCCGATGGAGCCGCAAGGGTGTTTATGAAGGCAAGCGAAGCAATGCCGTCAGCGGCAACCTCTGAGCCGGCGTTGAAACCGAACCAGCCGAACCATAGAAGAGCTGTTCCAAGAAGAGTGAGTGGAACGTTGTGTGGCTGGGTGATTCCCTTGCTGAATCCGAAGCGCTTGCCTAGAACAATAGCCAGTGCAAGGCCAGCGGCTCCGGCGTTGATGTGA
>JBILRS010000072.1:0-6998 GCA_044372535.1 Rhodoluna sp.
TACACCGAGGTTGTTCACAATCCAGCCGCCATCAACGACCTTGCCATCCTCGAGGGTGAAGTTGAATACCCAGTTCGCTACCGGGAAGTAAACGATGGTCGCCCATATGCCTGCGAAAATCATCCATGCACCGAACTTGGCGCGGTCGGCAATTGCTCCCGAAATCAGGGCGACAGTGATGATTGCGAATGTTGCTTGAAAAGCGACGAAGGCGAGTGTTGGGATAGCGCCGGTTGGGTTCGCAGCGTCGGCCACCTGGGCGGTGAGCCCGATGTAGGCAGTGTCGATGCCGAACCAGCCGTCAATGCCGAGGAACGTCTCACTGCCACCGTTTGCAAAGGCTATTGCGTAACCGTAGACGACCCAAAGAACGCCGATGAGTCCGAGTGACCCGAAGCTGAGCATCATCATGCTGACAACGCTCTTGGCCTTGACCATTCCACCGTAGAAGAACGCTAGGCCAGGAGTCATGAGCAAAACGAGGGCTGCGCTGATTAAAACAAAAGCTGTATTTCCCTGATCCATTTGTTTGCCTCTCTAATAGAAAAGATGCGCACACCCTCGGGCACGGTTCAAGTCAACGCCGAACTTGTTTCGAGACTGCGAGCCAAATGTTTCAGGCTTGTAAATATTGGGCTAGAGATCGACCAGTGCGCCGAGGCGAGAAATTGCTCTCAGGTACTTCTTCTTGTAGCCGCTTTCAATGAACTCGTCTGGAAATAAGTCAGTCAGCGGGCTTCCGCTCGAGCGCAAACCAATTTGCAACTCATAGGCGCGGTCAACAAAGGCAACGAATCTGAGTCCGTCGTTCTGATTCTTGAGTGCATGGGCATCTAGGAACGCGCAGCGATTCAGGTCGTGCAGCAACTTGGAATATAGCGACGGATGCATAGAAGCGAGTTTTGCTAGGAAGGCGTCGAAGTCATCAACCGAGCCGGTGTCAGAGCACCAGGAGATCAGTTCGGACTCTTCAAACGAGCGATGCACTTTGTCGAAGCTTCTGTGTCGGTAGTCCTCGCCGTCAACTCTCACCATCTCGAACTGTCTGCCAATGCCCAAGATCTCTCGCTGAAAGTCGTCGGCGGCGAACCTGCCCTCCCCCAGAGCATTTGGCGGAGTATTCGACGTGACAGCGAATCTCACGCCGGACGAAGCTAGTTCGTTGATGAGGCGCGACATCAACATTGTGTTGCCGGGGTCGTCGAGTTCGAACTCGTCAATCGCTATGAATTGGTAAGACTTCAACTCTTTGAGAGCGTTCGCAAAACCGAGCGCGCCGATCATTGCCGTGAAGGCGATGAAGCTCCCGAATGCTCGCTTCTTGCCCTTGAAGGCGAAGTATGTTGATGCGAGAAGATGGGTCTTGCCGACACCGAAACCGCCGTCTAGATAGATGCCCGGTAGCTTGCCCGACTTTCCCGATTTGGCAAACGCATCAAGCTTTGCCTTCGCTGCTCCCTGGGTCGGAAAATTTGAGTCTTCGAAGTAGTTTGAGAAACTCGCGTTGAGGAATTCTCTCGGTGGCGTTAGCTCGCTCAGTAAATCGGCTACGTCCGCAACCGGGAATCGGTTGAGCAGGCTCTGATTACCTGATTCAGTTGCCAATTGTTACCTTCGAAGTGGGGTGGGGCCTTAACCTTGTAGGTACAGCCTAAATCCAATTGGAGTTGAGAATTATCATGACCATCGGCCAAGATCCTGACGCAAAAATCTCAGAGTACGCACACCCTGAGGTGCTTGTGACTACTCAATGGGTGGCTGACAATCTGAACACCCCTAACGTAGTTATCGTCGAATCCGACGAGGATCTGCTTCTTTACAAGACTGGACACATCCCTGGAGCCGTCCGAATCGACTGGCATACAGACCTAAACGACCCAGTCCGACGTGACTACCTCTCTGACGAAGCCTTCGCTGAGCTTTTGTCGAGCAGGGGCATTAGTCGTGGCACCACCGTGATCCTCTACGGCGACAAGAGCAATTGGTGGGCCTCCTACACACTTTGGGCTTTCAAGCTTTGGGGCCACGAGGATGTCCGCCTCATGGATGGCGGTCGCGATAAGTGGATCGCAGAAGGTCGCGAACTCAGCACCGAAGCGCCTCTGGTTCAGCGAGCCGATTACCCGGTGATTAGGCGAGACGATTCTGTACTGAGGGCTTTCCGCGACGAGGTTCTGGCGCACCTAGGTCAACCCCTGATTGATGTGCGTTCACCCGAAGAGTACTCGGGCGTTAGAACTCACATGCCCGATTACCCCGACGAAGGTGCGCTGCGAGCTGGTCACATTCCGGGCGCAATATCGGTTCCTTGGGCGAAGGCCACCAACGAGGATAAGAGTTTTAGGTCTAGGGCGGAGCTCGAAGCACTCTACTTAGGCGAAAACGGTCTAACACCTGGAGAAGACGTGATCGTCTACTGCCGAATTGGCGAGCGTTCGAGTCACTCTTGGTTTGTCTTGCACTACCTGCTTGGGCTCCCGAACGTTCGAAACTACGACGGCTCTTGGACAGAGTGGGGCAGCCTCGTTGGCGTGCCAATCGTCCAGGGATCCGAACCTGGAGAATACGTTCGCAGATGACCTCCCTTCATGTTCAACTCCTTGAACTAGGCGCAGATTTCGCATCTCTGGGGGTGGATGATCGACTCAACTTGCTACTTGAGTTTGCCGACAGCCTTCCGGAGGTTCCGCAAGAGCTGAGAGATCACCCCGATCTGCTCGAGCGTGTGGTTGAGTGTCAATCCCCTGTTTTTCTATACGTTGAAGTCACCGGAGGAACCGTGCAAATCCACTTCACAGTCCCGCGCGAAGCGCCTACGACTCGCGGATTCGCCAGCATTCTGCATTCACTGCTCAACGGTCGCACTCCGAGCGAGGTGCTTTCCGCCAGCGATACGATTCCAGATTCGCTCTCGCTTGCTGAGGCGGTGTCCCCGTTGCGACTACGTGGTATGCGAGGCATGCTTCATCGAATCAAGCGTCAAGTCGAGCAGAAGCAGTAAATGCTCGACGAGGTTTACCAAAAACCGCCGGCAGTGAGGGCGAACCTTGTGCAGGGCTCCGGTGGCGTATTCGAAGATGGTGCTGGTTCGAGTCGCGGCATCTCAAATTCGATAGACCGAGAGCGGTTGCTTGACCTTAGACGACTGTGCGATGTCCTGGTAACCGACGGAGAGACTGCACGAACAGAGCAGTATCGAATACCCAGGGTCTGCGACTTAGCTGTAATTACGCGTTCGGGGTTCACCCCGGCGGCGGGCGAAAGCACGAAGAAGTACTTAGAGTTCCGCTCCTCCCCCGTATCAGCGATACAAAAACTGCAGGATTTAGGTTACGAACGCATCCTCCTTGAGGTCGGCCCGAATCTTCTGCGTGAACTTATGGCTGCAGGCATGGTCGATCAGCTGTGCCTCACCAACACCTCGTTCACAGGACCTGACCTAAGCAGGCTCGGCGTGACTGCTGCACAACTGCGGTTTTCCGAAACCACGGGTGACACCACGTTTAGCGTCTGGGACGAAATACGAGCCGTTTGAGGCCTTGGCGTTTAGCCTTGTCAGAATGGTCCAGATAGATTTTGATGACGACGCGAGCGCAGAATTCAAGCTCGCGGCGCTAAGCCTTCGCGAGGCTCGAGAGCGCCCAGAGGTAAAGATCGTGCAGATTGAAGCACCCCAGAACTTGGCCCGTCACGCTCTCGCTTTCTCTTGCGATGTCGACGCACAATCGACGGCAGCAAAGATCGATTTAGGCACTGGCCGCTTCGTACTTCTCTGGGACGACCTGCCGCAAGAGAATTGGACTTCGAACTTTCGCGTGATCTGCTTCGCAAAGTCCCCGCTTGAGACAGATATCGGTTTTACAGACGAAAGCAGCGATCTGGCCTGGGCTTGGCTACGCGAAGCGATGACTCTAAACGGCGCCAGGTTCGATTCTGAAGCCGGTACGACCACAAGGGTCATCTCGGTCGGACACGGCTCAATCGCGGCCCAGAATCACCACGCCGAGCTCGAACTGCGCGCCTCGTGGTGTCCGGTTGGCGAGAACTTCAACTCGCACCTTGAGGCCTGGCAAGATTTGATTTGCATGATGTCTGGCTTCTCCCTTCACGGTGAGGATGTTACTGCTCTTGAGCGACGAAGCTGACAAGCTACCGGCGCTAGAGTCGCCTAGAGCCAAATTTCATCTTGTTGAGAATGCCGAGCGTCTAGGTGAGGCGCTTAGAGACTTGGAACAGGGTATCGGATCGCTCGCAGTTGATGCCGAAAGAGCGTCTGGGTTCAAGTACAGTCAACGCGCCTACCTAATCCAGCTGCATCGCAAGGGCACGGACATCTACCTAATTGACCCGATAGCACTCACTACTAGAGACCTTGAAGACCTTGGGCGCTTCATGAACCAGCAGGATTGGATTTTGCACGCGGCGACTCAGGACATGCCGTGCCTCGCCGAATTGGGACTGCACCCTAAATCGCTGTTTGACACCGAGATGATCGCTCGCCTCCTAGGCTTCGATCGGGTTGGGCTAGGCGCTGTTTGCGAGATCGCTCTGGGAATGACCCTCGCTAAGGAGCATTCGGCAGCCGATTGGTCAACCAGGCCACTGCCGGCCTCTTGGCAGAACTATGCCGCGTTAGATGTGGACGTACTGCCTGAGATGAGGGCGTTTCTTACAGACGAGATAGAAGTGCAGGCCAAGGGTGACATCGTGCGCCAAGAAATGCTGCACCTTTTGGGTTTTGCACCAAAACCAGCCAAGATAGACCGCTGGCGATCGATGAGTAATTTCCACGAACTAAAAGACCCGAAACAGGTCGCAATAGCGAAGTCCCTTTGGGAAGCACGTGAAGCTCTGGCTATGAAGCTCGACATCTCACCAGGACGACTGGTCCCAGACCGATCGCTAATTCACGCCGCGAAGTCTCAAACCAAGACGAAGTCCATGCTTGCCGGTGACAAGGCCTTTAATGGCAGGGCCTCGCGCACCTATTTGGATGTCTGGTGGTCAGCGTTCGAGGCCGGACTCAACGCACGTGAGCTTCCGCCGATGCGCCTCCAAGCAACCGGGATGCCAAACCATAGAAACTGGGCGGCTAAGTTTCCGGAGGCCGAGGCGAGACTGCAGGCTGCAAAGCCCGTGATGGTCGCAATATCCGAAGAGAATCGGATCCCCGTTGAGAACCTGCTCACTCCGGACTATTTGCGCCAACTTTGCTTCGAGCCAGAAGGATTGGATTCTGAGGGTATCGCCGCGCAACTGCGGGCTATGGGCGCTCGCGATTGGCAGGTGACTTTTGTTGCGGCTCGGATAGCCGAAGCATGGTCGAATAAAGGCGATGCGCCTGCTACAGGCGCTTAGCCTGAGGAACCCGCGCACCTAGGACCTGAGCGGATACCTCTTCCGCAATAGCCGATGCAGTCAACCCGATCTCCTCGAGTATTTCACCTCGGCTAGCTGCTGCCAAGAACTTATCTGGCAGACCGATCTCGTTGAGCGCAGTGTCGATTTGCGCCGCTCTTAGGTCCTGACGGATTCTGGTTCCAACTCCACCGACCTTTACGCCGTCCTCGATTGAAACGACGAGACGATGCTCAGCCGAAAGCTCAATCACGGACTTCGGAACCGGAACGACCCAGCGCGGGTCAATCACGGTCACACCGATACCCTGAAGCCCAAGCAGCTCTGCAATCTTCAGGGCGATGCCTGCCATAGGTCCAACGGCAACGATCAGTACGTCTTTTGAGTTACCCTCCGCCAGCACATCGACACCATCGCTCAAACGACGAATGGCATTTATGGACTCAGCCGCAACACCCTTAGGGAATCTAAGAACGGTGGGGGCATCGCCAACTAGGACTGCCTCGTTTAGCTCCTCACGCAGGCGCTCGGCGTCGCGAGGCGCGGCGATTTGAATGCCTGGCACGATCTGTAGCAGCGCTAGATCCCACATGCCGTGGTGCGAAGGTCCATCTGGTCCGGTGATGCCGGCTCGGTCCAAGACAAAAGTGACTCCTGCTTTGTGCAGGGCAACATCCATAAGCACTTGGTCGAAGCCACGATTGATAAAGGTCGCATAGACTGCCACGACGGGGTGCAGGCCACCAAATGCCATTCCCGCTGCCGAAGTGACTGCGTGTTGCTCCGCGATACCAACATCAAATACACGATTTGGGTGCTTCTTCGCGAATGCATCTAGACCTACTGGAATAAGCATCGCGCCGGTGATGCCAACAACGTCTTCTCGCTTGTCGGCAATACGAACTATCTCGTCAGAAAATACCGAGGTCCAGGACGCACCGCCAAAAGGTTCGAGGGATTCACCGGTGGTTGGGTCAATCTGACCGACGGCGTGAAACTGGTCGTCTTCGTGCAGCATGGCTGGGTCGAATCCGAAACCCTTTTGGGTTATCGCGTGCACGATAACCGGGCTCGAATAGTTCTTTGCCTGTCGAAGAGCTTCTTCCATTGCCTTGATGTCGTGCCCGTCAACCGGTCCGATGTACTTAATGTCTAGGTTCGGGAACATGCCCTGTGGTGCGGAGGCGGTGATTAGACCCTTACCCGCTCCCCTAGCAGCCTGCCAGATTAGCTTGCCGATCCAACCCCAACTGTTGAGCACTCGGCGGCTGAAACGATACATCTTCTTGTATCGGGTGTCTGTTCGGATTTTGGTTAGGTACTTAGCCAACCCGCCAATCGTCGGTGCATAGGAGCGCCCGTTGTCGTTAACAACAATGACGAGCTTTCTGTCGTTGTCGTCGGTGATGTTGTTTAGGGCCTCCCAGGCCATTCCGCCCGTGAGGGCGCCATCGCCGATCACCGCGACCACATAACGATCGTCCTGACCCGTCAGCCTAAAAGACTTGGCAATCCCGTCAGCCCAAGACAGCGAGGAAGAAGCGTGTGAGGACTCGACTACATCGTGAACTGATTCGGCTCTATCTGGGTAGCCCGAGATGCCACCCTTCTTGCGCAGGGTAGAGAGGTCGCGACGCCCG
>JBILRS010000015.1:0-21581 GCA_044372535.1 Rhodoluna sp.
GCATCTACCACGTTGACTGCAAAGACACAGTGGTGCGAAGAAACGATGGCCGGGTCGGAAGACTGGGCTCTCACCTGGGCTGGGATGACCCACAGCGCGGCTGGACATTCGTTTCAACCGGTCGCGGTCAAATCGACTGGCAGTCATCGTTCAGAGCTCTCGACACCATCGGCTACAAGGGCCCAATCTCGGTCGAGTGGGAAGACGCCGGCATGGACCGCCTGCACGGAGCCGAAGAGGCCTTGAAGTTTGTGCGCTCACTTCTTTGGGAGACCCCAGCGAACTCGTTCGACTCCGTCTTCAAACAGTCATGACCGCGGTCTGCACGGTAGTCGCTGTTTTCACGCCCCTCGACGAATACCGCGACGAAATCCGTGACCTGCTTTTTCGAGTCACACCCCTTGTTCACACCGAACCCGGTTGCGTGTTCTACACGATGAACGAAGACGTGGACGGCCGATTCATCCACATCGAAGCCTGGTCGACAAAGCAACACTGGCTTGATCACATGGAGCAGCAAACCGTCATCGACATCCTTGCTGGGGTCGAAGGAAAACTCGCCCGCGACATTGAGGTCTACGAGGCCTACAACATCCCGACGGGTGACAGCGGTAAGGGTTCTCTGGAACCCGCCCAAGCAAAGGCTCTCTAAGTCCGTTAGGATTTAAGTACGGAAGCGTGCCGGAGCGGCCGAACGGAACAGTCTTGAAAACTGTCGTAGTTAATAGCTACCGTGGGTTCAAATCCCACCGCTTCCTCCACTAAAAAGACCCAACGTGTAGTTGGGTCTTTTTGCATTCATCTAGACCCTGAAGCCCTTTGAGGTCCACACGGGCAATCTATTCTTGAAACATGGACTCACTAAATCGGCACGAAGACTACGGTCAAGAAGCGCTCGACGAAACGCATCTGCTAGCCGACCCGATCGAACAGTTAAAGCTTTGGCTTCTGGATGCTGAGACTGCCGACATCTTTGAACCGAATGCCTTTGTGCTCGGCACTGCAACTGCCGAAGCAAAGCCGCGTTCAAGAACTGTTTTACTAAAGGGAATTGACGAACACGGGCTTTTCTTTGCGACCAATTTTGGATCGCGCAAAGGTGATGCCATCGCCGAAAACCCTTTCGTGAGTGCGACTTTCGGTTGGTATTCGATGTATCGGCAGGTGCTGGTTGAGGGCGTTGCCTCGAAAGTCCCGCCCGTTGATTCAGATGACTACTTTGATTCACGGCCGCACGAGTCCAAGGTTGCTGCTTGGTCTAGCGAGCAGTCGAAGCCGATCGCCAGCAGAACTGCGCTCGACGAGCAGTTTCAGAAAGCATTGGCGAAATTCGAGGGCACGGACGTCGACCGCCCGGATTACTGGGGTGGTTACCGAATCGTGCCGACCAGAATCGAATTCTGGAAGGGTCGCACCAACCGCATGCACGATCGGATCGAGTTCTTTCGAACAATCAACGAAGACGGCAGCGCAACCGCCTGGCAGATCCAGCGCCTTCAGCCCTAAGGAGCTGCCTTGTTGACTGCGGGCATAGATCTAGCGGCTGAGCCTAAAGGCACGGCTCTCTCGGTAATCGACTGGTCTGGCGACCACGCGAAGCTCGTCTCGGTTGCAACAGGACTCAACGACGCTCAACTAATTAGAGGCTGTCTTGGTGCAGAGAAGATCGGAATCGATTGTGCTCTCGGTTGGCCGATCGAGTTTGTCGAATTTTTAAGTCAGCAGGCCGAGTCCCTCGATGGCCCGATTGACGGAGGCCTCGACTGGAGGCGGAGGATCGCGTTTCGGGAGACCGACCGCGTGGTCAGAGAAGTCACTGGCCGATGGCCGCTCAGCGTTGCAACCGACCGCCTTGGAATGACCGCGCTGAGATGCTCAGGCCTTCTCAGCAAGATGCACAAGTCCGGCATAGAAGTGGATCGCTCCGGAGCTGGCACGGTGGTCGAAATCTATCCGGCAGCATCCCTTCGCATTTGGGGGTTTTCAACTTCCGGCTATCGAAACTCAGTCGACCTCAGAAAAACACTGCTTGCTGAAATCTGTAGTCATTTGCCGAGCCTCGACCTCAACGGTCACGAAGAACTTCTCTCGGAATCCTGTGACGCATTCGACTCGCTGGTGGCCTCGTTGGCAACCAGAGGAGCCGCGCTCGGGTTCTACGAAGGTCCTGCCCCTGAAATGGTTGCACGCGCCAAGATGGAGGGCTGGATTGCCCTTCCTAACCGCCCGCTCAGCGAACTATTCTCCGCCTAAGGCTTACTGCGACAACGCCCAGATGGCTCCCCAGAATCCAACAAAAAGCAGGATCCCGAGAGCTGAAAATACAATTGCGAGTTTGGCGAATCGGCGGTTTTGCTTCAACCGACCGGCGGCGACTGCGATGCCTGCGATTCCCAGGCCTAAGCCAACTGGAGGCACCCAGAAGAGCGAGACGCTGACAAGGCCGAAGACTAGGCCGAGAGTTTCTGTAGGTTGCTTCATATTCAGATCCTAATCACGCTTACTTGCGAATCAGTGTCGTCGTGTAGGCCGCCGAGAACCCGAAGCCGACTATTGCGTAGGCGATTGTGAACCAGGTGTAATCGGCTGGGATCAACAGGGTTAGAACTCCCAGGGCAAAGGCGCTGACCGCCATGACCTTTGCTGTCAGCAAGACCGACGCGTCGGTGCCTCGGGTTGAGTGCGAGAACATATTGCCCGCGAGAGCCACCAGAGTGATTCCCGTCATTCTCATCGACCACTCGAGTTCGGGGGTTGAGATGAGGCCGAGAAGCTCATTGAATAGCGTTGGAGCGAATACTAGAGCGAGCGCGCTTAGTCCGAAAACAGCGGCGCCGGCACGAAGAACAATTCTGAGTTTTGAAATCATGAGACCAACTTAGTCGGAGCTTTGGCGAAATCGGATCTTCTTGGCGTCCATGATTACCCTGAGCCTCGCGATGGCTGACTTACCCATTCCGTGCATTTCGGTGAGCTCTTGCAAGGTCACTCTGCGTAGGTCCGAAACCTTATAAAGTTTGGCGGCTACGAGGGCTCGTCTCGCCGGTGCGCTCAAGCCGATTCGCTGCCATTCGGCGTCTGGTTCTTGAATCACAAGGTCACCTTTTTGAGTTCGATTGAGAGCAGTTTACGTCTCGGCTTTCAATTAGTGTTGGACTCATGAAGCCCCGAATTGCACTGGCCCATGCAAGCTAAAACTAAGAACGGCTTTGAACCTCGGACCTGCGAAAAGTGCGGTCTGAAGTTTGAGTGGCGCAAAAAGTGGGCCAAAGACTGGGAAAACGTGAAGTACTGCTCGAAGCGGTGCCGCGGCTAATGTTTGAGCGAATTCTCTACATCGCCCACGATCACCTAAATCGTGATTGCGGAATCTTGCGCCACGCGAACCCGGCAAACGATGCAGTTGTGCTGGTCGAAAGCGAACGCATGACCACCGCCCGCCCGTGGCATAAAGAGCGGCTGTTCTTCTTGATTTCTTCGGCCAGGCACTTTGCTGCCGAGCTCGAGTCGCAGGGCTTCACGGTTCGCTACATCCAAGCGCCAACGACCATAGAAGGCCTGCTCGCGGTTCGCAAAGAGTTTGGCGAACTACCGATTCACTGCGCCGAACCTTCCTCGTTCAAGCAGCTTGCCCAACTGCGCGATTTTGGCGCTCAGTTCGTCGCAAACGACTTCTTCCTGACCAGCCGACCGCTATTCGACCAGTGGGCTTCGAGCCAGAAGACCTACGTGATGGAGAACTTCTATCGCGCCCAGCGCATACGCCTCGGCATTCTGGTGGTCGATGGCAAGCCCGTCGATGGCCGCTGGA
Source organism: Rhodoluna sp. (assembly GCA_044372535.1). Taxonomy (GTDB): domain Bacteria; phylum Actinomycetota; class Actinomycetes; order Actinomycetales; family Microbacteriaceae; genus Rhodoluna. The sequence continues at coordinate 3,812 of JBILRS010000015.1, forward strand.
ACTTCGACGCCGACAATCGCCTACCGCCACCGAAGAACTACGAGTGGCCGCCATACCTTGAGCACGCCCGCGACGAGATCGACGAGCAGGTTGCTGCTCAACTCGGCTTTGAGCCCACAAACTCCTGGGCGACGACCCGTGCGGGTGCCCTGAAACAGCTCGAAAACTTCATCGAGCACCACCTGGACGGCTTTGGGCCATATGAGGACGCGGTCGCTGCAGACAACTGGGCGCTACACCACTCGCTACTGAGCCCATACCTGAATAATGGCCTCTTGCACGCCGGTGAGGTCGTAGAGGCCGTAATCGAGGCCTATGAGAGCAAAGGTCTAGCGCTTCAGTCGGTTGAAGCCTTCATTCGCCAGGTCATTGGCTGGCGCGAGTACATCAACGGCATGTACTGGTTCCTCGGCGAGGACTATCGAAACCTAAACGGTCTAGGTGCTACCCGGAAGCTGCTGCCGGTGTTCACGGATTCATCCAAGACAAAGATGAACTGCGTTGGCAGCGTCGTAGCCGATGTCGAGGCTAGAGCTTGGACCCACCACATCCCGCGTTTAATGATTCTCAGTAACCTCGCGTTGACCACGGGGACGAACCCCCAGGAGTTTCTCGACTGGATGCGCGAGCAATTCATCGACGCCTCCGACTGGGTGATGGTGCCCAACGTGATCGGCATGGCTGTGCACGCCGACGGCGGCAAGTTGATGACCAAGCCTTACGCCTCTGGTGGCGCTTACCTGAGCCGAATGACTCAGCACTGCAAGGGTTGCTTCTATGACCCGAAGAAGCGCGTAGGCGACGACGCCTGCCCGTTCACGACCCTCTACTGGGACTTCCTGGACCGCCACAAGGACGAGTTCGTGAAGAACCACCGAATGTCGCAACAGGTCAACGGCCTAAAGCGCCTGAGTGACCTGCCCGAGTTGCGGTTGCGAGCCAAAGAGGTGCTGGCCGGTTTGGATGCCGGGACTATTTAGCCAAGGAATGGGCGTAGCTCAACCTTGCGGTTGCAGGCCTTCGAACCCTCGGCAGCGAGTTCTTTAGCTTGCTCAAGTGATTCGGCATTGATGATCCAGAAACCGCTGATGTGGTGGTCGGAGGTGTGGAATGATCCTGGGGTTTGAATACCTGCGCCGTCGCGATTGTCGAACAGCGTGGCGGCTTCGGGTGAGTTGATACCGGCTGCCATGATCCAGTGTCCGTTTGCTTCGAGCTTGTCGTTGAACGCGTCGATGGCAACCATCTCGTTGCCGGTGCCCGAGTTGTTCTTGGTGTCGATGACAAAGATTATGAACTTCATAATGTCCCTCCCAGATGTCATTCTAGATATACCTGAAGGGGGAATTTTGATTAGTAGATCTTTGAAGATGTTGGCCGCCGGGGCGGTTGCCGTGTTGGTCGCAGTTTCACTTGCTGCTTGCTCATCGGTTGAGGCGCCACGCGACCTAGCTAGCTACGAGGCGCAATCGATCAAGTGGGATTCATGCGACAGCGACCTGCTCATGGAGGCCGAAAGACAAAGCGCTGCGTTCAAGTCTTCAGAGGTGGATTGCGCAACAGTCTTGGCACCTGCGGTTTACACCGGTGCGCAAGACGTAAAGGATTTCAAGCTGCAGATGATGCGCGTGCACAAGGCTAAATCAGCCGACTTCATGGGCACGATCTTCATCAACCCCGGTGGCCCAGGTGGTTCGGGTGTCGAGCAGCTGCAGACGTCGAACTTTCCGGCCGAGCTACTGGCTCACTACGACGTGATTGGCTTCGACCCACGCGGTGTTGGCGCCTCCAAGTTTTCCGACGGCTCAGAGATAAAGTGCTCAGACAAACTGGACTACGCCACCTACTTCTCCGGTGAGTCGACTCCGGCCAACGAAGCCGAGGTTCTCTCGAACGTTGAAGCAAGCGACGCGTATTACAAGGACTGCGTCAAGCGCAACCCGCTTTGGTGGACGCTCTCAACCGACCACGTCGTGGAGGACCTTGAGTTGATGCGCAAGTTGGTCACCGGTGATGAAGACCTCAACTTCATCGGTACTTCGTACGGAACGACCATCGCAGGAATGTATGTAACCAAGTACCCAGAAAACGTGGGCAAGGTTGTTCTCGACAGCCCAACAACGGTTGACGACGACCCGATTGAGAGCGCGGTCGAGGACGCTAAGGCGATGGAAGCAAAGCTAAACATCTATCTGAAGAACTACGCCAAACACGCGAACATCACCGAGGCTCAGGCCTGGGAGCTGCTTCTCAAGATTCGCCAGTTGGCTGATGATGATCAGATTTACGGCTTTGCCGGCATCAAGCAAGGCTCGCTAGGGATGGTCAGTTCCGAAGGTTTACTGACTCGTGGCATCTTGACTCTGAATTACATTCCTGAAGAATCAGCAATCGAAGAATTCAACCTTGCCCTAGACGAGCTTGACCAACAATCGTGGAATGGAACATTTGAGTGGTACGCCCTGTCACTTGACGGTTATGACGCAAACAGCCTCGAGGGGTCTTCGCTAGCCGCAAAGAGGCTCGTGCGATCAAACGAGTACGAAATCATGGCGATCGTGAACACCATGGACTACGCGCCTAACGAATTGAGCGATGCTGACCAAGCGAAATTGGACAAGTTGAGCAAGGCAGCCGCCCCCAAGTGGACGAAGCTCAAATCCGACGCGAGTGACTATGAGTACACGGGAACCTGGCCGGGTTTGAGCTGGGAGAAGGTTGCTCGAGAGGATGGCGCAATCCCAGACCCGCCTACCGAGCCTCTTGCGCGAGTGAACAACTCCGGAAAGCAACTGTTGATTATCGGGGCGACACGTGAAGCGGTAACTCCGTTCACGTTCGCGAAGGACACCGCAACGCTCTTGAAGTCACCGCTGATTTCGGTTGACTCGTCAACCCACGGTCCCGCTGCTGGCTACGACATCCCATGCTTGAACAGAGTCTTGGTTGAATTCTTCACAACCGACAAGAGCATCAAGAGCCAGAGTTGCCCAGGCAACTAATCGCCAACGCGCACCAGGACTTCGTTTCGGCGAAGGATCGGTGGGGTGAAGGGCGGGTTGTAAACCGCGCTTGACACCTCACCGATTGGCTTAAGTTTGAGTGCCCTCACGGCCGCGAGTAACTCGCTGCTTTTTGCTTCGAACACCTCGTTGTTCCAGGCACCTCGGTAGCGCAGGGCGGCGAACTTGCCGGCTACAACCTTCTTTAGGGTGATCGAGCTGTGTAGTGGCAAAGGGATGTTCTCGGGCTTGAACTCACTCGGCACCACAAACGAGACCTTCCAACCGGACGCGCTCTTCTCTTGCTGAACGGGTGAGGTCATGGCGATTTTCTGGCCCGGTTCGTTGTTGCCGCTGATGTAGTTGAAGAGCCTGTTGAATGCCCGACTCGAAGCATCACGTAGGTCGTCCATGTCTTCGACGTGGCACTCGGCAAGCCAGTGCTCGCTGTATTCGCGGATCTCGATACCGTTTGCGCTCGAGAGCACGCGGTAGTCGGGTTTCTCGATGGCCATTATTCCCCTAGCGGTTAAATGAGTGGTGGGCAGAGACCGAAGTCCCTGCCCACCAAACTTATAGCTGATTAGTCCTTGAACTCGCTTGCAGCGAACTCTTTGCTCTCTTCAGCCGACTTGATGCGTGCGATTGTGAAGATGATTAGACCGAAGACACACTTAGCAGCGATGTCTGCGATGCTGTAACCAATTTCACGCGCAACAACTGCGTCGAATGAAGGTGCGCCCAAGTCGCTCATCGAAAGGATGAAGGTGATTGGGTAGACGCCCCAGGTAGCGATTAGTAGCAAACGCGCACCCTTTAGTAGGCCCTGTACCTTTGGCGACTGAGCTGCGAGGCTCTTGCCGATCTCAATGAACAGTACGTACATGATGTACAGGAATGGGATGGTCGATAGTAGACCCCAAACGCTTGGGTCGATTCCAAGACCAGCTTCTGCACCATTGACGTCCATCTTGGTGTCGCCAGGGAAACCAAGGATGATCATCGCTGCAGCAGCAGGAACGAGGCGCTTTAGAAGCGATGACTGGATTGCGCGGGCTAGACCCATAACTGCAACTAGCTCAACTAGTAGTAGTGGAACAGTTAGGAACCAGTCAACGTAACGGTAGCCAACGTTGTAGCCAGCGAAACCGGCCTCAACGCTGCCGCCAACTGGGTAGGCCTCGTTGAACGAGTCGAACATACGGAAGTAGTGGTAAGCAGCGATCGAGGTAACCGAAGCTGAAACCATAACGGCCATGCGGTACTTAGGTAGTACGCGGTCGCGAGCGACCCATAGGAAAATGCTGGTGAAAAGCATGCTTGCAATACCTAGCGAAAGCATGTTGTACACAGCGAGGTGCTGGTAAATATTCATTTTTTGGTGCCTTTCATTGATTGAACATCTTTGTGAATCATGAAGGTCAAAGAAACTCTCTCGAGCACCTTGGCCACTAAATGTTGCAATTCCATCCAACCTGTTAAAAGACTGTGAAATCGCCCATTTTAGGTAACAGAAAGATAACGCTTACAGCCGCTATTTGGAGAGCTCTGAGTCGATCAGATCGGCCGTAACCACGAAAGCTTCGGTGGTTGCACCCAGATTGTCGAAGGGGTAGCAAGTGGTGAGCGTGAGCACCGCCGTATCGGTTGGCGCAATGACCGTCCTGTCGCTCCGCTTCACGACCTTGAAGCTTCGGACCTTGTAGGTGAAGGTTCCTGCGCTGGTCTTGACGTAAACAAGGTGCCCTCGTTTCAGCTCACCCAACCGGTTGAAAACAGTTGTTCGGTGCCCAGAGAGAATCGTATTGTCGCGAACGCCTGGCAGCACGCTTCCGACATAGTGACCAACACCCTTACGAAGCTGGGTTTCGTTAGTGCCCTCAAAGATCGGCCAACTTAGGTCAAGGGTCGGCAAAGTGATGACACCGATTCGAGCGCCGAGTTTCGGATGAACCGGGTAAAGCACTTTAGGTGGGGTCGGCGTTGGGGTCGCCGTTGGTGACCCGTTCGGCGTGCTTGTGGGGCTGGAAGTTGCGTGGTGAGTCGGGCTAGCGATTGGAGTCTCTTGGGCCGGCAGCGGATTGCGCATGCCGAACCAAGCCCAAAGCGAGATGGCTATTCCGACCGCGACAATAGAAAGCGCCCAATAGCGATGGCGCCTTAGTTTGTGTCGCGCGGTGTGAAGGTTCGTCTTAGCGACGTCTTCTGCGAACAGCAACCACTGCTACGCCGGCCGCTGCGATTCCGATACCGATGGCAAGCGGTGTGACCCAGTTGTTGGTGTCGGTGTTAGGCAGTTCGCCGCCGTTGTCGGTGGTGTCCTCAGGGGTTGGAGTAACCACTGGGGTCTCTTCGCAAAGGTCGTTCACGATGGTGTTGTTGTCTAGAGTCACAGCTCCGTTGCGCGCAAGCAGCTGGCCGTTGAAGGTTGCGCTGTTGTTCGCGGTGATCGAGGTGAGAGCGAAGACGTGGCCGTTAAATTCGGTGGTGGTTCCGAAGGTGGCCGAAGAGCCAACCTGCCAGAACACGTTGCAAGCCTGAGCGCCATTGATTAGCGCCACCTTGCTCGAGCTGGCAGTGGTTAGGGTCGAGCCAGCCTGGAAGATGAAGACTGCGTTTGGATCGTTCTCGGCGTCAAGGGTAACGGTGCCGGTGAGGCCTAGCGAGCTCGCCGAGTTGTAGACACCCTGGGTCAGGGTCTGGCCACCTAGGTCTGCTGAGACGGTGTTCACTGGGCTGCGTCCGGCAGCGTCGTTGTAGGCGATAACTAGGTCGTCTTTAGCGCCGTCCACAACAGTGTCGACAGCGGTGTACTTGGTGCCGTTGGTGGTCACGTCGGCTTCCCCGGTGAATGAACCGGTCGGTGAGCTACCCATGTCGCCGCCGGCGGTGCCTGAGACGGTGGTTGCACCGGTGTTGGTGATGCCCGAACCTGCGAGCACTGCGAATGATTCGGTTGTGCCAAGTTCGACGGTCGGCTGGACGGCGAAAGATGCCGAAGCCAAGGCAAGTGAGATGGTGGTGATTCCGGCTACCGCTACGGCTGCGAAGGTGCGGTTCTTAATTGGCGCAAGAGCCATGATTTCCCCTTGAAATAAGGCCGCAACCTGATCGTAGCGACTTGTCAAGCCTACCGCGTTAAGACTTCTTTAGGTAGTTGTTGCTCAGGTACCAACCGACCGGGAGAGCCTTCGGTGTTCCTGAAACGTATGTGTTTGCTCGCACGCCATCCATGCGCACTTTGGTTAGGTCGGTGTTGTTGATTCGCATGTAGTAGATGTCTGCGTAGGCGAGGCTCGCGCCAGTCAGGTTCGAGTAGCTAAAGTCGGCGTTCTGGAGCTTTGAGCGGTAGAAAGACGCCGACAGGGCCTTCACCCGTTGAAGCGATGCGTAGGTAAGGTCGCAGGAGTCGAAACTCGCACGGTCGAGTTGCGCGTTATCTAGCCTTGCCCGTTTGAGCGAGACGTCGACAAACTTGGCACCGGTTAGGTTTGCGCCAGAGAGATTGGCGTTGGAGAGATCGACACCTTTGATCGTTTTGTTTCTGAGGTCCGCATAGCTGAGATTCACACCTTTGAGGTTTACACCCTCGGCGATCAGGTAGCCGTTCACGATCAAGACGCTTGACGTGAAAGGGCGGCCACTGAGTGCTCGAGTTGTTGTGCCTTTCACAGATGGTGTGAACCTTGCCTGGTTGAGTCGCAGATTCGACAGTTTTGCGCCATCGAGGTTGGTCTTGGTGAGGTCGGCGTAACTGAGGTCTAGGTTGTCGAGCGTTGCGCCCTTCAACCAAACCTTCGAGAGGTCAACGTGGGGGCCAAAAAGGAAACCCTTGGAGAGCTTCCAGTTGGACGGAAGGCGATTCGGTGTGCCCGAAACGTTGCTGGCTCGGAGGTCGGCAAACGAAGCGCTCGAGAAGTCAGCGCTCTGAACTTTCGCGTAGTCGAGAACCGCATTGGTCAGATTTGCACGGGTGAATTTTGTGCCGGTCAGGTTGGCAGAAGCGAGGATCGTCGAGCGCAAGCTGGCGCCGGTGAGATCCATGCCACTTAGGTTGAACCCCGCGAGGACCTTGCCAGCCAGACAGGTGGTGCCTGCAAAGTCTTTGCGGCCGCGCATGTCTTTGCTAATCTTCGGGCACTTGATTATGCCCCTGTCGGGCGTTGGGCTCGTTCCAGAAGATGGTAGGCCGGTCGGCGGGACCTTGCTCACATTGCAGGCCGCCCAGAGGTCCATGAGCCTCGAAGCTAGCGAGTTGTAGTAGTCGACGCTCGGAAAGTTTGAGTAATACGCGTAGAGAGCCGGGCAATCACTGATGCATAGGTTTGGTACCGATGAGCCGTAAGAAGGGGAGGCATCGATCGCTGCTGAGATGTCTTGCCTGAGTGTCTCGCAGGTAGCAGCGGATTCGGCAGGTTGGATTGCGACCAGCTGTGTTGCGAACAGCGCGCCAAAGGTTGCCGCGACAAAGAGTAGACGCCTAAAAGTTCGGTTCATGATTCCCCCAAGAATCTTCGGTACTCCAATTGTGGCACCAGGTGGCGACAGTGAACTTTGTCGCCGCAGTTCTGGGAGAAATATTCATAATCTGGAACATTTTGGACTACTGTTTGGGGTAACACCGTTTCTGAGAGAAGGCCGCATGATGACGAAAGTATTGCGACGAATCGCTAGCGTAGCGGCAGTTTCAGCGCTAGTGGGATCAAGCTTCTTGCTGACAGCCTCCGCCTCGGCAGCAACTGCCGCGGCCAGTTATTGGTCATTCAACGAGGTAGCCGCAGCCTCACCGGCGATTGACTCCATCGGTGGCAACAATGGTGTTGCATCAGGTTCACCAGAGCCAGCCCCTTCGACAGACGTGCCGTTTAGCTCCGGTGGCAACACCGGCAGCATGCAGTTCGACGGCCAAAACTACTTCAAGGTGAATAACACCGTGGGCGACTCCTTTTCAATCTGCGCATGGATCAAAACCTCTTCAACCGGCGGAACTAATCACTGGGAGAACGCACCAATTGTTGACTCCGAGATGGGTGGCTTTGACTACGACTTTGGGTTTGGTGTCACGAGCAACGGCAACCTTGCATTTGGCAACGGCGGTGATTTCGCCGGTGGTGGGTCGGGTGACGCAACAGTGCCGGGCATCAAAGTCGTGAACGACAACCTCTGGCATCACGTTTGCGTCTCGAGAAACAACACCAATGGCGAGATCGTTCTTTACGTGGACGGCGCTCAAGATGCCGTTGGCGTCACGGGTACTGGTTTAGTCACTAGAAACAGCGAGGCCTGGATCGGCCATGGTCAGGATGGCAACGCCCCATTCGTTGGGCTAATCGACGAGGTGCGCTTCTACACCGCTGTAATAACCCCAGCCGACGTTCAAGAGCTATTCGCCCCTACGCCTCCCGCGGAGGAGGAAGAAGAGCAGGAGGAGGGCTTAGGCGAGCTCGAGGTCACCTACATTGCTGAAAACAACTTGGCTGCTACCGGTGGGGTATTGAGCCCAGCTCTCCCAATTGGCGCTTTCTTGCTGCTATCTGGTCTAGCGACTTGGGGTGTTGCAAGGTCGCGAGCTAAGCAGCTCTAAGTTATGGCGAACTCTTAAGCTGAACAGTCTCGTAACCACGAAGCACAAAACCTGGGCGTCTGACGGGTTCAGCAGCGAGTTCTAGGTTTTTGAACCGCGACATCAGGGCCGGTAACGAGACGCTCATCTCCATGCGGGCAAGCGGTGCTCCGATGCAGAAGTGGATGCCGGCGCCGAAGCCGATGTGCGGGTTTGGGTCGCGGGTGATGTCCATTTCGGTTGGGTTCGCAAATACCGCTTCATCGCGATTAGCCGAACCGAGCAGAGCGGCGATCTTCTGGCCCTCTTTGACGAGGACCCCACCGATCTCGACGTCGGCGGTTGCCGTGCGCTCAAAAAGGTGAAGTGGTGCATCGAATCGAATGAACTCGTCGACAGCGCTCGAGGCGAGCTCGTATGGGCTCGCCGCTAGCAGTGCTTGCTGCTCAGGTCGGTGCATCATCGCCACGAAGCCGTTGCCGAAGCCGTTGACGCTTGCCTCGTGACCTGCGTTGAGTAGCAGCACACAGGTTGCGATCAGCTCTTGCGCGTTGAGTCTCTGGCCATCCTCTTCGACGGCAGCGAGGTCGCTAATCAGATCGGTGCCGGGGTTTCGTTTGCGCTGCTCCATAAGGCTGCGCACGTATTCGGCGAATTCGTGGCTTGCGAGTTTTGCTGCTGCTTGGTCAGCGTCGGTTGGGTTGAGCTCGTACATCTTCACGATTGCCTGCGACCAAGGTCTCAGCAGGTGCTCATCTTCGTCGGGGAAACCGAGAAGGGCGGCGATTACTTTCACCGGCAACGGCTCGGCGAGGTCGGCGATGACATCGAATTGCCCGGTTTCTTGAAGTTTGCGTTCGATGCCGTCAAGCAGGTCGGTGGTTAGTCGGTCGACGTCTGGTCTAAGCGAGTCGATCTTGTTCTTGTTGAATGCTTTGACCAGTAGCGAGCGAAGCCTCGTGTGTTTCGGTGGTTCGCTGTCTAGCAGGCTGTCACTGTGCAACCAGTTGAAGGTGTCCCAGTCTTGTTCTGGGGTGCGTGGCTTGAAGATTCGACCGAGGGACCGGTTTCGCAAAACGGCGTTGGCATCGTCGTAGCGTGCCGCGAGAAAGAGCTGCGCCTCTTCGTGCCAAACCGGAGCACCCGCCTTGCGAAGCTCGGCTAGGGCTGGGTAGGGGTTCTCGATGAAGTCTGCGTCGTTGAAGTCGATCATGCTTAAACGCTACTCCTGCGAGAATGGGTGTATGAACAAGCACGTTGGCAAGCGACCTCTCATGTTTTGGGTTGCCATGGCTCTGTTTGTCTCGGGTTTCGGGTTGCTGGGCTTTGGCGCTTGGCAGTACTTTTTCTCGGACGCCGTTGATGGTGCCGTTAAGCAGAGTGAGGCACTTAGCTTCTCACCGAGTTCCCCTGAGGCTCCCGTCAAGGCTTTCGTTGACCCTGAGGACGCGACTGAACTTGGTGATGTTTTCGCTCGCCTTGTAGCACCTCGGCTTGAGAGTGACTACGTTCGTTTGATCGGTGAGGGCACCAAGTGGCAACCGGTCTTGAACGAAATAGGTATCGGCCACTACAGCGGAACCGCACTCCCGGGTGAGGTTGGCAACTTTGCGACTGCTGCCCACCGTGGCGGCTTTGGCGGTTCATACAAAAACATTCACCGCTTTGTCGAGGGCGACAAGGTTTACGTGCAAACCAACGACGGTTGGTACACCTATAAGTACCTGCAAACCAAGATTGTGAAACCCGAAGAGATAGACGTCATTTCGCCCGTGCCCAAAGCGCTTATCGGCTCGAAGGAGGGCGGCAGGTATATGACCATGACCAGCTGCGACCCGATCTATGTGAACACAAACCGAATTATCGTTTGGTTTGAGCTCGAAAGAGCAGACCTTGCCGGTCAGAAGGCACCGAGCGCAGTCAGCTGGCTCGAAGCTAAATAATCGGTGCCGTTGCCTCGAGCACGGTCGAACCGTTCTCGCTGGTCAAACTCCACGACAGCGCCAACTCGTTCAGCAACGTGGTTCCCAGGCCAGGCTTGGTGCTTAGCGTTACCAAGACACCGTTGTTCTTGACGTTGATGAGAAGTTTGGTCTGGTCTTTCGAAACCTCGACATTGACGCGAATCTGCTTGGCGCGTCCGTGCCGAACCGCGTTTGAGCAGGCTTCTCGAATCAGTTCGATAGCTGTTGCTGTAGTGACGGGGTGTTTGGCGAGAACCTTCTTAGCGGCCGGTGATAGTCGCCAGCGAATACTCGCCACGCCATCCCAGAACTCCGAGAGGTCGGCGAGTGACTCCTCAAGCCCGGGCAGTTCGTCTTCGTCGAGGTCGAGCAGCACAATCGTGCTCGAGATTTTCGCGTTCAACTCGGCGACAAGCTCGTCGGTCGCGGTATTGTTTTGGATCGCTGCCGAGAGCCTGAAAGAGGCCACGCTCAGGGCATCCTGAATCGGCCCGTGTAGCGCACGGGCGATTGCCTGTTGCTGAAGCCGGTAGGCGGTGTTCAGGCGCACCAACTCCTCGCGAAGTTGAAGTGCTGACTTGTTGAGCGATTGAAGCACTCGCGCAGACTCGGTTTGCAGCGAGGGAATGATGGCGATACCCCACCCCAGCAGAACCCAGAGCGCGGCAAGCGGAATCGCTATGCGCGGACCATAGTTTTCCATGCCCGAAACCCTGGTGACCGCGTAACTTCCGAGAAGACCGGTGGTGGCGAGCATGCCCGAGAAGATGAGAGAGCGTTCGGCTGTGCTGCGATTCACCAGGTAGCGAGACCAGATGTAGGCGAACGCTGAAAGCGTGGCATAAGGAACCAGTGATGCCACGAAAGCGAGAGTGACCCCGATCTCGAAACCCCACTGCAGCGGGGCGAAACACAGGGTTGCAAAGCCGGCCCAGAAAGAGAAAGCAGCTTGCCTGAACGGTTGCTTGGCGGTTGACTCTGCCAAAACGATTCGCCACTTGACTCGGTCGCTCTCGGTTTGCTGCACCGGCGGGCTGAGGTCGGTCACCTGCTTAGCTAGCTCGTAACTAACCGGCCGCACGACCTCTTCGATTGTTTCTCGAACGCGCTTTAGGGCCTGCTTAGCGGTGGTGCCGGTGATTGCCTTGAGGCGGGCCTCCAATTCGACGCGCACCGAGCCAACTACGTCTTCACGTTTCGCACGGATCTTCTCGTCAACAGACCTCTTAGTGGCACGTAGGGTTTCGTTTGTTTCTCTAAGTCTTTCGGAGTTTTTCGAGAACTCGCGAGCGAGAGAAACGACATAGGCCATCATGACCATGGACACACCCATTGTCGAGATCGAAGCAAAGAACCTGTAGCCGACGCGAGGCTCAGGTTCCAGCCCCCAGCTCATCAGGTAGCCGTCGAACACGATTGCACGAACGGCCAGAGCGGCAAGAACGACAAGAATCGTAAGCACTGGCTGCGGCTTGATTCTGGTTCGCAAGAGCACTGTGTATTTTGCGAAAAGCAAGAACAAGGACATCGCTAATGCCCCGATTGCGCTCGCGCCAATCAGGCCCCAGGGGCCATTTTCAACACTCGCACCCGAACCAATCAGGTTCACAACAAGGACGATTACAAACGTCACCCCGAGGCTCGGCCAACTGATCGAGTCAGCGCTACCGATCCTGTTCCAGAAATCCCTCATTCCTGGCTGCGCTCGGGAATACCAACTGCAGCGATGTAACGGCGAACCACCTCGACCCGCCTGTCGACGGAGTTGTTGCGGTCTAGCCCGAAGGCCTTGAAGATTGCCGTGACATTTTGCTCGGCACCAGAAACCGTGATTCCTCGACGTTTTGCGATCTCGACGTTAGAGAACCCGAGGGCCAGGAGGTGCAACACTTCACGCTGGTTCTTAGTTAGGGCACGGAGCGCTGGTTCGATGATTGCGTCGTGACGAATCGGGTTACCGCGGTCGCGCAGGGCGTCTTCGAGAGCGCTCACCAAATAGGCGGTGTCGCTGATCAGGCTTTTTCGCAAAAACCCTACGCCCTCGGGTATCGCCGCTGCGTCGCTGCCGAGGCTTTGACGGGTCAGCAGAATGGGTGCGATCTGCGGGTGCTGAATTCTTATGTACTGGGCTAGGTCGATGCCCGATGGGCCGGTGCCCAAGCCGATGTCGAGCAGTGCGGCATCTGGGTCAAAGCTCTTGAGTGCCTTCTTTGCCTTGAGTGCAGAGTCAACGTGCATCACCTCGAAGCCTTGCCCCTTGAGCGCCTCGGCTAGCAGCGACCCCACAAATGGGTCGTCTTCGACAACAAGCACTCGACGTTTGAAATTGCCCATGAGACAAATCTAGGTGAGTTTGATATCTTCAACAGGCAAACGCTCAGCCTGGAAGGTGTTTACCTTGGCTTTGCTCGGGTGCCCTAGAGCGACCCCGTAGAGCAACTTGTAACCCTCGGGAACTTCGAACTCCGCTTTCACGGCGTCTTCCCAAATGGCAACCGCACCCTGGGCGCAGGTTCCGAGCCCACGTGCGTGAGCGCCGAGCATCAGGTTCTGCATGAAGAGCGAGGCGTCAGAGGCGGCGTACTTGCCGATCGACTTGTGTGTGAAGATGAAAAGTTCGACAGGAGCCCCGAAGAAGTCGTAGTTCTTGCGCCACTGTGCGTCACGGCCCTTGCCGTCGCCGCGCTCAACGCCGAGCATCGAGTAGAGCTCACGGCCAACCTTCTGCGAGCGAGTCTTGAAGACACCCTGGTAGGGCTTGGTGATCATGCGGTTGCTGGTCGGTAGTCCGACCCGAGTGATGAGCAGTCTGAGCTTTGGCAGCAAGCCTCCGGTGCGTGCCGCCGAAAGGGCGTCCCAGCGTTTCAAAAACTCGGCAGCGATTCGGTCGCGCTTTTCACCGGTGGCCACGGCAACCAAGAATGGGCGGGTGTTCGACCAGGACGGCGCGGTCAGGGCATCGGTGATTAACTCGTCGATGACCGAGTCTGCGACTGGCTGGTTGGTGAAGTCTCGGGTGGAGCGGCGACTCGCTACAAACTCAACCCATTGTTCTTTTGTGATCACACTTGAAATCTACCTCTGGTTGAATAGGTATAAAGCCAACCCGAGGAGCGAGATGTCTGAACCACGGCAAGTTCGCCCGCGCACCGAGGGCTGGAAGCAACTCAAGGACGCCGACGGCAAGCCGCTGCTGCAGTTTGAGGAGCGCGCCAAGAAGCCGCCCATTCACCTCGTCGACATGAGCGTTGAAGAACGAGCAGCCAAAGTTAAAGAGCTCGGACTCCCCGCCTTTAGAGCCAAGCAACTGGCCACCCACTACTTCACCCACTACACGAGCGATCCAGCCGAAATGAGCGATCTGCCGGCTGCCGGCCGCGAAGAGTTGGTTAGCGCCATGCTGCCACCGCTACTCACCGAGGTGCGCAGGTTGCAGACCGACAACGGCGACACCATCAAATTCTTGTGGCGCCTATTCGACGGAGCCCTGGTCGAGTCGGTGCTGATGCGCTACACCGGCCGAATCACCCTCTGCATCTCTTCTCAAGCCGGTTGCGGCATGAACTGCCCGTTCTGCGCCACTGGTCAGGCTGGGCTAACTCGCAACATGTCGGCCGGCGAAATCGTCGAGCAAATCGTGAGGGCCAACCGCGCGATCGAGGCGGGCGAACTAGGCGGCAGCAAGGCAAAACTCGCAGACTCGCCCGACCGGGTATCCAACATTGTTTTCATGGGCATGGGTGAACCGCTTGCCAACTACAACCGGGTGATGACCGCCGTGCGCTGCATGGTTGCCCCGCAGCCAAACGGCCTCGGAATGTCGGCTCGTGGAATCACCGTTTCGACGGTTGGGCTTGTGCCCGCCATGCTCAAGCTCGCCGACGAGAAGCTGGCAGTAACTTTTGCCCTGTCGCTGCACGCGCCAGACGATGAGTTGCGCGACGAGCTGATTCCGGTCAACTCTCGCTGGAAGGTCGACGAGGCCTTGGACGCCGCCAGAAACTATTTCGAGAAGACCGGCCGTCGAGTTTCTATTGAGTACGCACTGATCAAGGACATGAACGACCACGGTTGGCGTGCCGATTTGCTGGCCAAGAAGCTCAATGATCGCGGCAAGGGTTGGGTGCACGTCAACCCGATTCCGTTGAACCCCACCCCCGGCTCGGTTTGGACTGCTTCGACAGCCGAGGTGACCAGGGAGTTCGTGCGGAGGCTCGAGGCGGCCGGGATTCCAACCACGCTGCGCGACACCCGAGGCAAAGAGATTGACGGTGCATGTGGTCAGTTGGCGGCTGCCGAGTGATAACTCCTCAGCGGTTGCTTGGCGCACTGATTCGAAGGCGTGCGCTGGTTCAGCAGGCTCTGGTCTATCGCAGCGCACTCAAACAACCGCTCGCTAACGCAGCCATTTTTCAGGCCTTCGAGGGCAGAACAGTAGGAGACAGCCCGTTCGAAATAATGACTGTGCTCAAACGACGCAACCTTGGCATCGAGCTGATTTACGTCGTTGAGTCTCTCAACCAGAAGCTCCCAGACGGTGTGCGTGCCGTGGTTCATGGCTCTGCGGAGTGGGTGCGCGCTCTGGCTACGTCCAAGTACGTGGTGTGCAACAACAACCTGCCCGAGTTCTTCGCCAAACGCGAAGGGCAAACCTATGTGCAGACCTGGCACGGCACCCCGCTGAAGCGACTCGGGGTCGACATCACAACCGACGCGGCGTCCAAGTTTTACGTTTCGACGATGGCTCGTGAAGCTGCAGGTTGGGATTACCTGATTTCGCCATCGCCATACTGCAGCGAGATCCTTCCTCGGGCGCTCGGCTTCAAGGGCAAAGTTCTAGAGACCGGTTACCCGCGCAACGATCGCTTGGTCACCGACGAAGGTACCCGTGCTCGCGTGCGAAAGGCGCTCGGGGTGGCCGACGGCGAAACCCTAGTTTTGTATGCACCAACCTGGCGCGACTCGAAACGCACGCTGACCGGCGCTTGGGCTGGGGTCAACTTCTTCGACGCCGCGCTGCCCGAAGGCTTTCGCCTGATGTTCCGCGGGCACAACAACACCAAGAGCTCGCATAAGGCGGCACTCGCAGGCGGAGCGATCGACGTAACCAACTACCCCGACGTCACCGACCTCTTTATAGCCGCAGACATTCTGGTCACCGACTACTCGTCGGTGATGTTCGACTTCTCGGTGACACTAAAGCCGATGGCCTTTCTCGTGCCAGACCTAGCCGAATACGAGGCTAATCGTGGCTTCTATTTTGACTTCCGTGCCGAAGCACCGGGGCCGCTGTTCGAAACCGCAACCGAACTGGTGGCCGCGATCGGTTCGCTCGGCGACTACTCGGCAAAATACGCTGCCTGGCACAAAAAGTTCAACCCGCACGAAGACGGTAAGTCTGCCGCGCGGGTTGTGAAAACGGTTTGGGGCGTTTAGGCCTTACGCAACTTCTCGTAAACGCCAACGGTGACCTTGGCGATCTGCTTCCAGGTGCGATCCTTGCGAACCCACTTGGTTGCTCGCTCGCCGAGCTCCTTGCGCAGTTTCGGGTCGTTGGCCAGCTTGAGCAAAACATCCTTAAGTGAGTCTGCGTTGCCGGCTTCGAAGGTCAGAGCCGCCTTGCTCTCGGCTGCAATTGCGGCCAGCGCACGAACGTCGGACATCACCAGAGTCTTACCCATCGCCATTGCCTCATAAGGCTTCAGTGGCGTGACCAGGTGGCAGACCTCGTAAGGCAGGCGCGGCACCACGAACAGGTCGATAACCGAGTAGTAGCTCGTTACCTCGGTGTGCGGAACCTGACCGATGAGCATGAGCTGCGGGAGCTTGGTCGCCGCCGCGAGTTCGCGCAGGCTCTCGAGCTCCTTGCCTCCACCGACAACCAAGAGCGCGATCTTCTTCTTCGGGTTTTCGCGAATCAGTTTCGCGACCGCTTCGATCAGAAGGTTGACACCCTCGTAGGCGCTTAGTGACGAGACGTAGCCGACGATCAGGGTGTCTTTGCTGAGGCCGAGTTTTTCAACTAGGGCATTGTCGCGAACCAGCGGCTTGAACTCATCTGGGTCAACGGCGTTCGGAACAAGTGAGATGTTCTTGGCTGGCACGCCGTAGGTTTCGATGCGCTCCTGCATCGTCGGGGCAAGGGTCAGCACGTAGTCAGACTCGAGAGCCCACTTCGCCTCAGAGCCCTGACGCATGGCGTAGTTGTCTGGCTGGGTCTCGTTGCCGGCTGCGTCCAGTGGCTTGACGGTGTTGCCGAAGGTGTTGTTGAATCCCGAGATAAAGGTTTCTTCCCAGAAGCCGCGAAGCTCGTAGATGACCTTGATGCCGAGCGAGTGGCCGGCGATGTTGGCAGCGGCTGCGTTCATGAAGTCCGAGGCCGCGTGCAGGTATTCGGGGCGAAGCTCTTTGGTCAGGGCGGCGAGAGCCTTGGTGTTCTTGTTGAACCAGTCCATGTCGTTGCCGTGAACCACATTCTTGCCGTTTGCGAGCGAGTGGTAGGTCACGCCGTCTACAACCTTCTCGGCAATGCCGTTGCCGAAGCCATACTGGCCAACAACGTGGACGTCGACTCCGAGGGCGGCCTGGGCGCGGGCGATTTTGTGGGTACGAATCGTGTAGCCGGCTTGGCGGTCAAGAATTGTCTGCTTTACGACGTGAAGAACGCGTCCCTTGATCGGTTTGATCTTGCTCTTAGGCAGAGTGATCTTGAAGTTGCTGCTGACCATGTCGACGCGCTTCTGCAGGGCCGAAATCTCTTCGTTGAAGTTCTGGCGTCCCTTTCGCTTGGCGGCGATTGCGTAGTACTCCATCGAGAGGCTGAAGTAGCCGCGGTGGCTGAGTTGGCGAGCAAGCTTGGCAACGTAGAAGGTGCGAACGTCGTCGATGATGCCGTACTTCTGAATCAGCCAGACAGACTCAAAGGTTCGGTTCTGCGCGACGAAGTTGTATTCGATCGTGCGAAGGATCTTTTTATCGTAGGTCGGCTTGGCTGCTCCCTGATACATGAATCGGGTCAGAAAGTTTTCGAGGCGTCTGCGGTTGCTGTTGGCCACCTGGAAGAGCACGAGACCCACCAGCAGCGCAATGCTCAGGTAGGTGCCAGCTTGGCGCAAGGTGCCGTTCAAGAAGAACTGAGGCGCGATGCTCAAGAGGATTGCCAGCAAAACTACCTGTCGAGGGTGTCTGCGAAGCCAGCGATAGGCCTTGGCTGCCGGCGTTCTGAGAATCAGGTACAGAGC
>JBILRS010000093.1:0-3913 GCA_044372535.1 Rhodoluna sp.
GAAGCCAACCTCGACAAGGGCCGCGGATCGGTTGCTACCGTTCTGATCCAGACCGGAACCCTAGAAGTCGGTGACTCGATCGTTGCTGGTGCAGCACACGGACGCGTCCGTGCGATGTTCGACGAACACGGTGAGGCAGTGCTTTCGGCTGGCCCGAGCCGTCCGGTTCAGGTTCTTGGTCTTCAGTCGGTGCCTCGCGCCGGTGACACCTTCGTGGTGGCAGAAGACGAGCGCCAGGCCCGCCAGATCGCTGAGAAGCGTGAAGCTGCCGACCGCAACGCACTTCTTGCCAAGACTCGCAAGCGCGTATCGCTCGAAGACTTCACTAAGGCTCTTGAAGAGGGCAAGGTTGAGTCTCTCAACCTCGTCATCAAGGGTGACGTTTCGGGTGCTGTTGAAGCCCTCGAAGACGCATTGCTCAAGATCGAGGTGGACGACAGCGTTCAGCTACGCATCATCCACCGCGGTGTCGGTGCGATTACCGAATCGGACGTCAACCTGGCAACAGTGGACAACGCAATCATCATTGGCTTCAACGTTCGCCCTGACAACAAGGCGAAGGAGCGCGCAGACCGCGAGGGTGTTGACGTTCGTCACTACTCGGTCATCTACGCAGCGCTTGAAGACATTGAGAACGCACTCAAGGGCATGCTCAAGCCGGAGTACGAAGAGGCTCAGCTCGGTACCGCAGAGGTTCGCGAACTGTTCAAGTCTTCGAAGGTCGGAACCATCGCGGGTTCGATCGTTCGCTCGGGCTCGATCAAGCGCAACGCGCTGGCTCGTGTTCTTCGCCGCGGCGAGGTAATCGCCGAGGGTCAGAAGATCGAGTCGCTCAAGCGCTTCAAGGACGACGCCAACGAGGTCAAGACCGACTTCGAATGTGGTATCGGTCTTAGCGATTTCAACGATCTCGAGCTCGAAGACATCATCGAGACCTACGAGATGCGCGAAAAGCCGCGAGTCTAGGAGTAGTTCATGGTTGATCACGCACGAGCCAGAAAACTGGCCGAGCGCATCAAGGTTTTGGTAGCCGAGGCTCTAGAACGGGCGGTCAAAGACCCGGATCTAGGCTTCGTCACCATCACCGATGTGCGAGTTACGCCGGATCTTCAGCACGCCAAAATCTTTTACACCGTTTTTGGTTCAGATGCAGACAAGAAGCAGTCTGGCGAAATCATCGAGAAGAATCGCGGCATCATTCGCCGCGAGGTCGGTCGCGGTTTGTCGATTCGACTCACCCCAACCATCGAGTTCGTCACCGACGAAGTTCCCGAGGTTGCCGCTCAGCTGAACGACAAGCTTGCGGAGGCCAAGGCTCGCGACGAGGAAATCGCTCGTCTGGCTGCTGAGGCTAATTTCGCCGGCGAAGAGAACCCGTATAAAGAACCTAAGAGCCACGGTGACGAGCGCTAGATGTTTCAAGGCCTTGCCCTGATCGACAAACCCGAGGGCCACACCAGTCATGATGTGGTTGCTCGGGTTCGTCGCATGGCGAACACCCGAAGGGTCGGTCACGCTGGCACCCTCGACCCGATGGCAACTGGTTTGCTAATTCTCGGTATCGAGCAGGCAACCAAGCTGCTGACCTTTCTGGTCGGCGAAGACAAAACCTACGTGGCGACCATTCGCCTGGGTGCAGCAACAGTCACCGATGACCGTGAAGGTGACGTGATTTCTTCGGCAGATGCTTCGGCAATCACCGACGCGCAGATCCTCGAGGCAATCCAGCCACTAACCGGCGAAATCCTTCAGGTGCCATCATCGGTCAGCGCGATTAAGGTCGACGGCGAACGCGCCTACGCAAAGGTTCGCGGGGGAGACGAAGTGAAATTGGCGGCGAGGCCGGTCACGGTGTCCCGGTTCGACGTCCTAGAAATTCGCCGCGATGGTTCGTTCATCGACGTCGATGTAATCATCGACTGCTCTTCGGGCACCTACATCAGGGCGCTAGCACGAGACCTGGGGGAGTCGCTCGGCGTTGGTGGGCATCTGATTGCCCTGAGGCGCACCCGAATCGGCTCATACCGAATCGAAGACGCCAAGACCCTGGTGGATGCCCTTGACGTCACATCGATGGAGGTGGCAGCTCGAAGCCAATTCGACTGCCTAGACCTCGACGAACAGCAGTGCACCGACCTGATTCACGGCAAAAGGCTCAAAGCTGGCGAAAAGCTCTCTGAACCGGTAGCCGCTTTCACCCCCAGCGGCCGCCTAATCGCAATGCTGACGCGCTCGGGTTCGCAGTACAAATCGCTGGTCGTGTTTCCGGAGGTGAGCAGGTGATCGACTGGTTCGCCTACGGCATCATGACTTTTTCAGCACTCGCCAGCCTGGTCGCACTTGTCGCTTCCATAGCTAAACGAAAACCTTCGCTGATTACAGTTACTCCAGTCGCGGCCATCGAGCTACTCCTCTTGGTTCAGTTAGTCGCCTCGATTTTCTTGGTGGCGCAGGGGCAAACCAGTAGCGGTGACATCTTTGAGTACTTCGGTTATCTGTTCGTGGCGCTTTTGGTGCCGCTGGGAGCGGTTCTATGGGCTTTAGCCGAACCAACGCACACTTCCACACTAGTTTTGGCTGTTGGTTCTTTCACTGTTGCGGTGATGGCGGCTCGCATGGGGCAAATATGGGGCATTTTCTAGCCCATCGCAATTCATACAAACTCCACCACTATTCATAGAACATCAGGGCTGTGTTTACTCTCCGTTAACTGACGCAACTTTTACTAGTCCTATCGGCAAAAGTCGGTATCCATGTGAAAGGAACACATTGAAGACAAAGAAGGCTCTAAGCGCCGCGGCTATCGCAGTGGCTTTGACACTCACACTGAGCGCCTGCGGCGGTCAGACCAATGACCCAAACGCTTCAGGAATTACCGGGGCAGTCGTGATCGATGGATCTTCCACTGTTTCTCCACTCACCGAGGCTGCCGCGGACCTTTACCGCGATGTCGAAGCGGGTGTAAATGTCACTGTCGCAACATCCGGAACAGGTGGCGGTTTCGAGAAGTTCTGCGCCGGCGAGACAGACATCTCAAATGCCTCACGTCAAATCAAGGACGAAGAAGCGGCTATTTGTGCTGAAAACGGCATTGAGTTCACCGAGCTAGTTGTCGCAAACGATGGCTTAGCGGTAGTTGTTCCTAAAGAAAATGACTTCGCACAGTGCCTCACAGTAGAGCAGCTCGGAAAAATCTGGGGCCCAGAATCTGAAGGCAAAATCACAAACTGGAACCAGATTGACGCATCATTCCCAGACGAGCCGCTGGCGCTTTTTGGTCCGGGAACCGACTCGGGCACATTTGACTACTTCACCAAAGAAATCAATGGCGAAGAAGGTGCAATTCGCACCGACTACAGTCCTTCTGAAGATGACAATGTGCTTGTGCAAGGAATCTCGGGATCTGCTGGAGGTCTAGGCTTCTTTGGTCTCTCCTACGTAACTGAAAACGCAGACTTAGTTCGTGCAGTAGACGTAGATGGAGGCGCAGGTTGCGTTTCGGCTTCGGAGGCGTCTGTCCAAGATGGAAGCTATACGCCACTTGGTCGCCCATTGTTCGTTTACATTAGTAACAACTCGTTTGTGGAGAAGCCTCAGGTGAAGTCTTTCGTTGAGTTCTACATCGAGAAGCAGAAGGAAATTGCTGACTTGGCAATCTTCATCGCTCTGACCGAAGACCAGGTTGCACAAGCAAGTTCTGCACTAGCGGTACTTGAAACAAAGTAAAAAAGAAAGTAGGAGAGAGTGACTCAACAGAGCACGCTCACCAGCGATGGCGGTCCGGTTAAACCGGGCCGCCCATCGTCGTTGAAATCCTCCTCGCCCCGCTATGGCGAGAAGCTTGTTTTTGCGCTCTTCAGGACCGCAGCGTGGCTGACCGTTTTAGTCACGTTGGGAATCCTTGTTGCGTTCG
>JBILRS010000024.1:0-17062 GCA_044372535.1 Rhodoluna sp.
TTCGCTATTCCATCTTTTGCGTTCTTCCAAGAAGTTTCGGTTCTTGAATTCTTATTTGGCGATCGTTGGGCGCCTCGTTTTGCGGATGCAAGTTTCGGTGTTCTTCCACTTGTGACCGCAACCGCATGGACTACCGTGATAGCCCTATCAGTCGCAATTCCTTTCGGCCTTGCCGCGGCTACATTCCTCTCGGAATACGCGCATCCGAGACTGAGAAAAGTTCTCAAGCCGGTCCTGGAGGTGCTAGCCGGCATTCCAACGGTTGTCTACGGTTATTTCGCTCTGTCCTTCGTTCAAACCAAGGTGTTTCGCGAGTGGCTGCAACTAGACACGGCTGCTTTCAGTGTCTTGGCCGCCGGGCTGGTTATGGGTGTGATGATCATCCCAACTATTGCATCCATCTCCGAAGACGCAATGAATGCAGTCCCTCAGGCTATGAGGCAAGGTTCCGCTGCTCTAGGCGCGAACCGCATGCAGACCACAGTCAGAGTGGTTTTCCCAGCTGCTCTCTCCGGAATCATCGCGGCCGTCGTCCTCGGAATCTCTCGAGCTGTTGGTGAAACGATGATTGTTGCAATTGCTGCAGGTCAACAAGCCCGAGTCGTAGGTGGTCCGCTTGAACAAGGTCAAACCATGACCGGGTTTATTGCGAACGCTGCGCTCGGCGACTCAAGAGTTGGTTCGCTTGAGTATGACACTCTCTTTGCAGTCGGGCTGCTTCTTTTCCTTCTGACACTGACAATCAACTGGATCAGCATTGCTGTTGTTCGTCGATTTAGAGAGGCTTACTGATGAATCGTCTGCTTAAACCAATGGAAATCGAATCGATAGTTGGTAAAGCTCGAGGTGGCGATAGCAGTTTCAAGAGTCTGACCTTTCTTCTGCTTCTATGGCTTTCACTGTTTCTGGCTTTTGCGTTCCTAGTGACTCTCATCGTTTCAACGCTTATTGAGGGTTGGCCTCGGCTAACAGGTGAGTTGCTGACGGAATACCCAGCTTCAAGGCCCGCCGAGGCAGGAGCTCGCCCAGCAATTTTGGGTTCGATGATGGTGATTGCCTTCACTGCACTCTTTACTCTTCCCTTGGGAATCGCTGCAGGTGTCCATCTAGAAGAGTTCTCCAACCGGCACAAGTGGTGGAATCGGGTCATAGAGTTGAATGTTCAAAACCTAGCTGCCGTGCCGTCTATCGTTTATGGGCTACTTACCCTGGGAGCTTTGAGTGCCATCGGCGTCAAGGAGAAAAACATTGTTGCCGCGGGCGCTCTGGCGCTAAGCCTGCTGATTCTTCCGGTAATCATCATCGTAACTCGAGAGTCTCTCAGGGCTGTTCCTGAAGAAATCCGCCAGGGTTCGATGGCACTCGGGGCAACAGAGCTTCAGACATTGACCCGCCAAACGCTGCCGTCAGCAGTTCCAGGTATTGCGACCGGTTCAATCCTGGCGCTTTCCAGGGCCCTCGGTGAAGCTGCCCCACTTTTGATTTTGGGAGCGCTCGTGTTTGTTTCCTTTGATCCGAACGGACTTCTATCGGGTTACACAACTCTCCCAATCCAAATCTTCAACTGGACAGGTAGACCTCAAGAAGAGTTCCACATCCTGGCGGCAGCCGCTTCAATCCTGCTTCTAGCCCTATTGCTGCTTATGAACTTGGTAGCAATCGTCATCCGCAATCGATTCCAGAAACGCTGGTAAGGAGAAACAAATGGCTGTAATTTCGGCAAACAACGTAGACGTTTTCTACGGAAACTTCAGGGCCGTGACAGGAGTCTCGTTGGATTTTCAACTCAACGAGATCACCGCGCTAATTGGTCCTTCTGGTTGTGGAAAGTCAACCCTGCTCAGGTCTTTGAATCGCATGAACGATCTTGTTGACGGCGCAAAAGTGACCGGCTCAATAACCTTCAACGGCGAAAACATCTATGCACCTGAAGTCGACGCAATCGAGGTTCGCCGTCGTATCGGTATGGTTTTTCAGAAGCCGAATCCTTTTCCAAAGTCGATTTACGACAATGTCGCCTACGGGCCTCGAGTGACTGGGTTGAAGCCATCAAGCATGGACGATTTAGTCGAGGAAGCACTAACCAGAGCTGCTCTTTGGGACGAGGTTAAAGACAAGCTGAAGCAGTCCGCTTTCGGGCTGTCGGGAGGTCAGCAGCAGCGTCTGTGTATCGCGAGGACGATCGCTATCAGCCCCGAAGTGATTTTGATGGATGAGCCTTGCTCAGCTCTTGACCCAATCGCAACCATGCGAATCGAAGACCTGATGATGGAGTTGAAAAAGGATTACACCATCATCATCGTCACTCACAACATGCAGCAGGCCGCTCGCGTTGCCGATAAGACCGCCTTCTTCACAGCGCTTCCCGATGAGACCACTGGAAGCAGAACGGGCGTCTTGGTCGAGTTCGACACCACTACCAAGATTTTCGAAAACCCCTCAGATCCGCGCACCGATGACTATATTTCGGGGCGTTTCGGGTAAATATTTGGGTTGACCTTAGGGTTGACTTATGTCTGAAAATCGTGGCCTTGGTTTAGGCCGCCCGCTAATCGCTCTTTATGCGGTTTTTGCCTTGTCCGCAACAGCGAGGGCAACTTACCAACTAGTTCGTGAGTTCGATGAAGCCCCAATTGCGTATTCGCTGTCGCTCGTAAGTGCGCTCACTTATGTCGCGGTGACAATTCTCCTCACTAAGCCAACTTTGCGAAAGTCAAGTCGATTCATGGTTTGGTTTGAGTTGCTTGGCGTTGTGAGCGTAGGAACGCTGTCCTTGGTCTTGCCGGAACTGTTCAACCATCCTTCCGTTTGGAGTGGTTTCGGCATTGGATACGGATTCATCCCTCTAGTGCTGCCGATTTTGGGCATTCTCTGGCTTTCAAGGAGAGCTAAGTGATTACCTGGACATCGACCGAGCAAATCGAACAGGACTTTCCCGAGACTGCCGTCACGATTGGAAAATTCGACGCAATCCACCTCGGGCACCAGGCTCTGATGGCCAACCTGGTCGAGGTCGCCGAGGAACACGGCATCGCCAGCGCCGTGGTCACCTTCGATCGTCACCCAGACGCACTTTTGAACCCCGAGAGAGTCAAGTGGCCGGTCACCGGACCGCGCCAAAAGCAATTCTTGATTCAAGAAACCGGCGTGGATGCATTGCTGACTCTGACCTTCGACGAAGCCCTCGCTGCTCTCTCACCAGAGGAGTTTGTGCAGCAAGTCCTGGTCGACGCACTCAAGGCGCGCTGGGTTCTGGTCGGCGAGAACTTTAGGTTCGGCGCGAAGGGTGCCGGCGGCGTTGCCGACCTGCGCGAACTTGGTCAGCAGCACGGCTTCAAGGTCCGGGTTATCGAACCCGTTGTTATTGACGGGGAGGTCGTCTCGACGACACTCGTTCGAGAAGCTCTAGATGCCGGCGACGTTGTGAAGGCAGCCCGCTTGCTCGGCAGACCGCATCTAACCACCGGCATCATTGAGCACGGGCTGAAGATTGGTCGAAGCATCGGGTTTCCGACGGCGAACATGTCTCGTGATGCCGAAGGCTACCTGCCGGTGGATGGCGTTTACGCCGGTTGGCTCTACGCCGATGCCGAGCGTTACCCGGCGGCTCTTTCTATCGGCATCAATGAAACCTTCCAAGCCGTGCCGAGACTTATTGAGGCGCACGTGATCGACCGCACCGACCTTGATCTCTACGACAAAGTTGTGTCGCTCGAATACGTCGCTCACATTCGACCTTCGGCTAAGTTTGATGGAGTTGAGAGCCTGGTTGCACAAATCAACTTGGACCTTGACGATTGCAGGGTAATTCTCGAGACAAAAGGGTAAGGAAACCATGGACTTCGCAGGAGCTATCAAAGCAGCGTTTCAGAACTACGCAAACTTCAGGGGAGCGGCGTCACGCGCCGCCTTCTGGTACTGGCGCTTATTCTTGGTAATCATCAGCGTCGCGACGTCTTTTATACCCGTGTTGAGCACCTTGACTTCGTTAGCGTTCTTCTTGCCAGATCTAACCATCGGGATCCGTAGAAGTCGCGATGCCGGCTTTAGCGCCTGGTTGCAGTTCCTTTGGTTGCTACCCTTGGTGGCAATGTTCGCGGTGATTCCGCAGATTGGTGCTTTCGTTCAGCAAAATCAGGTGAACCAATTCGACGTCAACAACATGTCTGACCAAGAGGTCATTAATCTCTTGACGCAACTAGCGCCAATTGCCGCGCCGGTATTCCTAACCTTCGCCGGAGTGGCCATCTTCTTCTTCGTGACCTATCTTCTGCCAACCAAGACGGCAGCACAGGGTAACAAGTACGTAAAGTAGCGCCACAGAGCCTTCTCGGGTATGCTGGTCAGGTTGCCGTGTATCGGCCGCGGATAAAGAGAGCTCGAAACATCCCGTTTCTTGCGCCGCGCAGCTAGCAGAAGGAGAACCAAAATGGCTCTAGACCCTCAGGTTAAAGACCAGATCATCAAGGAATACGCAACTCACCCAGGCGACACCGGTTCTCCTGAAGTGCAGATTGCTGTTCTCTCGCGTCGTATCAAAGACCTAACCGAGCACTTCAAGGAGCACAAGCACGACCACCACTCGCGTCGTGGCCTCCTTCTTCTCGTAGGTCAGCGCAAGCGCCTCCTCGGCTACCTTCAGAGGGTAGACATCGAGCGCTACCGCGCACTGATCGAGCGTCTCGGTCTTCGCCGCTAAGTGTCTTAGACAAAAACCGCCCGACTCGTAAGACTCGGGCGGTTTTTGCATTTACTAGCCTTTGTCGGCTGCCTCTGTTACCCTTGAAGAAGTGACGTGGCAGGTTTTGCTGGTCTTCGGTCGTGGATCTTGGAGTGTTCCAAGGTTTTCTACTGCAGGCCAGGGCATCCCTCCCAATGTGGGCAAGTTTGACTTGCCATGCTCACTAAAGAAGAACTAAAGAGGAGGGACCATGTTAGGTCCAGACAAAGTAGAGCCCATGGATGGTGCTCAGGCAGAATATGCCATTATCAAAAACCCAAACGGTACCGAGCGAGTCATTCGCTTCGAGACCGGTCGTCTAGCTGCACAGGCACAGGGTGCCGCAGCTGTTTACATCGACGGCGAAACCATGCTGTTCTCGGCTACCACCGCGAGCAAGCAAGCAAAAGACCAGTTCGACTTCTTCCCTTTGACTATCGACGTCGAAGAGAAGATGTACGCAGCCGGACGCATTCCAGGATCGTTCTTCCGTCGTGAAGGCCGCCCAACCACAGATGCAATCCTCGCCTGCCGTCTAATCGACCGCCCGCTACGTCCATCGTTCGTCGATGGTCTTCGCAACGAGGTCCAGGTTGTTGTTACCGTTATGGCAATCGAGCCAGATGAGATGTATGACGTAGTTGCTATCAACGCAGCTTCGATGTCGACTCAGCTTGCCGGCCTGCCATTCTCTGGCCCAATCGGTGGTGTGCGTGTTGCACTCATCAACGGTCAGTGGATCGCCTTCCCCAAGTACTCGGAGCTTGAGCACGCAGTATTCGACATGGTCGTTGCTGGTCGCGTAATCACCGAGAAGGATGGCACCGAAGACGTCGCAATCATGATGGTTGAGGCCGAGGCTACCGAGAACTCACTAGACCTAATCGAGGCTGGCGCCAAGGCTCCAGACGAAGACGTGGTTGCTGCTGGACTTGAGGCTGCCAAGCCTTACATCGCCGAGCTAGTCAAGGCACAGGCTCGCCTGGCTGCCAAGGCCGCTAAGCCACTAGCCGAGTACCCGACCTTCCCGCCTTACAGCGACGAGGTTTACGACGCGGTTGCAGCTCTCGCCGAGGCAGAGCTAGGCCGCATCTACCTAATCGCCGACAAGGTCGAGCGCCAGGACGAAGACGACGCCCTCAAGGCATCGGTCAAGGCAAAGCTTGCCGAGACCTTGGCTGAAGAGTTGCAGAGCCAGGTTTCTGCCGCTTACAAGTCGGTTACCAAGAAGGTTGTTCGCACCCGCGTGCTAACCGAGAAGATCCGTATCGATGGCCGTGGCCCTCGCAACATCCGCGTCATTGACGCAGAGACCGCGGTAATCCCACGCGTTCACGGTTCGGCTATCTTCCAGCGCGGTGAGACCCAGATCCTTGGTGTCACCACCTTGAACATGCTCAAGATGGAACAGCAGATCGACTCGCTGAGCCCAGAGAAAACCAAGCGCTACATGCACAACTACAACTTCCCGCCTTACTCAACTGGTGAAGTTGGCCGCGTTGGAACCCCGAAGCGTCGCGAAATCGGCCACGGAGCTCTAGCAGAGCGTGCGATTGTTCCAGTGCTACCGAAGCGCGAAGACTTCCCTTACGCAATCCGTCAGGTGTCTGAAGCTCTAGGTTCGAACGGTTCAACCTCGATGGGTTCTGTCTGCGCATCGACTCTCTCGCTACTAAACGCTGGTGTGCCACTGCGCGCCAAGGTTGCCGGTATCGCGATGGGTCTGATCTCGGATGTTGTCGATGGCGTTATGCGCTACGAGCCGATCACCGACATTCTCGGAGCCGAAGACGCCTTGGGCGACATGGACTTCAAGGTTGCCGGAACTCGTGAGTTCATCACCGCAATTCAGCTAGACACCAAGCTCGATGGCATTCCGTCAGCCGAGCTCGGTCGCGCTCTTGCCCAGGCAAAGGAAGCACGTCTTTCGATCCTGGACATCATGGACCAGGCAATCGATGGCCCAGATGAGCTAGCCCCAACCGCACCGCGCGTAATCGCAATCAAGATTCCAATCGACAAGATTGGTGAGGTCATTGGCCCTAAGGGCAAGATGATCAACACCATTCAAGACGAAACCGGAGCCGATATTTCGATCGACGACGACGGAACCGTCTACATCGGTGCAACCGACGGCCCTTCGGCCGACGCTGCCCGTGCCGCTATCGACGCAATCGCCAACCCTCTTGTTCCTAAGATTGGCGAGCGCTTCCTAGGTACCGTTGTGAAGCTAGCCACCTTCGGTGCGTTCGTTTCGCTGGTTCCTGGCAAGGACGGCCTGCTGCACATTTCAGAGCTTCGCAAGATCTCGGGTGGCAAGCGCGTTGAGAACGTCGAAGACGTTCTTGAGGTTGGCCAGAAGGTTCAGGTTGAAATCACCAAGATCGACGACCGCGGCAAGCTATCGCTGAGCCCAGTCGTTGAGGGTGAAGAGACCACCTCTGCTGAGGAAGACGACGCAGAGTAAATACGTGTCTGAGATCTTCTTTCCTTTAGATCAAAACGACCTTTCGTTCACCGCTTCGGGAGGTAGTTCGGTTCGCCGAACTATCCTTCCGAGCGGTGTTCGTGTTTTAACTGAGAACGTTCCTGGCGCGCAGAGCGCTTCGGTTTCGTTTTCGGTAGCGGTTGGTTCTCGTGATGAGACCAACGGCCACTTCGGTTCTACCCACTTTCTCGAACACCTGCTGTTCAAGGGCACCAAGAAGCGCACCGCGCTTGAGATTGCTATCGCCTTCGACTCTGTCGGCGGTTCGAGCAATGCGGCTACCGGCAAGGAGTACACCAGCTACTACGCCCGCGTGCAAGATAAGTCGATTCCGGTCGCCGTCGAGGTGATCGCCGATATGCTGACCTCATCGCTGATCGACCCAACCGAGTTCGAGAACGAACGAACCGTGATTCTCGAAGAGTTGGCAATGAACGACGACGATCCGCAGGATGTCGCGCACGAGGCTTTCGCCGAGTCTGTCCTCGGTGAGCACGAACTTGGCCGCCCAATCGGTGGCACCAATGACACCATCAACGCTGTCACCCGCGATGCAGTCTGGGACTACTACCAGGGAAACTATCGCCCTCAGGACCTAGTCGTCGCTGCCGCCGGTGGGGTTGACCACGCCGAACTTATCGCTCTAGTCGAGCGCGGGCTCACCGAGGCGGGCTGGGAGCTCGGACTCGAAGCAGATCCGGTTGCGAGACGCGACCAAACTCCGGCTGCGATCGAACGCAGCCAAGCGCTCAGGGTGATTACTCGCCCGCACGCGCAGGCAAACATCCTGGTTGGTTCACAGGGCATTCTCGCCGAAGACCCTAGGCGCTATGCAATGGGTGTTTTGAACACGGTTTTGGGTGGGGGAATGAGCTCAAGGCTCTTTCAGGAGATTCGCGAAAAGCGCGGTCTCGCTTATTCGGTTTACTCGTTCAACCAGGGTTACTCCAATGCCTCGTACTTCGGTCTCTACGCGGGTTGCTCGCCGGCGAAAAGCCGCGAGGTCACCGAGCTAATGATTGCCGAGTTTGAAAAGGTGGCAACCCTGGGTATCACCCCTGCCGAGTTGGAGCTCGCCAAGGGCAACATCTCGGGTGGTCTGGCACTTAAGTTTGAAAGCACTCAAGCGAGGATGAGCCGCCTAATCGGTAGCGAAATCGGTTCGGGAACCTTTGTCGATCTCGACGAGTCGCTCAGGCGCTATCAGGCCGTAACTCTAGAGGATGTTCAGGCTCTGGCAGCCGACATCGCAGCCCGCCAACGTTCCATCGTTGCTGTGGGCGATCTGGATGAGTCCGTGTTCGAGTCTCTGGTCTAACCTAGTTTCGTGACCAAAAAGATTGCAGTTGTAGGTGCCACTGGGCGCATGGGCAAACTCGCGCTCGAATTGATCGCCGACTCTCAAGACCTAAGCGTTTTTGCAGCACTAGATTCGCGCAGCGAGCTGAGCTCGACCATCGGTGCCGACGCGATTTTTGACGTCACAAGACTCGATGTCAGCGAAGTCGTTGTCACCTTCGCGCAGGCCAACTCGATACCGGTCGTGGTCGGCACCAGCGGCTGGTCGGCCGGCAAACTTGCCACGCTAGACGCCAAAGGCAGCGCGGTAGTTGTGATTCCAAACTTCTCGGTCGGTTCGATGCTCGCCACCCGTTTCGCGGCCGAAGCCGCCAAGTTCTTTGACTCGATCGAGATCATCGAGGCACACCACGCCGGCAAAGTCGATTCACCGTCGGGCACGGCCGTGCGAACCGCAGAGCTCATCGCGGCTAGCCGCGGCAAAACCCCGCTCGTACCCGGCGTCGGGCAGGAGGCTCGAGGCGAAGTCGTCGCGGGAGTGCCAGTTCACAGCCTGCGTCTAGACGGCGTCAGCGCCAAGCAGAGCGTGCTTCTAAGCGGCGAAAGTGAGTTGCTCACAATTAGTCACGAGACCAGCTCGGTGCAGGCGTACAGCGCCGGAATCTTGGCGAGCATCAGATTCGCGCTAAACGCTCAGGGCGTTCACGTCGGGCTCGAGTCGGTTCTAGGCAAGTGAATTCGACAAAGATCGGGGCCTTCGTCACCGGTGGGCTAACTCTGATCTACCTGGTCGTTCTCGGGCAATTTGGTGTGGCCATGATGCTCTCGGGCACTCCAATCGGAATCATCATGGGTGCTCTAGTAATGACTTTCCCGGTGCTTGGCATCTGGGCGCTTGTGCGCGAGTTTAGATTCGGCGTTCAAGTTGAACGGCTCTCAAAGCGAGTGAAGGCCGAAGACGCTTGGCCAAAATTCAACCTGGAGCTGAGACCCAGCGGACGCGCGGTTCGCAGTTCGGCCGATCAGGTGTTCGAGGAATACAAGGCGAAGGCTGAGGCTGCGCCAAGTGACTGGCACTCCTGGTTCAACCTGTCTTTGGCTTACGACGCCGCGAGTGATCGCAAACGAGCCCGCAAGGCCATGCAGGAGGCAATCCGCCTAGCTAGCGAATAACCTTCAAGCGCTTCAGCCCGACGTGGATCTGGCAACCCAGGCAGTAGTCGAAAGCAGCATTTAGAAACGCGGCAAAGAACGCGGCAGCGGCAGCAATGGTGATTCCAGCGGTCACTCCGAAAATCCCGAGGACAAAGCCGGTGCCTGCTACGAGCAAGCCAACCAATTGCGCAAACTGAGGGCCGGCTGAATCTTCTAGCTCCTTAGGTGCGGCGAGGCGCGGGCGAACCAGCTTTCGGAACAGAAAACCGTACGGGTGGTTTGCAGGGCCGCGCAGAGCACCCCAGAGGAAGCTCGCCGAGATAACACCGAGTAGCGCATGTGACGCCGCAAGCGTAGCCGCGTCCAGGCTCAGGAAGACTGTGACGGCGAGAAGGGTCGAAGTGATCGCCGCGCCAAAGCGTGGGCCGCGTGGGTCAATTTGTGTGCTCATTAGATTACGAAACTTCCTAGTTCTTGGTCGATGGTCGATTGTTTCGGTGCTCCACCAATTCTTGACGTGACTCGACCGTTGTGGTCGAGCACCAGAGTGGTGGGGGTCTGCAGGATCTGGAACTTCTTTGCTAGGTCCAAGCGGTTGGTGATGTCGACTTCGATGTGCAGCACATCGTCCGCGGTTTTCTCGAGTTCCTGAAAGAGTCTTGAGGTCTGCTTGCAGGTTGAGCAGGTTTCGCTCGAAAACTGCAGGAACGTAATCCTTTTGCCAAAAGCGACAACAGGCCTACCCGCTTTGGTTGCGGCGAGTTTGGCAAGATCCACGAGCTCACCGCGATCAATCGCTTTTGCCCTGCCGGTTCTTGCTTTCCAAAACAAGCCGAGTGCAGTCGCGAGGGCAACCAGCCCAACGACAATTGCGATTCGATTTTCTATCGGCATGTACCAAGGCTAGATTGCTAAATTGCTCTGTTCGGCTGTGTTTCCGATTCTTACGCGCCTTCATTTAGGTAAGGTTGAAGCGTGTCTGAGATTAAATTTCGTAGCGATGTAACCGTAGAGCTAGTCCGCTCATCAGCAGCCGACAGCGACGTCCTTTTTGCCGCCCGCGTTTCAACCATGGGTGAGCAGACCCTTGAGGCTGCCGCGGCTGCAACCGACGCATCTGAGGACGAGAAGCGCAGCAAGGGGCTCATCAACTACCTGATGCGCGACCGTCACGGTTCGCCATTCGAGCACAACTCAATGACTTTCTATGTTCAGGCACCGATCTTCGTTTTCCGCGAGTTTCAGCGCCACCGCATCGCTTCTTACAACGAAGAGTCTGGCCGATACAAGGAGCTTGACCCGGTGTTCTACGTTCCAGGTCCAGAGCGCAACCTGATTCAGGTTGGCAAGCCCGGGGCATACGACTTTTTGCCAGGCACTGCAGAGCAGGTTGCACTGGTTCAGCAAGAGGCCAGAAAGGCATCGACCGAGTCTTACGAGTCTTACCAGCGCATGCTTGAGGCTGGCGTTGCCCGAGAGGTTGCTCGCATCGTCCTGCCGCTGAACATCTACTCGAGCATGTACGTGACCATGAACTCTCGCGCACTGATGAACTTCTTGAGCCTGCGAACCAAGCGCGAGGGCACTCACTTTCCGTCTTACCCTCAGCGTGAGATCGAAATGTGTGCCGAGAAGATGGAAGATTTCTGGAAAGAACTCATGCCATACACCTACGAGGCTTTCAACCAGCACGGTCGAGTAGCTCCGTAATCAACCAAGGGTTTCAAATGTCGCAAGAAAAAAGTCTCTTTGGCCAGGTGCTAGTCGCACTGGTCACGCCGATGAACGCCGAGGGCGAAGTTGACTGGGACGCGACCGAGAAGCACATCGACTACGTCATCTCAAACGGTGCCGACGGAGTGGTGGTCACCGGAACAACCGGTGAAACCTCTACCCTGACCGATGCCGAGAAAATCAAACTTGTCGAGGTTGGTAAGTCGGTTTCGGCCGGTCGCGCCAAGATCATCACGGGCGGTGGTTCAAACGAAACCGCTCACGCGATGCAGCTTTACAAGAACAGCGAAAAGGCCGGCGCTGACGGCGTAATGATCGTCACGCCTTACTACAACAAGCCAACTCAGGCCGGAGTGCTTACCCACTTCCGTTTGATTGCCGATGCAACCGACCTTCCAGTCATTCTCTACGACATCCCCGGACGCGCCGGAATACCGATCGCCTACGAAACCATCCTTCGGGCAGCAAAACACCCAAACATCGTGGCAATCAAGGACGCCAAGGGCGACTTCGCCCAGGCATCAAGAGTCATGAACGAAACCGGATTGCTCTATTTCTCGGGCGATGACTCGAATGTGCTGCCCCACATCGCCATTGGAGCGACCGGACTCATCGGGGTCACCGCAAACGTCGCACCCGCTGCCTACCGCGCAATGGTTGATGCGACCAACAACAACGACTTTCACCAAGCCCTCACGGTGCATAACTCACTTGAGCCACTTGTTAGGGCCGTAATGAACCACGTTCCCGGCACCGTAGCCGCGAAATATATCCTGCACGGCCTGGGCCACATCGGTAGCCCTCGCGTG
This sequence comes from Rhodoluna sp., assembly GCA_044372535.1. Taxonomy (GTDB): domain Bacteria; phylum Actinomycetota; class Actinomycetes; order Actinomycetales; family Microbacteriaceae; genus Rhodoluna. The sequence continues at coordinate 12,206 of JBILRS010000024.1, forward strand.
CGTCTGCCGTTAGTGGGCCCCGAGGAGGCCGAAGCTGCTCGCATCGAGGCAGACATCGACATCGTCAGCAACATCGCCGGTTTGTCATTCGAAAACTTCCGTCCAGACCGCAATGCAGCCGCCGGTGGCGCGCTGCCAAAGGTGGCTGGCACAACCCGTTAGGGAAACAATGGTTCTAACCTTGCCCGCACCAGCCGCACTTCGAGCTGGAACCCTCCGCATCGTGCCGCTTGGTGGCATCGGCGAAATCGGTCGCAACATGACCGTCTTCGAGATCGACGGTAAGTTGCTCATCGTCGACTGTGGCGTGCTGTTCCCAGAGGAGCACCAGCCCGGCGTAGACGTGATTCTGCCGGACTTTGACTACATTCGCGACCGTCTTGCCGACGTGGTTGGCATTGTGCTCACCCACGGGCACGAGGACCACATCGGTGGAGTTCCCTACCTGCTGAGGCTACGCGACGACATTCCACTGCTCGGTTCGGCGCTAACGCTCGCGTTTGTCGAGGCGAAGCTCAAAGAACACCGAATCACGCCTTACACTCTCGTGGTTGCCGAGGGGCAGCGCGAGCAGCTCGCAGGCTTCAACCTCGAGTTTGTTGCCGTGAATCACTCGATCCCGGACGCGCTCGCGGTCTGCATTCGGACCGTCGCCGGTTCGGTGCTTCACACCGGAGACTTCAAGATGGACCAAATCCCTCTTGACGGGCGACTGACCGACCTCCGTGCCTTCGCTCGCATCGGCGAAGAGGGTCTCGATCTGTTCCTTTGTGACTCAACCAACGCCGATGTCCCGGGATTCACCCCGCTCGAAAAAGACATTGGCCCGGTAATCGAAAACGTGATTTCACGCGCTACCGGCAAAGTCATTGTCGCCTCGTTCTCAAGCCACGTGCATCGCGTTCAGCAGGTAATCGACGCCGCCATGGCAAATGGTCGCAGGGTCGCCCTGGTTGGGCGCTCGATGGTGCGCAACATGGAGATTGCCGCCCAGATGGGCTACCTCAAGGTTCCCGAGGGCGTCTTTATTGACTACAAGCATGCCGGCGATGTTCCTCCCGAGAAGATCGTCTACATGTCTACCGGTTCGCAGGGTGAGCCGATGGCTGTGCTTGCCAGAATGGCGAACCTCGAGCATGACATTCAGGTGGGAGTTGGCGACACCGTAATCTTGGCATCCTCGCTGATCCCGGGTAACGAAAATGCCGTTTATCGAGTTATCGATGGGCTAACCAAGCTGGGCGCAAACGTGGTGCACAAAGGTAACGCCAAGGTGCACGTTTCGGGCCACGCGGCGGCGGGCGAGCTGCTCTACTGCTACAACATCCTCAAGCCGAAGAACGTCATGCCGGTGCACGGCGAATACCGTCACCTGATCGCCAACGGTAAGTTGGCAGAGCAGACCGGCATCCCTGCCGAGAGAGTTTTGATCACCGAAGACGGCTGGGTTATCGACCTCAAAGATGGCATTGCCGAAGTCGTTGGTGCAGTCGAGTGCGGTCTGTTATTCGTTGACGGCAAGACCGTTGGCAAGATTACCGAGGACGACCTACACGACAGGCGTGTGCTAGCCGAAGAGGGCTTCATTTCGATTTACTGCGTGGTTGACAGCGACGGCCGAGTAATTGTTGGCCCCGAGATTCGCGCCCGCGCCTTCGCCGAGGAAGACCATGTTTTTGATGACGTCAAGCCGCTGATCTCGAAGGCGCTCGCCGAGGCCGCTGGGCAGGGAATTAAAGACCCGCACGCGCTTCAGCAGGTGATTCGGCGCACGATTGGCACCTGGGTTAACCGAGCTCACCGTCGTCGTCCGATGATTATCCCCGTAGTTGTAGTCGGCTAGCCTCCGCTATTTTGACGGTGGTGGCTGATATCTTGGCTTAATGGCCGAGCGCAGACCACCACAGCGCCGGGGCACCTCTAAGCCTCGGGCGACTTCGCGCACCGCGAAACCGAAACCAACAAAACTTATCCAACAAAAGCCGTCTGTCGGCTTCGGGTTATTCAACTGGTTGGCGCGCGGTCTCGGCGGTTTAGTGCGATTCGACATGAGAAACAAGCCATCTGCTGAAGAACGCAGTGACGGCCTGCCGTTCGTACTTTTTTTGCTCGGTGTCCTAGGAGCCTGGCTCTCTTGGTTCCAATCCAAGGTTGACTGGGCCATCGCTCTGCACGAGTACACCTTCGGGCTGATGTTTGGGCAGGTGGCTCTGGCATTGCCCGTGGTTATGGTGGTGTTTGCGATCTACCTGATGCGCAAGCCGCCTTCGGTTAATGACTCGACCGGTCGAATCATCATGGGGCTCATTCTTCTGGTCACCAGCGCGTCCGGGCTGTTTCACCTATTCAGCGCTCAACCGCAACCCAGCGATCCAAACTTCGCGCCCGCTTTCACAGCTGCCGGCGGCATGTTTGGCTGGCTAATCTCGGTTCCCGCCCTCTACCTGACAATTTGGGGAGCCGTGCCTTTTATGGTGCTGGTTGCCTTCATGTCGGTTCTGGTGCTCACCAAGACCCCACCAAACAAGATTCGCGAGCGCCTGTCGGCCTACTGGCAGGGGCTGTTTGCCTCCGGTCAACCAAAGACCGAGAAAACCGGTGACGAGCCCGCCAACGAAATCCACGACGCGTATGACGGCACCAAGGTGCCTTGGTGGCGCCGCGACAAGGACGGCAAGGGCGAAGAGCCTTACGAGACTCCGATCCTCGAAGAGGGCTCGCTCAGCGACCTTTTCGGCGACGAACCAATCGACGACGTGCCTTCGGTTGACACCGCGGTATCAGACCAAACCGAGCCGATCGAAATAGTGCCGGATTCCGAAATTTACCCGACCGAGGTTGTGCCCGTTGAGCCAGTTGAAGTCGAAGCGGCAAACGCAGCACCCGCTGCTAAACCGAAGAAGGTTTACGTTCTACCGTCACTGACAATGCTTCCGCCAGGCACTCCGCCCAAGGCAAAGACCGAGGCAAACGCCGTCATCACCCAGGCGATCACTAGCGTGTTTGAGGAGTTTGCCGTCGAGGCCAAGGTCGTCGGCTTCTCTCGCGGGCCAACTGTTACACGCTATGAGGTGGAGCTCGCGCCAGGAGTGAAGGTCGAGGCGGTTACCCGACTCGCCAACAACCTGTCTTACGCCGTGGCAAGCAACGAGGTTCGAATCCTTGCGCCAATCCCTGGTAAATCGTTGATCGGTATCGAGATTCCCAACACCGACCGAGAGACCGTTTCACTGGGCGATGTGCTGCGCTCTAACGTGGCAACCAGCAGCGCACACCCACTCACCATCGGAATCGGTAAAGACGTCGAGGGCGGCTACGTGGTGGCCAACCTCGCCAAGATGCCACACCTCTTGGTCGCGGGAGCCACCGGAGCCGGTAAGTCTTCGTTCGTGAACTCGATGATCACCTCGATCCTGATGCGCTCTAAGCCGGCCGAGGTGCGCATGGTCCTGATCGACCCTAAGCGCGTCGAACTGGCCGCATATCAGGGTGTTCCGCACCTGATCACCCCGATCATCACAAACGCCAAGAAGGCGGCTGAGGCCCTGGCCTGGGTTGTGAAAGAGATGGACTCGCGCTACGACGACCTAGCTTCGTTCGGCTTCAAGCACATCGACGACTTCAACCGAGCAATCGTTGCCGGCACCGTCAGTGTTCCCGAGGGCTCCAAGCGCGTGCTGACCCCTTACCCTTACCTGTTGGTCGTAGTTGACGAGCTCGCCGACCTCATGATCGTTGCTCCTCGCGAAGTCGAAGACTCGATCGTCCGAATCACCCAGCTGGCCCGCGCCTCGGGTATTCACCTTGTCCTAGCCACCCAGCGCCCTTCGGTTGACGTAGTCACCGGTCTAATCAAGGCCAACGTTCCAAGCCGCCTGGCCTTCTCGGTCTCTTCGGTCACCGACTCTCGCGTGATTCTCGACCAGCCGGGTGCCGAAAAGCTGATTGGTCAGGGTGACGCTTTGTTCTCACCGATGGGCACTAATAAGCCGATTCGCGTGCAGGGTGCTTGGTTGAGTGAAGCCGAGCTCGAGCAGGTTGTCGAGCACGTGAAGCGTCAGATGGACCCTGATTACCGCGAGGACGTCGACGCACCGGTGGCGACCAAAAACATCGACGCCGACATCGGTGACGACCTCGAATTGCTTCTTGCCGCCGCTGAGCTAATCGTGTCTTCGCAGTTCGGTTCAACCTCGATGCTCCAGCGCAAACTGCGCGTCGGTTTTGCCAAGGCTGGCCGCCTCATGGACCTCCTTGAATCTCGCAACATTGTTGGGCCGAGCGAAGGCTCTAAGGCTCGAGATGTCTTGGTTCAGGTAGATGAGCTAGCCGTTGTCCTAGGTCAACTACGCGGCGAACCCGGTGTCACGGCAACACCAAAGCTGCGAACCGCTGCCGACATCATCGACGACTCTGAAATAGTTGACGACGAGACCGATGGCGACGAAGACGCCTGGAAGCTCACCGGTCGCGAATAATGTACGCGAACCTGATCACGCTCAGCAGAATCGCTCTGGTTCCTTTCGTGCTCTGGGTGCTTTTCGCTGAGCCCGATCGAGGTTCGGCCTGGCGCTGGTTAGCGGTTCTGCTCTTCGTGCTCACCGCTGCCACCGATGGCGTCGATGGTGCCGTGGCACGCCGGCGCGGTGAGGTTACCAACCTCGGCAAAATTCTTGACCCGATTGCAGACAAACTCCTGATCGGGGGAGCGCTGGTCTCACTTTCGATCATCGGCGAAGTCTCCTGGTGGATCACCGGCGTAATTCTGGTGCGCGAGTTGGGCATCACGGCCTACCGTTTCGCGGTGATTCGAAACCGCGTGATCGCCGCATCCGGTGGCGGAAAACTCAAGACCGT
>JBILRS010000016.1:0-20879 GCA_044372535.1 Rhodoluna sp.
CCTATAAGTTCCCCAGACGGGCCGATTACATATGAGTACCCGATTAATGCTGCAAACAGCATGGTCCAACAGTGGCTATCTGAGTACTCAAAAACTAGATGACAGAACCTGGAGCTATCGCTTTGAGACTGTCGACAAACACTTCCAGCACTTTGGCATCAACCTCGTCTTGAGTTAAAACGTCAAGACTCTCAATTGACTTGAGGCGCCTCACTCGCTTAAGCGCATCGCGATACACTTCGTTGTTCTGTGTAACTTTCCGCAGTTCTGCCAATGCTTTTACCGCCGATACTGCGATTTTTGGGTTGCTTACGACGGCTGTTCGTTCGAAAATTGCCACGGCTTGGTCCTCGCCCATCTGTGTAAGAAGATTGGAGGAATCCAAAGCAAAGTACGAGCGAGTCCAGATTCTTCGGAACACGTTTCGGGGCATTCCAAGGTGTCGTTCATACTCCAAATCCGACTTTGAGTTCTTGTATCTCCAATTGGCTAGGTCTGGTACGACTCGAAGAGTGAGGTAGGACCAGAACTCGACCTTGCTGGCCTCATAGAGGCTTATGGGTATGAGCTTGAGGATTGAAGGGTACAAAAGTGCGTCGAAGGCCGTGAGTTGCCGATCCTCTCGAATTGAGGGATTGAATTGGGGAAGACCCTGGGCGGTGGCTGCGATACTAATCAGCTCTTTGCGCAAGTTTAGGTAGAAATCGTCATCCGCTCTTTGGGTCATTGGCGCTGTGGGGTAATAGGCGTAGTCAAGAATTTGAATTTGATGGCGGGCCAGCTCATCATTAAAAGAGTAGTTGCTCGTGATGAGCGCGCTTAGATCAGAAACTGATCTCTGGGCGCTTGTGTACAGTCTTTGGTTCAAAATTTGGCCCATACTATTGCGGCTCCCTTGCTGCGATCGAAGAAATTGCTTGGATTTTAGCTCTATGGTGTTGACGATTTCGAGAGTACGTGAGCATAACTGTTTCGTAATCTTGGTCTCCGAAGAGGGCTGCCAGCGCAGATCGGCACGTCAAAAAAAGCGACCCAGGATCTTCGGGTTGAAAATCATTAAGAAGCGCTCGGGCAACTTCTTCATTGCTAAGAGAGGCGTCGATTATTGCAGACATGAAGTCAGCTGCCAAAGCCTTGTTATAAGAGCTTTCTGAACCTAACTGGTTAAATTTTGCCCTATTTAGGCGAACAGTAATGCAAGACGATAAGTCGGCTATCTTCCAATCCTCTGGTTCTTTCGGTAAGTTCAGAGCTATTTCCCATAGGGATTCCTCTAGGTCCCCTTGAAAATCAAAGACCTCAACTGCTGCCCGTGAGAGAGAACCTTCGAGCTCACACAAGAAGTTTTTTTCTATCAGAATTGCGTTCGTGGGCGGTGCGAGTGGACTGTCATCTGCGGATCGATCTCTCACAATTAGGCCTGCAGTGACGTGGAGGTCCTTTCCGAAAACGCCCGCGGGAAGGACCCAGCTTCCAGATTCTTCACCATCTGAAAGGCTTATTAGGTTCGAAACCCACTTGAAGCCAGTTGCGGTTGAATGTGCCGTTGCGAATAGAGCAAACGTTGGGGCGAGGTGCGAGAGCTTCAATTTTGTGGCTGCTTCATGAAGATCAAGTGCCACGGTCACATTAAGTGTCAACTCAACGTCAGCGTGCCATTCCGGCAGTTGCGTTGGGGACTCCGCTAAAAGATCGACGTTGTCTATGGTTGCGCTAAACGCCACATCTTCATTCGTTAGCGTCAGATATGGTTTAAGTGCTGACGGTTTCACTCGGCTTCCACCTTCAAGTCGCAGACCACTTGAACTTCTCGAGGATACGAGATAGTTACCGCAACCTCATCGCCGTTGGCAATTTTGTCGGTAGAAAGTGTTTGATTCTCGCTGATTACCAGGCCGTCTCGGATCACCTGAATTTTTTTGATTTCAGGGGCTTTCGTACCGGCAGGGGGGTCAATCTCATAAGAATCCCCGAGCCAAATGCGAACCAAAGGCCTGACAAACATGGTTTGTGCTGGGTTCCCGGATACTGAAATCGCAAATCGGAATAGCCCAGTACAAGTATTGGTGTCGGCATCGACAAGTTCAGGAGAGCCCTTCAGAGTAGTTGCAAAACGGGATCTACTTCCGCCACCGCCGCCGCCACCGCCTCCGCTCTTGGGCGGCACGCCCGACATGCCGCCGGTAACGCCCAAGCCGCTAACTAGCCGACCCAAGGCATTAGCCACGGCGATTGGGACTTCAACCTCGTCTGTTGAACTTGGTGCAAATACCCTTGCCGATCTGAACTCGGCGAGTATCTTTTCATTCACCTGAAGAATGGGATTCCTTGTGCCGCTGGGCAAACGCAGGCGGTTTGCTTGCCACTCGTCATGAGTCGCATTCTCGGCCTTGCGGAAAACTTGCTCGTAGTTTGCATCGCCTGTGAATGTCCCGAATACGGTGTAGCCATCTGATGGCGTGTCCACGCGTTCATAGCGAACAATCATTCGGGCATCACGCATGAGAGCAACAGATGAACCCCTTGGTAGGCCCTTGGATTCCAAATAGTCGCTCGTTCGAGGATCAGTTACATCTCGCTTTAGCCAAGACAGTCTGCCAAGAACCTTACTTTCGCTCACTTCGAACTCGCGAAGAGGCTCTACCGAGCCATGGAATACGATCTGCTTTTCGTGGATCTTTGAACTTGTTGAGTCCCCGAGGTACGCCTCAGCAAATGGCTTTATCGGGGATCGTTCGTCCAAGGGATCCAAAATGTCTATTTGCTCGCCGTGCAGAGTAATAGTGGCGTCAATCGTGCGTCTATGACTCTTCGTGTTCAGTAGTCTTGGCCAGGCGTTTACCAGGAGAGCATCCGATATTTCCTGGAGCTGTTCACGCGGGTCTTCAAAATCAGGATCGACGACCGCTATCACAGTCCCAGTCGAGCGGTCCAAGAATCTCTTCAGCCCTAGCAGGTCAGCGATCTCTTCAGCGGCCTCACCAGTTATCGGTTGAATCGACCGCGGGCTATTGGGGTCTGATTGTCCCCACCAATGCCGCCCTGTGAAGTTCCATGTTTCGTAAGAGAAACCCGAGCCGGTGGCCATCGCCATGAATCGTTTTTCTTCTTTACCATTTTCTATCGTTTGGCTGTAAACCAATATTGTGCGTCGCCGACTTGCCATGAATAGCACGTTTCGGCCGATGCCGTAGGTGCCACCGCCTGTCCTGCGAGTTTGGAGTTGCCCACTGAAGAAGAAAAAGTTGCAAAAGTTTGAGGTCGGACCAGCTGTTTGCGGATCAATATCTCCCCCCAAACCTTTTGTACCCGAGTCTGCTATTACAAGGAGGGGCAGCGAGGTCAGTTCGTTGGGAACGCTTATTCTTTTGTCCGTCGAGTGCGGGCCAGGCTGGTTTATTAGTGAGGCAACGAATTTTGACGCTGTGCCATCTAGCTCGTAAAAGTGGTACCCACAAGAGATTTCAGACAATTCCGGTATGCGCTGGTCGTTGCTATTCTGCAGTGTTTCGCGTGTGAAAACTGTCCAACGGTCAAGGGAACTGGAGCTGTCAACCACATTTTGAAGGAGCTCGCTCTGTGTCCCGCCGGTTTCACTCATCCTTTCGGATACAACATTGGGCAGGCTGATCAATTTACGACCTTCATCCAAGAGGAACCCGTCTCGAGGGCTACGGCTTTAATCCCCTCCAGGTTGAGGGTGTACCTTATGTCAGAAATGTGGAGGGTCGCCCAAGTTCCCAACGCATTAGGTTTAATGCGCGGGAAAGTGTCATCGACAACGAATCTCGAAGCAGAAACAACTTTGAACTTAAATTCGGAAAACCAACTAGGCTGCTTCGCCGCGAGGGGCCAAAAGTCTAAGAGTTTTTTGCGAAGAACTGCGTTTGAGCCCAGCTTGCCTTCAAGCTCTTTCAGCAGGTCCGCTAAGCAGAGGCCATTTGACGCCTGTTCGATTTGGAAGTGGATGAGAGAGAGTGTCGTGCCATCAGCCGATGCCAATTGGTTCATCCCGTGAATCTCACAGGTTCTTCTAGAGAGAACCGTCGACGCCTTAATCTCGAACGCTTCAGCTTCAAACTCAAAGTCGTGACGGGTCTTTTCCTGCCCGAACCAACCGTCGAGGGCTTCAGGCCCTCGAACTTCTATTAGCGCCGCAAGGGCAAGAACCTCCCCAATCAAGCCGATGACAGCTGACCGTGATAGTCCAGCTTCAACAAGTGCTTTTAGTATTTCTCGCCATTTATCAACCACCGTGGCCACTTGAGCGTGGACACTCTCATAGGAGGATGCTCCAGATTTAGAAATATTTTCACTTATTTCAAGGCAAATTGGCCCAAATAGTGCATCTGCTTCGGTAGAAGCACAGGAAATGTCAATAAATGCCTGGAGCTCGCCAGTCCCAGTTGCCAACTCCCTGCGAGTCAGTTGGATATACGCGCTGAGGCTCTCAGGAACGACTTTGTCCAAGGCCTTGGTAGGAATCAACAAGTGCGGGTAACCATCGAAATCTCTTCCCGCGAATATATCGACACCCTGCAAAGTAAAGCGAGATTTTTTGGTTCTAAGTTCACTGGGATTGTCGCTCGCCCCAAGGGTTTCGAAAATCGCGCCAAAGACCCCCGCCTTCGGCGCGGTTTCCTCTGCAAGTCGCTCACTCATTGGCTGCGCCTTCGTCCTCGTCTTCGTCGTCATATGGGTCGTCATCAATAACTTCAAAATTTGTCTCTTGCGCCGCCAAGTTGGGCGTGTAATAGGTGGCGTTAAAACTAGATGACGTTTCGGGGAAGACAAAGAAAAGTCCGACTAGATCGTGGTTTACGGCAAGTGGCTCTCTTTGTTCAGCAAACCTCTCGGGTGGTGTTGAATCTTTGTCAATGACATAGATACCGAGAAGGCCTCTACCGGACGTTTCGACATCCAAAGCACGCTCGTGGTGCAAAGCTGCTTCATTTACCTTCTGGTCCGGATTTTTCGCCTTGGTCTTTAGAGACGGCTTGTCTGCCACCATGTCACCCAGAGAGATGAGAGTCTTAATATTGAGGTTGCTCTCACCTGCCATGCGACTTCTATTCGCTGTTCGCACACTAACGCCGGGACGAATAGTCACCTCCCTAGCGTTTCTACTCTGATTTGAGTAGATTGCAATGTTCCAGTCGAGAAGTTCACCCTCGGCGTTCAAATTCTTTATGTAACCAGTCAATAGACCTTTTTGTAGGGTTTTCACGTCTGGATGCATGATGTAGCTATTGATGAAATCCAAGACTTTTTTCGACGAAACAGATTTAGCGACTGGCCACCCGGCGCCATTGTCATCCCAGTTCTGGAGCCCGATCGAATCGATGAGGTCCCCAACACTTGCAAGGTTCGATTTGAGGCTATCGTCGTCATCGAGAAACAGAATTGTTTGCTCGCGACTGCGACCGTACCCAATCTGAGCTCTCTCGGCAGACTTCATCTTGGCTGCCGCTGTTATAGCCATGCCAGGAAGTGATTTTATGCGTATGCCCAATTCGCTAGGGGAGCGTCCCTCTATAGCGTAAAGCTCAATTTGTGATCTGATCTCCTCTTCAACCAAAGAGAGCTCGCGAAACCAATTGACTGTTTCATAGGGTTTTTCGTTGGATAACCAAATTCTTTGGAGATCTGCATATTTTGGCCTGTATCCGAACCAACGGCCCATTTGCATTAGCGAGTCATATGCGTTGGAGGTTCGCAAGAAATAACTGGATACCAACCCTTCAAGCGTCAGGCCTCTTGAAAGCGTGTTACCACCAACAACGATCACTGGATAAGGCTGTATTTCAGGCGAATAGCTGAGGCGGTCATCAGACTTACTGTTATCTGTGATGACTTTCAAACTTGAGAGCACGTCAGGCAGCTGCGGAACTAGGTCCTGCCAAGAAGTGCTGAGGCTTGGCTCGAGGTCGGAAGCCTTACCTTTTTCTTTCTCCCACAAGGCCTCCAACTTCTGTATTTGGGATTGATCTAATACAAATCCCGCCAAGAACTTCTTGATCGCGTTAGCTGTTTTCCTGTGGGGGGCGATGTTTGAAGAAGTGTGCACCATCATGCTTGACCACTTGTGCTTGTCTCCCCTTGCGTATCTTGCGGCTGTAGCAAGGATGAACCAATAGATTGCGCTTTGGAGCGACTCCGGAATTGGAGGCTCCCAAGCTTCGATGTCGTTCTTCCGCTTGGGGGGAAGGACGACAGTCACGTCGTCATTAGGAATGTTCCTAATGATGTCGATTAGTCTCTCGTCCGCTTCGCTATCGTCGGCGAGGGTTGTGTCAAACAGTTCCGCTGCACCGAAGTATCCAGGTGCTTTAGTTAGCGAGACGATGAAATCCTTTGGGTAAATGCCATGAGTGTCCGTTGTGTCGGCAAGGATATTTGCAAATGGTGTTGCGGAGTAACCAACATAGGCTGCCTTTGGAAGAAAGCTAGGCTCCAAGAGGTTCTGAAGCGCCTGATTTATCGCATTACGTTTGACCTGCGTGCCGGCATTTACCGTAGCCTGGTCACACTCATCGTCGATGATTAGTACGGGCAAAGCATTTCGCGTTAGCGCATCTACGCCCTTGAGCCATGTGTGCAAACTTTCTAGGCGCGACTTGTTCTTCTTTACCACCGCAATGTGCCTATTTGAAGCGTTCCCTAGCAATGCTTGGGCGTTCTTTGAGTTCGCGCGAAAATCCGAATTCGTATCGGTCAACATGATCCACTGGCCGATGTCTATGGCCGACTCAAGCCTGGCCTGGGTTTGGTCTCTAAGGTTATTGGTGATTCCGGAAAGGACAATAATTAACCGGTAGCCCTCATCTGCTGCCTTCATCGTCAGTCCCAAGAAGTTCGTTGTCTTGCCAGATTGAACATGGCCCATGACTAGGCCGCGACTTTCAAATTTCAGGCGCGCGACTGGGGCTGGGCTTAGAGAGAGTATCCGAGTTGTTGATTTATCAAGCTCCGCGAGAGTTTCTTCCCCTATGTGGCCCTGAGATTCAAGCTGGGCCCTGAAAAAGTTCCAACGCTTCGAGTTTGCATCAGGCCCTTTATACCAATTCCATTTTTCTTTTCTACCGTCCAACGTCGGTGGGGTTCCCCAAATGATCTCGTCTTCGTTTTCGGCGATCGCCTCATGCAAAGCCTGTTCCAACATGCCTTGGGGGTAGATGTCCTCGTACATGGCCGCAATATGTTCAGGGGAAGATCCTTCGCGGTAACGCGCACTTACTTTCGCCTTGCACTTTGCAAATGCTTCTGGATCGAACATGTTCCCCCTTTAATGACCTGCTTCATAGAAAGACTAGGCCACAACGGCGCTACTCAGAAGCAAGATACTTTTTCAAATTGATGGCAAGAGATTGAATGACGGAAACGGGGACAGCGTTCCCAAATTGCCTAAACGCCTGCATCTTCGATTCATGGGGTAAGAAATCATCCGGAAATCCTTGGAGTTTCCGCGCTTCATTTGGGGTTAGTTTTCTTGGATTGCTACCATCTAGCCGAATCAGCGCTTCAGAACCGTCCTTAAAGTACCTTGCCGAAATTGTTGCAACATACTTGGATTCCTCGGAAAAGAGCTGGTAACCCCAGCCCTTGCCGGCTGAGACATTTCGCGCTTTTCTATTCTGGTGACCAAGCCAGAGCCTGTCCGAAATTATATATTCGTCCGTGCCTGCACGGTCAAGGAACTTCCCCACGCTTAGAGCATCACGATCATGCGTCGGCTCTGGCCAAATGAACTCTTCGGGTTTAGTGTCAAGTCCGTGTTCATTTGCGACGTCGCTTCGAATTGCGACAATGAAAAGCCTCGAGCGGTTCTGAGCGAGACCGAAATCTCGTGCGTTGAGAAGCTTTGGCTCTGGAACAAAGTACCTAATGGTGTTCGGGTCTCCCACTTTGCTGTCATAGTGACCATCGCGGTTTGGGAAACGCAGGTCTTCGAGAATGGTTTCCAACGCCTTCGAACCGTCTTCGTTCTTTAGAGTCTGGAGTCCTCGAACATTTTCGAGAAGGATAACCCTTGGTTTCTTCTCGACAACGATGTCAAGGATGCGCCTAAAAATGTTTCCTCGATCATCCTCAAAACCCTTTCGCAACCCGGCATGTGAAAATGGCTGGCATGGAAATCCAGCCAACAGTAATTCGTGGTCCGGCACCTCATGAGCGGCGAAAGTCGTGAGATTGTTGGATATTTCCAAAATCATCTGGTCGGCTTCGGAGCCAGTTGCGTTGGCGAAGTATCTTGAGTAAGTCTGTTTCGCCGGCCCGTCAATTTCCGCAGTAAATACGCACTTACCGTTTAATGTCTTCTTTTCCTCGCCCATAAATACGTATTTCCCGAGGGTGCCGTCGAATGGGATTCGTAGGCCGCCAATGCCGGCGCATAGATCTATAAAACGGAATGATTCTTGCATTTCACCAGGATAGCACCAAGCCTTTGGCTAGCGCTCTAGGGGGAAATGAGTTGTTTAGAAGTTGGGCGCCTCTTGAAGAACAGCCTTCAAGTCCTCCTGCGTAGGAGGCTCACATCCTGCTCGCTCGCAGGTGATGGATGCCGCTATGCCTGAGATGTAGACGAAGTTCTTTAGTTCTTCTGAGGGTATTTGGGTTAGGTCTTTGCCTAGGTAGTTGTTGTCTTGTAGTTGGCCGAGGAGGTTGGCGCAGAAGGTGTCGCCGGCACCTACGGTGTCGACAACGTTGATCTTTCTTGATGGGACGTCCATGCGTTCATCGTTTCTGAAGATGGATACGCCGTCGGCTCCTCGGGTGATGAGGATTATTTTGTTGTCTCTTGCCCATTCTTGGGCGACTTCGTCGACTTCTCTTTGGCCTTGGTAGAGCCATTCGATGTCTTCGTCGGAGGCTTTGATGATATGGGAGAACTTGTTGGTTCTCTCGACTCTTTCTTTTTCCTTGGTTGGGTCAAAGCCGAGGGCTGAGCGGATGTTGATGTCGTGGGAGATTGTTATTTCTTTTAGTTCTCGGGCCCAGTCTTCGATGACTAGGTTGCCGGGTTCCATGGCCATGGTGAGGCAGCCGAATTGGATGCAGTTGATTTGTTCTTCGTTTAGCTGCTCTTGGGTTGGGAGTTCTTCTTTGGTCCAGCCCCAGTCGGAGGTTCCGTTGACATAGAAGGAGTAGGTGGGGACGCCTTGTTCGTTGAGGGAGACGATTGCGAGCGTGGAGTTTTCTTCTGTGATGATCGAGTTTTTGAAGTTGACGTTATTGGCTATGAGCTTTTCTCTGATTAGGTTGCCGAATCTGTCTTTTGACATTCTTGCGTAGAAGGTGTGATTGGCTCCGCGTCTTGCGAGGGCGGTGGCGACGTTGAGGTTGGCTCCGCCGACGATGGCGGTGAATGCGCCTGGCTGGTAGCGGTTCTCAATGAGGTCGATTAGGGCTTCGCCGATTACGAGGATCATGGGTTCTCTTTGCCTTGTTTTGTTGCGGTGTTAGATGAGTTTAAGGCTCGTTGGGGTGCAAAAAAACTTCTTAGTTCACCTAATGGTGTTATAAAGAGTGGGTAACGCGTTTTCTAGTAAAGGGGAAATAATGATTTCTGCAGATTACAAGAAATTGAGAATGCTGGCCTTGCGGCCGTCCTTGGGGATTTTCGGGATCCTCGCCTGGTTCTCAGTTCAGGGCCTGGTCACCAGCAACTTCGCCAGTCGATTCGCCAGAGATGCGATCGGCACCTACGTGACCCTCACCGTTGTCGCGCTCATGGTTTGGGGTTTCGCCTCGTCTATTCGTGACTACCGCAAGATGGGCTTCGCGCCTGAATCGGCAGAGGGTCGCTACCTGGGTTCTTCGAAGACCTTCGCCTTCGTGATGAACATCATCTTGCTTTCATTCGTTTTCTTGGGCGGCTTCGCAGTCTTCACTGGGAGCGTCCTAGGCGGAATCAACGAGAGAGACCTAATCGAGCGCATTGTGCTCACCTATGTTCCGATCGTTATCGACGCAGCAATCGTGTTCTACGGCGTTTACTTCGGACTCGTCGCCAACCGGGAAGGAAAGTAACCCATGGAAGCACAAGCACGCAAAGACATTTCAATCGCCACTGTTCTGCCAATCATGGGTCTGCTTCTCGCGGGCATCGTCGGTGTTATCGCGGTTCCCGAGATCACTCAGGGTGCTCGCGCTAACGACTTGCTGATGATCAGCGCCTCTGCGATTCTGCTGGTCTCGTCGATCTTCGGTGGATCTAACTTCTGGGCCAGCCGTTTGCTGGTTCGCGCTTCGGCAGTCACTTCAGCAACAACCGGCCAGCCACTTCAGCAGGTAACCGGAGTCAAGACCTTCGTATTCGTGATGCACATCGTCTGGTTGGTCATCAACGGCATGTTCTGGCTCATCATCTCGGGCATCTACAACGCCGGTTTTCAGTATGACTATTACGGCGGCGATGGTGCGTTTTACGATATGCCAGCCAACAGCGCGAACCCGCTAACGGTGGTTCCGCTGGTGTTGATTGCTGCTTCACTGGTTGGTGTGCACTTGTTGATCATGGACATGCGAGCACGCACGGCGACTGCGCCAAGACCTGTTTGGCAGATGCCGCCGGCACCGCAGCCTCCGGTAACACCGCAGCCGTAAGTTACGGGCGTAGGCTCGAGTTATGAACTCGAAGCTACGAATCGCACTGTTACTCCCGCTAGTCGGACTTTTGGCTACCTGGAGCATGTATCTAACCGCTGCCTACATTGACCTTCCTAGGTCTTATGAGGCTGTTGGCATTCAATGGACGGTTTATCTGTACCTGGGTGGAATCGCAGTGGTGGCTTTGGCCTCGTCGTTCGCTTTCAAAATCTCGGACGCCCTGCACGTGGTTGAGCCTTCGGGGATTACCAGGTCGGTCTATCGCTTCAACGGTTTAGCTGTCGTGTTATCGATGGTTGCCGGCGCGGTGTTTGCGATTGGGACGTTCTTGGAGTCGTTCAACTCCACCAGCACAAACTTTGGGGCAAACAAGCTCGTCGAAGTTTATGTGCCGATCATTTTGGTGACCATGGTCGTGGTCTATGTGCTGTTGCAGGCCACCGTCTTTAGGAAGTCCGAGGCAGAAGAAGACGCACCAACCGACCCGCGCAAGCGTGCACTTGGTTTGGCGTGGTCGCTGCCGATCATCGGCACTGCGCTAGCGCTGATCATCGGGCTGATTGCCTATGGTTCGAGCCGTGAGGTTGAGACTTGGGTTTGGGTTCTGATTCAGGCAGTGATTCTGTCATCGATTATTTTGGGCACCAACTTTGCCGTAAAGGCGCGCACCACCAAGCGCATGGCCGCTCGCGAGCGCGTGGTTGGCGCAGGCGCGATGAACCTCAACTTCGTGCTCTCGATCATTTTCAGCGCGGTTGTTGGGATCATGAGCTTTGTTTACGGGCTTTCGGCGATTGACAAGCTAGCTTTTCGTGAATACTCGGATTCCTCGAGGCGGCTACCGGTCACCGGGGATTGGCTGATCACCGACTTTATCCCGGCTCTCTTGCTGCTGTTACTGGCTGAGGCTGGGGTTTATCTAACTGTCACGCTGCGCAACCGCAAAGCGGACTAAACAAGCGAGCGTTGCTCGAGATGGAGGTTCAGATGTCAGAAGTGAAGATGTATGGCGCCGACTGGTGCTCGGATTGCAGGCGTTCGGAGAAGCTGTTGGTTGGCCTGGGTGTTGACTTTGAGAAACTGGACGTTGAGAAGTCGGCCGAGTTGGCTGCCGAAGCCGAGGGTATCGCTGGTCGCAAGAACATTCCGGTGATCCAGTTCGCCGATGGTGTTGTGCTGGTTGAGCCGTCTGATGCCACCCTCTGGGCAGAGCTGAAACTGCGCGGTTTAGCTCAGTAAAAAATAAGTCCTAGGTTTTTCTGCGGTTAGCGGTTACTCTAGGAACGTTACGAATTCGTGACAATTAGTCGTTTGCAGGAACACAAGGTGTTCCCAGTCTTCCTTCGTTTGAGATTCCGCCGTATTGCGGATGTTCTTCTCGTGTGTGGGTTTAGCGCGATTGACTAACCCACCGCCAAGGCGCTACTCCCGCTGAGGTACATAACAGAAGAAGAAGGAAATTATGCCTACCCAAGGCAATTCAACTCCGCGCGCGCGCGGAAGCAAATCGACCCCTGCCCGTTCATACAAGCCTCGTGAAGATGGCCGCGGCGGCCGTGCCCCACACCGTGAAGACCGTGTTGGCTCAGACCGCCCAGCTCGTCCAGCCCGCGATGGTGCTTTCAAGCCACGCGAAACCCGCGACGGACGCCCAGATCGCGGACGCGACTGGACCCCACCGACCGGTGACGGTGCCCGTAAGCCACGTCACACCTCAGACGACCGCGCAGCTCGCGACTCACGCCCTCAGCGTGATGGCGAACGCCGTTCGTTTGGTGACCGTGACTCTCGCCCGCAGCGCGATGGTGAGCGTCGTTCATTCGGCGACCGCCCTCAGCGTGATGGTGAGCGTCGCTCGTTTGGTGACCGCGATTCACGCCCGCAGCGTGATGGCGAACGCCGTTCATTCGGCGACCGCGACCGCGGTTCGCGCCTAGCTCCTCGTGACGGCGAACGTCGTGAATGGGCTCCTCGTGACTCGCAGCGCGACGACCGTGGCCCACGCGATGGTGCTCGCACCGAAGAGCGCCCAGGCCGCCGTTCATTCGGCGACCGTGCGGGTGCTCCGGCACGCCGCGAATACGGCTCACGCGATGCTTCGCGTGACGGCCAGCGCCGTGACCGCGTAGAGCGCGACCAGTCACGCGACCGCACTTTCGACAACGCTCGTCAGCGCACCCCAAACAAGAAGGCTTTCTTCGAAGACGTAGTTCTTGAGCGCCTGGACGCAGTTCCAGACTCTGAGGCACTAATCGTCGAGACTTTCGCCGACATGGGTCTGCACCAGCGTGTCCTAGAAGCGCTAACTGGCATGGGAGCAGAAACTCCGTTCCCAATCCAGGCAGCGACGATTCCGTCTGCTCTAAGTGGCCAGGATGTCCTAGGCCGCGGTAAGACCGGCTCGGGAAAGACCATCGCGTTCTCGGTGCCACTGGTTGAGAAGCTAATCGCAGCGGGTTCACGCCCACGCGAAGCTGGTAAGCCTCGTGCACTAATCGTTGCCCCGACCCGCGAGCTAGCCGACCAGATCGACCGCACTGTTAAGGGCTTGGCACGTGCTGCTGGCTTCTTCACCGTCTGCATCTACGGTGGTGTTCCTCAGCGCAAGCAAGAGATCGCCATGGATCGCGGAACCGACATCATCGTGGCAACCCCTGGTCGCCTCGAAGACCTAATGGCTCAGGGCATCGTTGACCTTTCGATGGTTGAGACCATGGTTGTTGACGAAGCTGACCACATGTGCGACCTGGGCTTCATCGAGCCTGTGCGCCGAATCATGCGTGCCGCTGGTGACTGCCAGAAGCTCCTGTTCTCGGCAACCCTAGACCGCGAGGTTGACTCGCTGGTCAAGGAGTTCCTGCCAAACCCTTACGTCTACCAGGTTCCGGACGAAGAAGAAGACAACTCGAACATCATCCACCGCGTGCTGACCGTTGATGAGCAAGACCGCTCACAGGTTCTGCTTCGTTTGGTTCAGGGCGAGGGCAAGAGCTTGATCTTCACCCGTACCAAGATGACCGCTGAGCGCCTTTCGGAGTCTTTGACTGCCGCCGGTGTGCCAGCAGCTCGCTTGCACGGTGACCTAAACCAGAACCAGCGCAACCGAAACCTGGAGCGCTTCGTTTCAGGTGCTGTGCGCGTCATGGTTGCTACCGACGTAGCTGCTCGCGGAATCCACGTGGACGACGTCGCGCTAGTTATTCAGGTTGACCCACCAGAGGAATACAAGACTTACCTGCACCGTTCGGGTCGAACTGGCCGTGGCCACAAGACCGGAACCGTTGTAACCCTGATTCCTCGCTCACGTCGTCGTCGTCTCGAAGATCTTCTTCGTCGTGCCGACCGTGACGGAATCTTCAGCGAAGTACGCCCTTCGAGCGAATTGCTTGAAGAGCTTGCTGGCCCAATCGCTCCAGCCCCAGCCGCCGAGGTCCTTGACTTCGGTGACCGCGGCGGACGCGGTGGCGACCGTGGTGGCCGTGGTGGCGACCGTGGTGGTTACCAGGGTGGTCGTGGCGGTGGCGGCGGAGGTCGCGGCAACTTCGGTGGCAACGGCAAGGGTCGCTGGGCAGACAAGCCAGGCGGCAGCTCACGCCCGAAGCGTCGCTTCGACTAACAGTTTCTGATCGAAGAGCCATCGGCCCCTTGCGGAGTCGGTGGCTTTTCGCTTAGACTGAACGAAGCCAAAGACCGCTGGTTTTAGCTTTGAGCAATCAAAACTAACGAAGGTCCACGATTTAGTGGAGTCCCGCGCAGGTGTGTGAAGTTTCTCTTTTGAACCTCGTGCGCATGCGCTCGGGGTTTTTCTAATTTTCGGGCCCGGGGCTACCAGCACTAGAAATCAAGGAGTGCCATGGCGAACAAGGAAGCAAGCGTCGCCGAGCTAACTGGACTGTTCCAGACCTCGGCTGCCGTACTGCTAACCGAGTACCGCGGACTCACTGTGGCTCAGCTCAAGGAGCTGCGCCGTTCAATCAGTGGGAACGCAACCTACGCTGTGGCAAAGAACACGCTAATCAAGATCGCAGCAGCCAATGCTGGCGTGACCGCATTTGACGGTCAGCTACAAGGCCCAACCGCTCTAACCTTCGTAAGCGGAGACGTTGTCTCTGTTGCGAAGTCGCTACGTGACTTTGCCAAGGCAAACCCTCTGCTAGTTGTTAAGGGCGGTGTCTTTGAAGGCGCTACTCTTTCGGCTGACGAGGTTAAGAAGCTTGCTGATCTCGAAACCCGCGAAGTTCTTATGGCCAAGGCCGCAGGACTCTTCAAGGCTTCGATGTTCCAGGCCGCTTACATGTTCCAAGCCCCTCTTGCCCAGGCTGCACGCGCAGTCGACGCCCTGCGTCAGAAGCAAGAAGCCTCGAACTAACCAAAACCAAACGCTTTAAAAACCAAAACAAGGAGAAACAAAATGGCTAAGTTGACTACCGACCAGCTAATCGAAGGCTTCAAGGAGCTTTCACTAATCGAGCTAAGCGAATTCGTCAAGAAGTTCGAAGAGGTCTTCGAAGTTACCGCTGCTGCCCCAGTTGCTGTTGCAGCTGCACCTGCAGCCGGTGGCGCTGGTGGCGGCGACGCTGCTGAAGAGAAGGACTCGTTCGACGTAGTTCTAGAATCAGCTGGCGACCAGAAGATCGCTGTCATCAAGGAAGTTCGCGCACTAACCAACCTAGGTCTTGGCGAAGCCAAGGCTGTCGTTGACGGTGCACCTGCAACCGTTCTTGAGGGCGCAAACAAGGACACCGCTGAGAAGGCAAAGGCAGCTCTAGAAGCAGCCGGCGCAAAGGTAACCCTGAAGTAATTTCTCTGCACTAAAAACCGCCCAAATCCTCGTGATTTTGGGCGGTTTTTTGTTGCCTGAAACGAACATTTTGAAAAACAGGGGAATACCCTTGTTTCGGCTCTGTGGCGCGGTTTTCGGGCAGATTTCCGCTTTACTTTGGGGGGTAAAAAGCGATAGATTTGGGTAGTTAGGCAACTTGCGAAATAGGGGGTGCGAAAATGCTCAAAAAGAGCCCTTCTTTGACTTCTCGCGCTCGCAAATTTGTCATCGGAATCTCGGCAGCAGTCACAGCTTCACTAGGCTTCGCGCTCACCCCTCAGGTGACCTTCGCAGCCATCGCGATCACCCCCTCGGACTACTACGCAAACTTCAACGGAACAGACCAGGTTGTTGACACTCAAATTCAGCCAATTCCGTCTTCTGGAGACTTTACTGTTTCGGCGTGGGTCTATGACTCCGATCTAGCGACCGGCCAGCAGAGCATCGTCTCACAGGGTATTGACAACTCCAGCTTTCACATCGGAACCTGGGGAACCAGCCAAAACGTCCGCGTAGGTGCTTGGGACCCGACCTACATCACTTCAACCGGTCAGACCGTGAACGTCAAGTTCCCGCAAAATCGCTGGTTTCACGTTGCCGTAACCAAGGGCGGAACAACAGCAAAGCTATTTATCAACGGCGAGCAGGTGGCCACCACCACCAACGCCAACATGGTTCCTTCTGGAGGAACAAATTTCAGAATCGGACGTCAAAGGGGCACTTGGAACGAGTACTGGAAGGGTCGCATAGACGAGGTTCAGGTCTGGAACACCGACCGTTCGGCGTCGATTGCTACCGACATGTCCTCGCGTGCCGATGTCTCCTCGGCCAACCTGGTTGCCTACTACGACTTCAATGCAGGCGCCGACCGCGTTGTTGCCAACATGAAGGCTGGTTCGGCTCAGTCGACAAACGGCTACTTTGGCGGAACCGCGCCGACCTACACCGACGTGAGGCAGATGACAACGCGCGCGGGCAACACCCGGGCCAAGGTGGTCAGCTTTGAGCGCACCTACCTGCCAAGCAACGGCGGTTGGGTTGTTCCGCAGGGCGTTACTCAGCTGCAGGTTTTGACTGTCGGTGGTGGTGGTGGCGGTGGTGCGAACTACGGCGGCGGTGGCGGTGCCGGCGGTTTCAGAGAAACGACTCTTGCGGTTACCCCTGGCTCGATCAATGCTGTCCAAGTTGGCTTTGGTGGTCGCGCTTCGATTTCTGGCTCGAGTCAAACTCTTAATGCGGCAACAAAGGGCGGGTCATCGACCTTTGGTTCGCAGACGTCTCAGGGTGGCGGTTTCGGTTCGTCATCTGACATTAATCTCGATGCTCCAGGTTCCGGCGGCTCGGGTGGTGGAAATACATCGCTTAACGGGTCGCTAATTGCTGGAGGTGCTGGAACCGCCGGCCAGGGCAACAACGGTGGTGCTTCGCAATTCAACAACGGCGTAGTAGGAGCTGGTGGTGGTGGTGGTGCCGGTTCGGCTGGTGGTGACGGAAGTTCGGCATCAGTGCGTGGCGGTAATGGTGGTTCGGGTAAGGTCTCGACCATCACAGGTACTTCAATCACGTACGCCGGCGGTGGAGCTGGTGGTTCGCACTCGAACGGTAATGGTTGCACCACCGCAATTGGTGGTTCGGGTGGTGGTGGTAACGCAGGCACCTGTGGATCAACTAACAACGGATTCGACGGTACAAGCGGTCTCGGTGGCGGTGGCGGTGGCGCTTCGGTTCACAGCGGGCGCGGCTCAAACGGTGGTTACGGGGGCACCGGTATCGTCATCGTCGCATACACCGAAGCATCCACGGTCGCTGCATCTGGCAAGTGCGACACATTCACTTACACCCGCAACATCGGCGGCACGAACTACACGATCAACGAAATTCAGGCGACTGGCACTTGCACCTGGGACGTACCAACCGGAATCACCTCGATTGACGCATTCGGCGTTGGTGGCGGTGGCGGTGGTGGCGGAAACGTCGGCGCGGGCGGTTCGGGTGGTGGCTCGTTCCTGGTTACTTCGATTTCGGTTACTCCCGGCTCTGGGCTATCAGTCACTGTTGGTGCTGGTGGAGCGGGCGCAGTCGACGGAATCGGTGGAACCTCGACCATCAATCAAGACGGAAATGCGGGCGGTAACTCTCGAATAGTCATCGGCGGCACAACGTACACGGCAGGCGGAGGTTTGGCTGGCCAGACCAAGTGGTCGAACAACGTTTGCGGTGGCTCTGGTGAAGTGAACGGAACCACTGCCGGTGGAGCAGCTGGTACTGGCGGAAATACCGGTGGTATCGGTGGCGCGATGGCGAGCAACTCGAGCAACGGTAACGCCACGTACGGTGGCAATGCCTACTCGAGCGACTTCACCGGCGACTTCAGAATGTACGGCTCGGGTGGCGGTGGTGGCGGTTGGTCAACCGCTGTCGGCTCAACCGGCGGAACCTACTCTGGCGTGGGCGGTAACTCTGGCGTTGCCGGAACCGGCGCAAGCATGCCAAACTCCGGAGCAGGTGGCTCGGGTGGTGGCGACGGCTGTAAGCCTGGTGGTGCCGGTGCTGCCGGAGTCGTCGTAGTTCGCTACGTTGCGTCCAATACTGGCGTCGCCTTGGCTATCGACCGTGCTGCTGTAGGTGTGCCAACTTCAGCGGCAACCCCGCTGCTAGTCGCCCCGAAGGTTGCCATCAAGGACGGCTCTGGTAACGCTGTTAGCAGCGCGGGCGTCACGGTTACCGCTTCAGGAACCGGCGTCGGTGGCGTTCTCACCGCGACAACCGACTCGGCTGGCGTGGCTACGTTCAGCAGCTTGACAGTCACTTCGTCCACTTCATCAATCTCATTTAGCGCCACTGGTTACCAGGGCATCGCTCAAACCCTGACCAGCCCGCTAATCTCGGGCAACCTGACCGTTTCGACCTCAGCTTCGAGCGGCGGTTACTTCGAGGGCGGCATCTGGTTGGCTAACACCGACAACTCCGCAACGACTCTGAACACCACCGATCTGCAGAACGCGCTCGCCGCTGGTGATGTGGTGCTGCCAGCTAAGGCATTTCTTTACTTCGCCAACAACGTCACAACTTCTGGTTCCTGCGGCAGCCTAACGGTCGCCGCAACGGGTTCCTCAACCGGCTCGGTCAGCTTTGCCGGCTCGGTAACCACCTCTTGCGCAGGTGCCGACATCATCGTTCAGTCGGCCACCAACATCACCACCGGAGCCTCGGTCACCTTGCAAACAGCCAAGGGTGTTGGCTCTACCCTCGTGCTTTGGTCTGACACCGACCGCGCCACCACGGCCGGCGGTTACATCGCATTCGGCCAGAACACGTTCTTGAACACCTCGGGCGGATCAACTGCCTCGGCACAAACCGGTGGTGGCGGCATCTGGATGGCAGGTGGAGCTATGGGCTCCGATGGTTACCCAGCGGGCAACGCCTTCTCGAACACGGCTGGAACGCCGGGCCTAGACTTCATCGCCTCGACTAACTCGGCCACTGGCTTCCGTGTTTTCACGGGCGGTGGCAACCTCGTAATGAGAGGGGAGTCTTCTACGTTCATCGGTGTCCGTGGCTCAGACGGAACAACTATTGACTCTGGTGTTGGTTCAATTGCGATTACTGGACTGGCTACCACCTCCACTAGCGCGAACCCACACCCGATCGAGTTAAATGTCGCGCAGGCTTACCCGATCCTGATCACTTCGGCCAAACCTTCGGGCGACGCGATAACAATCTCGGGCACCTCGACGACTACTGCAGCTGACTCGATTCCGATCAGCGTTATTGGTGGCACGACAAGCGTCGGCACCACATTTAGCGCAACAGGTGCTACCGGAAATATCGTGATGAACGGTGTCGGTAGTTCAACGTCGAACCAGGCGATGCGCCTAATCAACTTCAACGCCTACACCGTTGGCGGAAACATCACCATGGACGCGGGCATCAGGGGGTTCACCTGGAATAACTTCTCCTCGGGCCAAGTCGTAAATATCGGTGCCGCTTCGGGTTCTTCGTCGACGGGAACGTTCACACTCAGAACCGACAGCTTGCAGACCGACCCTGATGCCTTCAACGTGCGAATGGCAAGGGTCGTGGTTGAGCCTTCAGGCGCTAACTTTAGTTCCACTCAAAGCTTGCCTATTCCTGGCTGGACCTTTAGCGGCACTACCGACTTGAGAATCGGTAAGGCCACGGCAACCGCTAGTGACATCAACGTCAGCGGGTTCACCTTCGGCGGTAACCTCGAGGTCTTTGGGCGCACGCTCAACGCGTCTGGCTCGAACACGATCACGAACAACTTCGACCTCTCTGGCACAACCGTTGAGCTCAGCGGAACCCAGATGGTTTCTGGTGTTGGCAAGCGTTTCACGGCTAAGGCAACCGGATTAGTCCGTGTTGCAACTGGCGGAACGGTTCGAACCTACGGTGGTCTGCTGTCACTTTGGGCTGACTCGGACGCAACCGGCGGCGGTTCTGTGGTTCTGAAGAGCGCGGCGAGCACGGGTGCGTTCCTTTGCACCGTGAACGTTGGTCTCTGCAACGGTTCGGCGACCACTGGCGGTGGAGACATCGTCCTAGGTGGTGGAGCGGTTGAAACCGACACCTCGCTAAGCGATTACACCTACCGCCCGGGCTCTTACGCAATCGGCGCGTTTACCGATAACGAAACAGGAACCGCATCTGGTTCGGCTGCTGCCGACCGCTACAACGGTGGCGTTTATCTCGGCACCAGCGCGATAAACAACGGCTCCACGCAGCTCTACTCAGCTGGTGGAAACATCACCGTTCGCGGTAAGACCAACACTGGCTCACTTGTCGGTTGGGCCGCTGCTATCACGACCCCTGGCGGCTTGACCGTTGATGCCGGCGCGGGAAAGATCAACTTCGACGCCTGGCACGCAGGCACCACAATCGGTGGCACGATGGAGTTCAACGCTTGGGGTGGCACCACGTCATACCGCTCTTTGAATACATCGGACGACTCGATTCGAATTCAGTCCCGCTCAACGACGTTGGTCTCAAACCTCTTCGGTGGAAACGTCGGAACCACCTTCACCAACACCTCGGGCGGTGGCGTGCTCTTCCAGGCCGACGCTCTGAACGACTGGCTGGCGCTCAAGTTCAACGTGACTGGCAAGGTTGCCTTTGAGCCTTACGGTTCAGCTTGGGCTGCAGTACCGACTTTCGACAGTGACTTCTCTTGGGTCACCTCAAACCCTTCGTTGGTTCGCTTCGGTAAAGAAGGCGCGAGTGGCACCACCAACATCGGTAGCGGCATCTCGATACCAGCACCTACTGAGATTTACGGCACCGACGTAACCACCAACGGAAACCTAACCGTCACCACTTCAGGTTCGAAGCTGATGCTAAAGACCACGAACCAGATCACGACTTCATCGGCGACAGCTGGAACTATTCAGACCAACAATGGTCCGATCATCTTCTGGGCCGACTCCGA
>JBILRS010000044.1:0-11810 GCA_044372535.1 Rhodoluna sp.
ACGCAACTGTCACCGAAGCTCCAAAGGTTTACAGGTACAAGACCCGCCGACGCACCCCGCTGCGTTGGGCGGTCACCACGGGTTGGCGTCACGTGGTCGGCTTGGCGATTTGCCTCTACGCGCTCTTCCCGATTCTTTACATCATCTCGACCTCGCTCTACCCGAACAACGACATCAACAACACCAACGCGTTGTTCCAGGAGTTCTCGTTCCAGAACTACGAGGCCCTGTTCTCTGACCCGACGAGGCCCTTCGCAACCTGGTACGCGAACACAGTGATTATCGGTGTGCTGACCTCGGTTGGCTCGGTGTTCTTGAGCGCGCTGGCAGCCTACGCCTTCTCGAGACTCCGCTTCCGTGGTCGTCGTGGCGGTCTGCTCTCGCTAATCCTGATGCAGATGTTTCCGTCGATCCTTGGTCTCGTTGCCATCTTCGGCTTGATCAGCGACATCGGTCAGATCTTCCCTGAGCTCGGTCTCAACAGCCAGCTCGGACTTGTCATGGTTTATATGGGTGGAGCCCTCGGTGGCGGAACCTACCTGATGTACGGCTTCTTCAACACGGTTCCTCGTGAAATCGACGAAGCCGCAACCATTGATGGCGCCGGACACGCTCGCATCTTCTTCACGATCACCCTTCGTCTGGTGGCGCCCGTCCTAGCCGTGCAGATGCTGCTCAGCTACATCGGTGTCACCAGCGACTACGTGCTTGCGTCGATCTTGCTCAGCGACCCTGAGAAGTACACCCTGGCAACCGGTCTGCAGAGCTTCATCAGCGACCCTTACTCCAAGGACTGGTCGATGTTCACCGCCGGTGCCGTTCTTGCGGCTCTGCCTACGGTTGCACTGTTCCTGTTTTTGCAGCGCTTCATCACCTCGGGTCTCTCGGCTGGAGCGGTCAAGGGCTAATGCCGAAGCCGCTGGAGCTCCCTCTAGCGCTTCAGCCACACCACGACGGCTCGGCGCTCTATGTGCCGAACCAGTCTCCGGTTTTGGGTGAGGTCGTCAAACTACGGATCCGCATTCACGACGCCATTGGCAAGGTCGCCGAGGTGCGCGTTCGCTTCAGCGAGTCAGGCGAAGCGTTTCCGTCGCCACCAGCCAAGGTAATCAAACACGATGGCAAGTGGTCTTGGTACGAAGCCGAAATCACCGTGCACAATCCGCGCATGAACTACCGCTTCTTCATCAAGCTCGCGGGCGGCGAGGTGCTTTGGTACAACCCGCAGGGGCTTCACAAGCTCAGCCAACCAGACGTCCTGGACTTCAGGCTCAACACCTTCTCTAGCGCTCCAGAATGGGGTCGCAAGACGATCATGTACCAAATCTTCCCCGACAGGTTCGCCCGCTCGGCCAAGGCCGGCGCCCACAAACTGCCGGCTTGGGCACTAAAGCGCAACTGGGGCGACGAGGTAATCGGCCAAGGCCCAGGCACCAGCGAGCAGTTCTTCGGCGGCGACATCTGGGGAATCATCGAGCACCTCGATCACCTCGAAAAACTCGGTGTCAACATGGTTTACCTGACCCCGATCTTCCCGGGCCGCTCCAACCACCGCTACGACGCGTCCTCGTTTGACGTAGTTGACCCGCTGCTCGGTGGCGACGAGGCCTTCGCAGCGCTGATTCAGGAGGCGCACAAGCGCGGCATGAAGGTTATCGGCGACCTCACCTCCAACCATTCAGGCGTCGGTCACGAATGGTTCAAGGCAGCGTTCAAGAAGCCGGGCGCACCCGAGAGCGACTTCTACTACTTCAGCGAAAACAACGCCGAGTACGACTCCTGGTTTGGCGTGGCCAGCCTGCCAAAGTTCAACTGGAAGTCGAAAGAGCTGCGCAAGCGCTTCATTCAGGGGCCAAAGTCGGTTGTCGGCAAGTGGCTTCGAGCCCCCTTCAACATGGACGGCTGGCGCATCGATGTCGCCAACATGACCGGCCGAATCCGCGAAGAAGACATGTACCTCGAGGTTGCTCAGGTGATTCGCAAAACCATGGTCGACATCAACCCCGACACCATCATGCTCAGTGAGTACACCGGTGACGCGGCCTACGAGGTTCAGGGTGACGGCTGGCAGGGCGCGATGACCTACTCGAACTTCACCAAGCCGGTTTGGCGCTGGTTCTTCAACTCCAAAACCAAGGAAGTGCCCGGTTTCATGATGTGGGACGGCGACCTCAAGAGCAACGGACTCGAGCTTGTCACCAGCTATAACCAGTTCGTCGCGGCCTTCCCATGGCACGTGCGCCTGCACAACATGAACCCGCTAGACACCCACGACATCCCGCGGTTCAAGACCTTCGCGATCAAGGGCGCTCAAAAGGTGGCCGCCGCGATGCAGTTCACCTTCCCCGGCATCCCGGTCATCTGGGCCGGTGACGAGTTCGGCCTAGACGGCTTCAACGGCGAGAACTCGCGCACCCCGCTGCCCTGGAACAACGAGCGCAAGCACGACACCGCGATGCTGCCGATCTACCAAGAACTTGCCAAGCTAAGACGCGAAAACTCGGCACTCAACGAGGGTTCGATGCGTTTCGTCTATGCCAGCGCAGAGGCAATCGTCTTCGTTCGTGAAGACAATAAGCAGACGATTGTGGTTTCGGTCACTCGAGGCGAAGACAAAAACATCAAGTTGCCGAAAGACGCCGTGCCGGGTTTGGCGAAGGCCGAAAACATCTTCGGTGGCGGCAAGATTCGGGTTGGCGACTCAAAGTTGCACCTGCCCGGCGGCAAGCTGACGGCCAATGTCTGGCGTTTGCGAGCAAGCAAGTAGAGGTGCTAATCTCTTTTGGTGCCTGTTTCATGGCACTTGTAACGCCCCGATAGCTCAGTGGTAGAGCACTTCCATGGTAAGGAAGGGGTCGACAGTTCAATCCTGTCTCGGGGCTCTGCGGCTGGGTAGCTCAGGTGGTTAGAGCACACGACTCATAATCGTGGGGTCGCGGGTTCGAGTCCCGCCCTAGCTACTAGCGTTTTCTATGCCATCCACGACTAATCTTGAACCGTGGTTAATTCAAATGTTGAGGGCAAGAAATACCCCGCAACCGCGCCTTATCTGGTCGGTCGCGAGAAGATCCGCGAATTCGCCCACGCGGTCAAATCCAGCAACCCATTGAACTTCGACGTGCTGCCAGCGCAAGCGGCCGGCTACGAAGACATCATTGCCCCACCGACGTTCGCCGTCGTGATTCAGGAGCGCAGCCTCGACGCAGTGCTCTCTGACCCAGAGGCCGACATCGACTTCTCACGCGTCGTCCACGGCGACCAGCGCTTCGTGCACGTGCGACCAATCGTCGCGGGCGACGAACTAACCAGCGAGCTCTCGGTTGCCAGTGTGAAGAACGTTGCCAACCTTTCGATGGTCACCTTCAGCACCGAAATCTTCGACAGCAAAAAGGTGCTCGTCTGCACCGCGATTTCAACACTGATCGTTAGGGGCGAAGAATGACCCACATCGACATCGCCGGCCTAGAGGTCGGCCAAGTGATCGGTAGCAAAGAGTTTCTGCTCACCCGCGACTCACTCGTGCGCTACGCAGGTGCCTCGGGCGACTTCAACCCGATTCACTACCGTGACGACGTCGCCAAGTCGGTCGGCCTGCCAGGCGTGATCGCCCACGGAATGCTGACCATGGGCGTCTCTGTCCAGGTCGCGGTTGACTGGGTCGGCGACCCGGGCAAGGTTTCTGACTACTCGACCCGCTTCACCAAGATGGTCGATGTCGACGCCGCTGAGGGCGCTGTCCTGGTTGTCACCGGCAAGATTGCCGAGATCAACCTCGAGACCAACGAGGTGCGCGTTGACCTCACCACGATGTTTGGCGAAACCTCCGTGCTCGGCAAGGCTCAGGTTCGAGTTCGTCTCTAGAAATGACAAAACTTAGCGAACTGACCACGATGCGAGTTGGCGGAACCCCCGCCGAACTGCTCGTTGCGAAGTCTCGCGACCAACTGATCGAATACGCGCTCGGCGTTTGGCGAAGCGGTGACGACTGGGTCGTCCTCGGTGGCGGCAGCAACATCGTTGCCTCCGACGACCTCGCAAACCTCAAGGTGATCAAGACCGAAAACACTGGCATCGAGCGCAACGGCAACCTCCTCAAGGTTCAAGCAGGCGAAGACTGGGACGAATTCGTAGCCTTCACCGTCAAAGAGGGACTGAGCGGTGTCGAAGCGCTGAGCGGTATCCCCGGCTGCGTCGGAGCATCACCGATCCAAAACATCGGCGCCTACGGCCAAGAAGTTGCCGACACCATCACCCGCGTTGAGTTTCTCGATTACGAAACCCGCGAGCTACAGATTCTCGAAGCCAAAGACCTCGAGTTCGGCTACCGCGACAGCATCTTCAAGCGTGGCAAACTCGGTGTCGTCACCTGGGTTGAGTTCGAGCTAAACACCACCCCAAAAGCCCTTGAACGCCTC
The DNA here is from genome assembly GCA_044372535.1 of Rhodoluna sp. Classification (GTDB taxonomy): domain Bacteria; phylum Actinomycetota; class Actinomycetes; order Actinomycetales; family Microbacteriaceae; genus Rhodoluna. The sequence continues at coordinate 4,416 of JBILRS010000044.1, forward strand.
ACAGAGGCCGTTGGCAAAGAGGTTGGCACACCAGCCGAAATCCGCCAGACAGTGCTCGAAACCCGCGCTCAGAAGGGCATGGTACTAAGCGAAACCGACCTGGACACCCACTCCTGCGGTTCTTTCTTCACCAACCCGATCGTCTCCTTCGGATTCGCCGCAACACTGCCGTCTGAAGCCCCACGCTGGGAGCAACCAGATGGCCGAGTGAAGATCAGCGCAGCCTGGCTAATCGAAAACGCCGGCATCGGCAAAGGCTTCAAGCTAGGCGACTCAAAAGCAGCAACCTCAAGCAAACACTGCCTCGCAATCACCAACCGCGGGGGAGCGAGCGCAAAAGAAATAGTCGAGCTAGCCAGGTTCATTCAGACCCAAGTCTCGAATCGCTATGGCGTGAACCTTGTGCCAGAGCCGAACCTGATTGGGTTCTAAGAGCTAGCCTTCGTCCACCGAATTTTGTAATTCGATCCAGGTTTGCCTGGCCGCCTCCCGGACTTCGGGGTCTTTGCTATTAAAGTTCCAGTCAAGCCCCCAATCGGCGCTAATCCATTGCAATGACGACCACAAGTTTTCGAACAAACTCTCGCGCTGCGATTTCGCAAGGTGAGAGACCATGTCCTCAGTGATTACGAGTTCCCAGACCCTATTTGAGTAGTCATATTTGTCGCTGTCTTCCAGCAACCTAGGTCGCTCAACACCAGGGCTTGCCCCAGGCTCAACCACGACTTTGTTGGCCTTTAGGAGTTCCTCAAAATCGGAGTTGATTGATTTGAGGCACTCAAGTCGGGCTTCTGGCGATAGAAATTCCATCTGCGCTTCTGTTATGAAAGCGTCAAAGATTGCAATTTTCAAAGCGACCCCCGATGTTGTGTCTAAGCGAAAAGCTTCTGCAGGCGCTGAATGCCCTCTAGTAGCGGGCCATCGCCTAGCGCGTAGCTCATGCGCACGTAACCCGAAGGCCCGAACGCTTCACCGGGCACAAGAGCAACCTCGGCGGTGTCGAGAATGTAGTCGCAGAGTTCGAGTGAGGTGTTGATCATCACGCCACCCCATTCGCGACCGAGTAGGCCAGACACGTCTGAGTAAACGTAGAAAGCACCTTCTGGCATTGGGGCAACCCAGCCAGGAATCTTGTTGAGCTCGGCAACTGCGAGCTTGCGGCGGCGGTCAAAAGACTCACGCATCGCAAAGACTTCGTCCTGAGGCCCGGTCAGCGCGGCAATCGCTGCGCGCTGCGAGATGTTTGAGACGTTCGAAGACAGGTGCGACTGAAGGTTGCCAGCGGCCTTCATTGCGTCTAGCGGGCCGACCATCCAGCCCAAACGCCAACCGGTCATCGCGTAAGACTTGGCAACACCGTTCACCAAGATCGTGCGATCAATCATTTCTGGCACGACCTCGGTCACCGAGAAAGCCTTGATGCCGTCGAAGGTGAGGTTCTGGTAAATCTCGTCAGAGATGATCCATAGTCCGTGTTCGTAAGCCCAACGACCAATTGCCTCAACCTCTTCGCGCGAGTAAACAGCGCCGGTTGGGTTTGACGGTGAGCAGAAAAGCAAAACCTTTGACCTAGGGGTGCGGGCAGCCTCAAGCTGAGCGACAGTCACCTTGTAGCCCTGGTCTGAGCCAGCGAAAACCTCAACTGTGACTCCACCTGCCAGGGCAACCGCCTCCGGGTAGGTTGTCCAGTAAGGCGAAGGCATCAAAACCTCATCGCCCGGGTCGAGCAGGGTAGCAAATGCTTGGTAAACAGCCTGCTTGCCACCGTTCGTCACAACCACTTGAGCGGCGGTGTACTCGGTGCCAGAGTCTTGGCGAGTCTTCACAACGATCGCCTCACGCAGCTCCGGCAAGCCAATCGCTGGGGTGTAACGGTGGTTCTTCGGGTCGCGAGCGGCCACAACAGCGGCTTCAACGATGTGCGCCGGGGTAGCGAAGTCAGGCTCGCCAGCGGCGTAAGAGATCACTGGGCGACCAGCGGCCTGCAGGGCTTTGGCCTTGGCGTCAACCTTGAGGGTCGCCGATTCTGCGATAGAACCGATACGTTTTGAGATTCGAGGGAAGTCAGTCACGTTTAAAACCCTACCAAGCGCTTGCGCAGGCGCGTTCAGGGTAGTATTTTTACACTAACGCCTCAAAGATATTTATGGCGTTATACAGAATCTGAGTTTAGGTTGGGGACCAAATGTTCAAACGAGTTATAACTGCTGCCGTAGGCGTCTTCGTTCTACTTGCGTCGCAAATCAGCCCCGCGAGCGCGGCCACAACAGTGACGATGGTGGGCTCGGTCACCGAAAGTTTGACCCGTTTGCCGAACGATCTCAGCGCAATCGCGACTCTACCAAATGGCAGGGTTGTGGCACTGACGACAAACTGGAACTCAGCTTCATTGATTGCCAACCGAGTAGATGGTGTAAACGCCTCGACTACTTACTTGTTTGAAGCAGGGAATCGGGACGGCCAAAACCCGAGTAGGTTCGCCTGGAAGGTGGCACCGAACGGCCGCCTCTATGTTCTTTTCACTACATACACGAAGCCGGTTGGCGCTGGTTTTGCCACTGCAGGTGTGCGGCTACGTAGCACAAGCGATGGCCAAACCTGGTCTGCGCCTATAAATGTGTTCCCCGATTATTCGGTTGGCTTCGCGTGCACCCCGGCTACCCAGATTTGCGGTTACCTTCAGCCAGGCCTAGAAGTTGCGCCCAATGGCACCATGCTGGCGACGGTCATGAAGACCACGACTTCCTCTCGCATGGCCTTCGATTCGAGGGTTTCAACCAACGGCTCGGCATGGACCGAACCCGCAAACCTAAATGTCTCGTTCAAGTTCAGCAACTCGGAAGACAACCTCACATACTTCTATAGCCGAAGCAGTTACCTACAGCTAACCAAGACTGACAATAGCTTCGCCATCCTCTACCCATTTGTGCTACCACCGGTAGCGCCGGTGATCTTCGGTGACTACGGCATGGCCTCAGCTACGCTGCCCTTCGCAAACTTGCAGTCATGGCAAGACCCAGTCAACGCCCAATATATTCCGGTGAAAGACAGGAACGCTGCGGGCAGCATGGCTTTAGGGCCTTACTTGGCTTTTTCTTCGGGAAAGCTCACGGCCCTCTGGATCGACAGGTTCTCAAATGGCGACATGAAACTCGCGGTAACTAGGTTTGACGCCTCGAGCCGTACTTGGTCAGCTCCAACACAGACCCAAGTTTGCATCTCTTGCATTGTTTCTAACGACATTGTGCGCCAGCAAGACCGCCTGATTGTAACCGCGTCCCACATAACGCTTCCCCTCGTCTTGGAGCCGGCAACGTTCCAAGGATCCTCTGGTAAGTCGCTGATGACGTTCACCATCAAGAGCGACATGTCGGTGCAGCCGATTGCAATTGTCACAAACCTGAGTAGGGACAAGCAGGTAAAACTTCATGGTGCTTTCGAGGACGCCGCCGGCACTCTCACCTTTCTAGTGCGTGAAGACCTGGCGACATTCGAGCTCAAACATGCCAAAGGGCGTTCAGTAATCACCAAAATCAAGAATCTTGCGCCATCGGCCTCCGCGACTGACTTCTCAATGACCGCGGTTCAATCAAGCAACGGGTCAGTCCACATCTTGAATCGAGAATTTACGACAATGACTGATCCAACGCGAGTTGGCACTGTTTATGACTACTACCGGACAATCACGACAACCAAACCCAAATTCTTTGGGGCAATCCTGGTTTCCGGTCGCGCAAAGGTCGGTCAATATCTGAAACTGAGCAAGGCTTATTTTGATGAGGCCTCAGGCAAGCCAGCTCTTTCCTACCAATGGATGCGATGCTCAAGTGAAATAGCGATGCCGGGGCTAAAGCTTCCAAAGGGTTGTGTACTCATCAGCAAGGCAACCAGACCGGACTACAAGTCGGTGTCGGCTGACACCTCAAAGTACATCCTGGCTCGGATCACGGCTACAAATGCAGCCGGCTCAACAATTTTCTACAGCGATTCGACGAGCAAGGTAGTCAGGTAGTTTTCGACAACCACATTCCCTTTGCATTTTGCGGGTGTTTCGGGCTAAACTCCTAGGAGGAAGTTGACAACTTCGAGAGCCTAATCTGGCAACTAAATCATTCTTAGATTCATTCTAGAAGTGTGCCCGTTGACAGGCGTTTCGAAGGAGTCGATGCCCGTTTAGGGTGGTGGCTCAATTGGTAGAGCAGCGGTCTCCAAAACCGCAGGTTGCAGGTTCGAGTCCTGTCCGCCCTGCAAGGCCCACCGGCCGTAAAGAGAAGAAGGAAGACTCATGACTGATGAGCTAGAGGTTTCAGAAGGCCTCGTCGAGAAAGCCAAGGCTGACCTAGCCAAGCGCGGTTTCTTTGGTCGCATCGCGCTATTCTTTCGCCAGGTCTGGTCAGAGCTGAAGAAGGTCACCAAGCCAACTTTCGCCGAACTCCGCAACTACACCGGCGTCGTCCTCGGCTTCGTCGTGGTTTCGATGCTCATTCTCAGTGGCCTTGACTGGGGCTTCGCTCAGCTGGTCATCTTCGCTTTCAGCCCAACGCCGTAATTCAAGACTTTTAGTAAGGAACCCAAATGACTGACGAACTTCGCGAAGACTTCGCTCAAGAGATCGCCGATGCCACCGAGGAAACCCTCGAGGTAATCGACGCACCTGAGAGCGCAGACGGCGAAACCGCAGAGGACTTCGAGCTACCAGCCGAAGAAGAAGCGATGCACGTTGTCGAAGAGGCCGAAGAGGTTGCTGAAGAAGCTCCTGCCGCGGCCGACGATAACGAAGACCCATACGCTCAGTTCTTCGCAGACTTCAAGGCTCACCCTGGCAAGTGGTACATCATCCACTCATACGCCGGTTACGAGAAGCGCGTCAAGCAGAACATCGAGAACCGCAAGCTAACCGTTGAGGGTGGCGACGACGTTCACCAGATCGAGGTTCCGCTAGAAGACACCGTCGAGATCAAGAACGGCCAGCGCAAGTTGGTCACCAAGGTTCGCATCCCTGGCTACGTCCTAGTTCGCATGGACATGACCGACGAATCATGGGACCTAATTCGCCACACGCCAGCCGTAACCGGCTTCGTTGGCAACTCGATGAACCCGAGCCCACTTCGCCCAGACGAGGCTTTCGCCATGCTGAAGAAGTGGCTCTTCGAGCTTCCTGAGGAAGTTGCCGCCAAGGCAGCAGCCAAGGGCGTTGCCGTCAAGGGCAAGTCGCGCGCGGTGCCAATCACCGTGGACTTCAAGCTTGGCGAGAGCATCATGATCCGCGACGGTTCGTTCGCTGGTCTGCCAGGAACCGTCAGCGAAATCAAGCCAGAGAGCGGCAAGCTCACTGTTCTTGTTTCACTGTTCGAGCGTGAGACCCCAGTCGAGCTGATGTTCGACCAGGTCGGCCCACTCAACTAAGACTTAACAAACTAAACAAAAAGGAAAACAAATGGCACCGAAGAAAAAGATCACCGGCATGATCAAGCTTCAGATCCAGGCGGGCGCTGCTAACCCAGCACCACCGATTGGTCCTGCACTTGGCCAGCACGGCGTGAACATCATGGAGTTCTGCACCGCGTACAACAACGCAACCGCAGACCAGCGCGGAAACGTGATCCCAGTAGAGATCACCGTTTACGAAGACCGCTCGTTCACTTTCGTTCTAAAGACCCCACCAGCAGCAGAGCTAATCAAGAAGGCTGCCGGCGTCGCAAAGGGCTCAGCTACCCCACACACCGTGAAGGTTGCAACCCTTACCCGCGAGCAGGTTCTGAAGATCGCAGAGCAGAAGATGTCTGACCTAAACGCCAACGACGTTGAAGCAGCAGCACTCATCATTGCAGGCACCGCCCGCAGCATGGGAATCAAGGTCGAGCTCTAAGCTCGAAAAACCAGCACCAAAACACGCACCAAAACCAAATAGTCGTGGGAGAACCGGGCGCGGTTCGTCTGACCACCACTGTGACCTAACAAAGGAATAACAGCATGGCAAAGCGCAGCAAGGCCTACCAGGCCGCAGCAGCAAAGATCGAAGAAGGCAAGTTCTACACCCCTGCCGAAGCCGTCACCATCATTCGTGAGACCGGCTCAGCAAAGTTCGACAGCACCATCGAGTGTGCAGTCAAGCTGGGCGTAGACCCTCGCAAGGCAGACCAGATGATCCGCGGAACCGTTTCGCTTCCGCACGGAACTGGTAAGACCGCCCGCGTTATCGTGTTCGCAACTGGTGCCGCAGCAGACGCTGCAGTTGCAGCCGGTGCCGACGAGGTCGGTGGCGACGAGCTAATCGAGAAGGTTGCAGCCGGTTGGGTTGACTTCGACTCAGCAGTTTCGACCCCAGAGTTCATGGCCAAGGTTGGCCGTCTAGGTAAGGTTCTCGGACCTCGCAACCTGATGCCAAACCCTAAGACCGGAACCGTAACCCCAGACACCGGTAAGGCAGTTACCGACATCAAGGGTGGAAAGATCGAGTTCCGCGTCGACAAGCAGGCCAACCTTCACTTCATCATCGGTAAGGCTTCGTTCACCAAGGAGCAGCTAGGCGACAACTTAGGTGTAGCACTTGACGAGATCCTTCGCCTCAAGCCAGCCAGCTCGAAGGGCCGCTACGTTCAGAAGATCGCCCTCTCGACCACCTTTGGTCCTGGCATCCTGATCGACTCGAACGCAACCAAGGTTGAGTTCTAAAAACCAAAAACACAAACTCAGTGATGAGGGGATCGGGGCAAGACGCCCCGGTCCTTTCGTCTTCTTCGAAAGGTTGGGATATTGTCACAACACGCGTTTGGCGCAGCTACTCTTCTTGATTCGAAAGACCCAATGGGCTTGCGCAACAGCGCACCCCTGCTAGACGCGTGGATTCGCGACATGGAGACCGACAGGTCACCGTTTCAGATCCCTGGCCACAAAGGCCGCTTAGACCTAACCGGAGCCGTGGTTGATGGCGACATCCCAGTGCTCCCAGGTAATCACCCCCACAGAATTTCACCGAGCCTGATTCTCGAGGCCGAACAACTTGCCGCCGACCTCTGGGGCGCCGACCTCTGTCGCTTCGGAGTGAACGGCTCGAGCGGCTCAAACCACGCAGCCGTGATGGCGGTTGCCGGCCCCGGTGACAAAGTCATCGTCTCCAGAACCCTGCACAAGTCCGTGGCCGTTGGCCTCGTTTACGCGGGCGTCACCCCGATCTGGGTCAAGCCCCTGATCAACCCCGAAACCGGCCTGCCCGAATACCTTCCGAGCACAACTCTCAGAGAAACCCTCGAAAAACACCCGGACGCCAAAGCGGTACTGATCGGCGAACCAAGCTACGTCGGCACCATGAGCAACATCCCGCGACTAAGCCAAGTCGCCCACGAATACGGCATACCTCTAGTAGTCGATGCCGCCTGGGCAGCCCACTACGGC
>JBILRS010000025.1:0-16848 GCA_044372535.1 Rhodoluna sp.
CGCCGTTTTGAAACACCTTTGTCATGTACACCTTCATCAGTTTCTCCTCCCAAAAAGAGTATAGACAGGCGTATAGACAATATCTAGGGTGACCTACGATTCATGGCGCGCTAGGTCGTCCAAGGCTCCGCGCAGGCGGTCTGGGTCGATGCGCCAGTAGTTGTGCACCTTGCCGTTGATTAGCAGAACCGGGATCTCTTCGGAATACTTCGCGGCCAACTGCTCGTCAACCAGGATGTCGTGCTCCTTGTACTGAATAGCGATGTGGCGAGCGACTCCGCGGTGGATCGACTGAAACTCGCCAAGCACAGCATTGACAACCATGCGAGCATCGTCGCAAAGGTGGCAACCGGCTTTGCCGATTAGGTCAATCTGGATGGTATTCAGCACGCATTCATCCTAGGCTCCCGTCTAAACTTGTGTAATGCCCGCCCCGAAGAAGCCCGAAAAGAAGAGCGCCGCGTTCTTCGACCTAGACAACACGCTGCTGCGTGGATCGTCTACGTTTCTGTTCGGCAAAGAGGCAGTCAAACTAGCCTTCTTCTCTCGCAAAGAGCTTTGGCGTTTCGGCATCTCGCAACTTCGATTCATCAGGTTTGGCGAGTCGGCAAAAATGCTCGCGCACATCGAAGACCGAGCCATGTCACTAGCGGTTGGTCAGAACGCAGCCGAACTCGAGAAACTTATTCAGAGCGTTTGGGAGCGTCAAATCTCTAAGCGCCTCTGGCCAGAGACAGTGCGCATTGCCCAGGAGCACGTTGCCGCTGGGCGTGAGGTTTGGATCGTCACCGCCAGCCCGGTTCAGATGGGCGAGTTCATTGCAAATCAGCTCGGCCTCACCGGCGCACTCGGCACCGTCTTAGAAATCAAGGACGGCAAGCTCACCGGAGAATTCATCGGTCGACCACTGCACGGCAAAGGTAAGGCGAAGGCAGTCAAGGCCCTTGCCCTTGAGCGCGGCTATAGCCTGCGCAAGTCTTACGCATACAGCGACTCACACAACGACCTGCACATGCTGACCCGAGTTGGTCACCCGGTAGCCGTGAACCCAGACAAGATCCTGAAGAAATACGCGAAGGCAGCCGGCTGGAAGATTCTAGATTTCAAAAAGCGCGAGCTCAGGCTGCACTGGGGCAAATAACAAGAAACCCGCCAACATTTGCTGGCGGGATTTTTGTTTAAGTAGCGAACTACTTCTTATTGCGACGCTGGTGGCGAGTCTTACGAAGCAGCTTGCGGTGCTTCTTCTTAGACATACGCTTGCGGCGCTTCTTGATTACTGAACCCACAAAAACCTCATCTTGGTCGAAAGCTCTGTGCCGAGCACAAATACTCGCCTAGTCTAGCCGAGTTTTGCCAATCGGGCATCCCCAGTTTTGGCAACCAAGGGCAATACACTCAACTCGAGCCCGATTGCCAAAACCGGCTTCGAACGAAAGGCACAAAAGTGAATCTTCCCCCGCTTGCAAGAAAGATGCTCGCCGAGTTCATCGGCACCGCGGTGTTCCTCACCGCCATCGTTTACTCAACCGACTCGATGATCCTCTCGATCACCCTCGGCTTGATGGTCTTGCTGGTTAGCGGGGTCAGCGGCGGCTACCTAAACCCGGTGATGTCGCTCTACTTCTTCTCGCGCAAAGAGCTTTCGGCCGTTGACTTCATCGGCCAGGTCGTCGCGCAACTCCTCGGCGCTGCCGCGGGTGTGTTTCTCGGCGCATTCATGCACGGTTACAAGGTTCTCGGCTTCGGCACGGCAGCAAGTTCACTCGAAGCAGCCCCGGCCTTCGCTGGCGAAGCCTTGGCAACCGCTGGTCTAGCCCTTCTGATCATCACGCTCTTGCAAAACAAACTCGTCAATTTGGTCCCGTTCGCAATCATGCTCTGGGTCTTCGCCGCCTCAAACTTCACCCCAACCGGAGCCCAGGCCAACCCGGCCGTCACCTTCGGCCTGATGGTTTACGGCAAGGTCTCGGTAAGCTCCGGAGCGACTCTGGTGCTCGCGCAGATCACCGGACTTCTGGTCGCCGTGATCTTGAGCATGCTCCTGACCTCTGCCACCGCCAAGAAGAAAGCCGCTTCGAAGCGCAAGTAAATGCGCTTCAATTGAGCCATGACTCATAAAGCTTCGGTACTCTTCGTTTGCGTTCATAACGCCGGTCGTTCGCAGATGGCCGCCGGCTACCTGCAGCACCTGGCTGGCGACCGCGTCGAGGTTCGCTCGGCTGGTTCGGCGCCAGGCAATGCGGTCAACCCAGCAGCGGTGGCTGCGATGGCCGAAGAGGGCATCGACATCTCCAACGCCACCCCGAAGATTCTGACCGACGAAGCGGTTGAAGCTTCGGACTACGTGATCACGATGGGTTGCGGAGACGCCTGCCCATTCTTCCCTGGTAAGACCTACCTGGACTGGGTCCTCGAAGACCCGGCCGGTCAAGGTGTTGAGGCTGTACACCCGATTCGCGACGAAATTCGCGGGCTAGTAGAGAAGCTGATTGCTGAGATCGACGCTAAGTTTTAGCGCTTAACCTTCTTCACAACCTTCTTGGCCTGTGATTCGGCCTGCTCTTTTGCTTCGTGAAGTTTGCGTCCTAGTTCGCGACCGATAACCTTTGGGTCGGTCTCAACGTTGACGCGTGTGGCTAGCTGCTCAGCGATCCAAGAACCACCGACGGCGAACAACTCGCCCAGCTTCTCACCCAAAACGTCGATGTCTTTGTCGAACGCGTCATCGGCACCGAGGCCGCGCAACCAGAGCGAAGCCTTGGTCAGCGCAGCGGTCTTCACCGAGTAGAAGCGGTTCTGCCCAGAAACCTTGACGGTCACTAGATCAGCATCACGCAGGGTCTTGAGGTGCTTCGAAACAGTCGGCTGGCCAAGCTTGGTCAACGCGACCAGGTCACTCACCGATTGGCCAGGCTTCTTGGCAAGTGCCTCGAGCAGCTGGCGGCGAGTTGGGTCGGCTAGGGCTGAAAATACGTCGGTCATGTTTAGAGATTACCTTCTGCTATTTCTTTTGCGCGAGCGAGTGCCGCCGCGGTTGCTTTGTCGAACGTGGCTTTGAGGTTGGCTTCTTCAAGCACGGCAACAGCGCGCATGGTGGTGCCGTTCGGGCTGGTCACCTGGCGTCTGAGTTCGGCCGGGCTCTGACCGGTTGCTTCTAACAACTCGGACGCACCAAGGAAGGTATCGTGCACCATCACCTCGGCCTGCTCTGCGGTGAAACCCATCGAGAGCGCAGTTTCAGTGAACTGCTCAATCAAGAAGAAAACGTATGCCGGGCCAGAACCCGAGATGGTCGATAGCGCGTCAATCTGCGACTCGTCGATAACTAGGACGCTACCCACCGATTCAAAAATCTTGGTTGCCGCTGCAAGCTCACCGTCGGTTGCGCGCGAACCCTTGGCGATACCGGTGACTCCGCGGCCAACCACCGAAGGGGTGTTTGGCATTGCTCGAACCACCGGGTTCGAAACCACGGCTTCCATCGCTGAAGTGGTGATGCCAGCGGCAACGCTGATCACGAGGGCGTCTGCCCCGAGATGACTTGCAACCTCACCGAGCACCTCCACCACGTAACCCGGCTTCACGCCAATAATCACGGTGTGGGTTCCGGCAACGGCCGAGCGGTTGGCGTCGGCGCTGGTTTCGAGCGAATAGGCGCTAACGCCGAGTTCATCGCGCAACTTTGCCGCGCTCGCTTCGCTCTTGGTGCTCACCGAAATGTCGGTTGCGTCAATGCCAGAAGCAAGCAGGCCGTGCAAAATCGCCGAGCCCATTGAGCCGGTTCCTAGAATTGCGATTCGATTGCTGTTCACAGTTCAAGTCTAGGGTCGGTGGTGCTTGGTAGTTTTGTGTCATGGCATCAGCAAAAACCACCTTCGTCTGCGCCGAGTGCGCTTGGGTCAGCTCAAAATGGGTTGGCCAGTGTGGCGAATGCCAAGCCTGGAACTCGATGCAGGAGGGCTCGGCCCAAACCAAGGGCCTCGGAGCCGCGCGTTCAATCAAGCCAACCAAGCTAGTCGCTTCATCAAGTGCCCGCCCAATCAGCGAGATCTCAACCGAAAACGTGACCGCCTGGCCAACCGGCGTCGGTGAGTTCGACCGCGTCCTCGGCGGTGGCCTAGTGCCAGGCGCCGTCGTGCTGCTCTCTGGCGAGCCAGGCGTAGGCAAGTCAACCCTGCTCCTCGAAGTCGCCGCCAACGCCGCCAAGCGCGGGCTGAAGGTTCTCTATGTTTCTGGTGAAGAGTCGGTTGGTCAGGTTCGCCTGCGCGCCGAGCGCACCGGAGCCGTTGTCGACGGCCTCTATCTCGCCGCCGAAACCGACCTCGCCAACGTGCTCGGCCAGATCGACTCGATCAACCCCAACCTGCTTGTGGTCGACTCGGTTCAAACCATCGCCCATAGCGACCTCGACGGCGCTGCCGGCATGCCAGCCCAGATTCGTGAGGTTGCCAGCAACCTGATTCGCGTTGCCAAAGAGCGCGACCTCCCCGTGATTCTCGTCGGCCACGTCACCAAAGACGGCTCAATCGCCGGGCCTAGAGTTCTCGAACACCTCGTCGACGTGGTCTGCCACTTCGAAGGCGACCGCCAAACCGCCCTGCGCTTCGTGCGCAGCCTCAAAAACCGCTACGGGCCAACCGATGAGGTTGGCTGCTTCGAGATGACTGGCGAAGGCATCGCCGAAGTCGCCGACCCGAGCGGCTTGTTCCTCAGCCGCCCAGACTCCCCCGTCTCTGGCACCTGCGTCACCGTCGCCGTCGAAGGCCGCCGCGCCCTGATCGCCGAAGTCCAAGCACTTGTCGTCAAGTCATCAACCCCTCAACCAAGACGAGTCGTGAACGGCGTCGACGCCTCCCGCGTTGCCATGCTCCTCGCCGTCCTCGAAAGACGCGCGGGAATCCGGGTTGGCGAAATGGACGTCTATGTTTCAACAGTCGGCGGCGTCAAGCTAACCGAACCAGCCGCCGATCTAGCCATCGCCCTAGCAATCGCCTCAGCCGTTCAAGACAAACCAATCGCCCATAACCTCTGCGCATTCGGTGAAATCTCACTAACCGGCGACCTCCGAAAAGTCACCAACGGAAAACTCCGACAAAACGAAGCAAGCAGACTCGGCTTCGTGCGATCGGTTGACTCAGAAGTGAAGACAGTGAAGGCAGCGCTAGCGCTCGCCCTGAACTGGTAACCGCTCTAGTTGATTATGAACTGCTCGTAATTGCCAGAGATAACACCGTTGACCTCTGCGGTCAGCGCGTAGGCACCAGGAGACACTGGCTTCTGCCCATCCCCACATCCAGTCGATGATGAGTAAACCTTGCGCCAGTCGTTGGCCGCCCAAACAAACGTGGTGTTCGGCTTAAGCGTTACCCACTTGTCAACCAAACCGGTGCGGTCGCAATCGCGCGAAGACCAGATCTGCTCTGAGCCACTCTTGATGGTGAAGAAGGTCACTCGAGGCCCACCGTTGAACTTGCATTCAACCGTTCCAGTGTTTGTGAGAGTGAACCAGAGGTAAGGGTTCACACCTGCGGCGAAAGAAAGCTGCTCTGTCGTGCCATCACCGATCACAGCGTTGACGGCAACCGTTCCCGGAGCGCATTCCTGACCTTCGGTAATCGTGGCAGCAGGCTGCTGGTTGAACAGACCACCGACGAACCCAAAGAGGGCGATAAGCCCCCAAATGATTAGCGCAAGGATTCCGAGCAGAAAGATGCGACGGAAAAAGAAAACTAGCGGGGTTGGTTGAGACATGCCTTCAAGATTAGCGAGGCTAACTGCTAGAGCAGCCTAAGCATCCTCGTGTTGCCAAGGGTGTTCTGCTTTACTCGGGCAAGATCTAGGAACTCGGCAACGCCATCGTCGTTGGAGCGAACCATTTCGGAAAAAGTTGTTTCATCGACCGGAACATCGCTGATGGTGGCAAAGCCATGCTTTTCGAAAAACGAGACCTCGAAGGTCAGGCAGAAGATGCGCTTGATACCGAACGAGTGAGCTTTTTCAACGAGGGCCGCGACGAGTAGATTGCCAACGCCCTTGCCACGCGCAGAGGAGTCAACAATCAGCGAACGAATTTCGGCGAGGTCTTCCCACATGACATGGAGTCCACCAGCACCGACAACTCGACCTTCAGAGTCAACTGCGACCATGAATTCTTGGACGCGCTCGAAAAGAGAAACGAGGTCGTGGTGAAGAAGGACTTCGCCTTCCATTGGCGCTCGCAACGCAGCGATCGCGCGAACGTCGTCGGCGCGGGCTGGGCGAATGCTGTAGGTCACCCTCTAAATGGTAGCGGCTTCGCGAACCTTGTCAGTGAAGACGAATTCGTCGCCGACCAGATCGACATCGACGTGCGAGGCCGAAACCAGTTCACCGCGAACGATCTTCTCAGACAGCTTGTCTTCGATTTCGCGCTGAACCGCACGGCGAAGCGGGCGAGCACCGAGTGCTGGGTCGTAACCCAGTTCGATTAGTCGCTGCTTGGCAGCCTGGGTCAGTGTGAGGGTCATGTCGCGGTCCTCGAGGCGCTTGCCAAGCTTGGCGATGAACAGGTCGACAATCTGAACCAACTCGAGCTGCGAGAGCTGAGGGAACACGATGGTCTCGTCGACACGGTTCAAGAACTCAGGCTTGAAGTGCTTCTTGAGCTCCTCGTTGACCTTGCCGCGCATGCGGTCGTAGTCGTTTTCGGGGTTGTCTTCTAGAGCGAAGCCCATGGCACCCTTCGAGATGTCGCGGGTTCCGAGGTTCGTGGTCATGATGATCACGGTGTTCTTGAAGTCAACCACTCGACCCTGGCCATCGGTTAGGCGACCCTCTTCAAGGATCTGAAGGAGCGAGTTGAAGATGTCTGGGTGAGCCTTCTCGATTTCGTCAAAGAGCACAACGCTGAACGGCTTGCGGCGAACCTTCTCGGTCAGCTGGCCACCCTCTTCGAAGCCGACGAAGCCCGGAGGGGCTCCGAACAGGCGCGAGACGGTGTGCTTTTCACTGAATTCGCTCATGTCGAGCGAGATTAGAGCGCCTTCGTCATCGAATAGGAACTCGGCGAGAGCCTTGGCGAGCTCGGTCTTACCAACACCGGTCGGGCCGGCGAAGATGAACGAACCAGATGGGCGGTTCGGGTCTTTTAGGCCAGCACGCTGGCGACGGATCGACTTCGATACGGCACGAATTGCCTCTTCTTGGCCGATGACACGCTTGTGTAGTTCGTCTTCCATGAAGATGAGCTTCGAAGACTCTTCTTCGGTGAGCTTGAATACCGGGATACCGGTTGACTGAGCGAGGACCTCGGCGATTAGGCCTTCGTCAACAACACCCTGAGTGGCAACATTGCCGCTTCTGAACTGCTTCTCGAGGCGAACGCGCTCGGCAGAAAGCTTCTTCTCTTCGTCACGCTTTGAGGCGGCTAGTTCGAAGTCCTGATTTTCGATTGCCTTCTCTTTTTCAACGCGAGCGGCAACGATTTTCTCTTCGATCTCGCGAAGTTCTGGTGGCGACGAGAGAATCGAGAGACGCATGCGAGCACCGGCCTCATCGATTAGGTCGATGGCCTTGTCTGGCAAGAAGCGGTCGGTGATGTAGCGGTCGGCGAGGGTTACTGCCGAAACCACGGCACCATCGGTGATGGTCACCTTGTGGTGAGCCTCGTAGCGGTCGCGCAGACCCTTCAAGATGTTGATTGCCATCGGCAAGGTTGGCTCGGCAACGTTGACCGACTGGAAGCGACGAGCAAGCGCTGCATCCTTTTCGAAGTGCTTGCGGTATTCGTCGAGCGTGGTTGCACCGATGGTCTGGAGCTCACCGCGAGCAAGCAGTGGCTTCAAGATCGAGGCTGCATCGATTGCACCCTCAGCAGCACCAGCACCAACAAGGGTGTGGATCTCGTCGATGAACGTGATGATGTCGCCGCGCTGGCGAATCTCTTTGGTGACCTTCTTGAGGCGCTCCTCAAAGTCTCCGCGGTAACGCGAACCGGCAATCAGCGCACCCATGTCTAGGGTATAAAGCTGCTTGCCCTTCAAGGTTTCAGGCACATTGCCCTGGACTATGGCCTGGGCGAGGCCTTCAACAACTGCGGTCTTACCAACACCAGGCTCACCAATCAGAACAGGGTTGTTCTTTGAACGGCGAGAGAGAATCTGCATTACGCGCTCGATCTCACGCTCGCGGCCGATAACTGGGTCAAGCTTGCCTTCGGCAGCTGCCTGGGTGAGGTTGCGGCCAAACTGGTCGAGAATCGTCGAGCCCTTTTGCGGGGTGGCGTTTTCGCCACCAACGTTCACGGTCTCTTTGCTCTGGAAGCCAGAGAGCAGCTCAACAACCTGCTGGCGAACGCGGTTCGAGTCAGCGCCCAACTTGGTGAGAACCTGAGCCGCAACACCCTCGCCCTCGCGAATCAAGCCGAGAAGGAGGTGTTCGGTGCCAATGTATGAGTGGCCAAGCTGCAAGGCCTCGCGAAGCGAAAGCTCAAGCACCTTCTTGGCGCGTGGGGTGAAAGGAATGTGACCGGTCGGAGGGGTCTGGCCCTGACCGATGATCTCCTGAACCTGCTCGCGAACTGCATCGAGGTTGATGCCGAGCGCCTCTAGCGCCTTTGCGGCAACGCCTTCGCCCTCGTGGATCAAGCCGAGCAGGATGTGCTCGGTGCCAATGTAGTTGTGGTTGAGCATCTTTGCCTCTTCTTGGGCAAGGACAACTACGCGGCGGGCTTTGTCAGTAAATTTCTCGAACATAAGTTGATGGTAACTGCGACCACCGACCAAAAACAGGGCTGTTCGCCCTAAGCGTTAGTGCGTTAGTTGGCCATAGCCGCGGCGAGACCGATAACCAGCGCGGCAACGATGGCCCAAGCGATGAGCTTCAGGTTTCTCGTCGGTTTGTAGAAACGAACTTCTGGTTTTGCCTTCAACTTTGCTCGGTAGCCAGCACGATCGGCGAAGAACAGGTTTCTGCCGGCATCGAGGTTTATCTTGTTCAACACTGAGACGAGGAAGACAGCGTATTCGATCATCGGATAAATCGGGATGAGGCTAAGTCCAAAGGTTATTCCGTAAAAACTTGTCTCGCCCAGAAAGAACGTGGTGGCCAAGAGAAGGCCTAACGCCCCAACAATCCCGGCAATGCCCTTCCAGATAACGCTGGTATTAATTTCGGCAACAAAAAGCGCCGATGTTTCGTCGTCCCAAGTTTCGTTAGCCATGGTTCTCCTTAGGGTTAGGGGTTAGTAGATGTCAATCGTGTAAACGTCGCCAGTGATTGACTCACTGCCGTCAGATGGGTACATGGTTACCTTCACGGAGTACATGCCAACGCCATAGCCCCAGTCAGCGCCAACTTGGAGGGTGTCGTCGCCCGTACTAGAAACCCTGTCGAGCTCGACCCATTCGCCACCGTCCTCCATGTAGTAAGAGACGAGGTCGTAACCCACTTCATCCGAATCGGTCACAGAGACGGAGATAGTGGGTGGGGAATCAAACTCAGAATCGATAGTTTGGTCGGAGTACTCGTAGAACATTTCAAGGCTTCCCGTGCCTGAGCTGTCTCCACCGCACTCATAGGTGATTGAAGTCAACGGGCTTGCGATCGGCGCGTACTTGGTTGTGCCAGCGACTAGGACGCGGAATGACCAGGTGTAGGACTCGTCCCCATCGGTGCAGTAGTCCTCAGAGTCAAACTCCAGGGAGATGTCGGCAGAGTACTGACCGAACTCTGAGTTCAAGGCTGATTTCTTGGTCTGGAATGTGAACCACTGGTTTTTGGTCGAAAGGTACTGGCCGTAAACGGTGCGGCCCTTGGCTGCGGTGGCTGATTTGCCAAGAAGCGCCGACATCTGAGCGTATTCATCGTCAAAGCCCAGAGTCATCGGCTTGGCTGCGCAGGTGTTCTCATCGCAGTATTTCATGAGCAACGGAGTCTTGGCGGTCTTCTTTGAGACAGTTAGCGCGACAGCCATCGAGTTGGCGGCAGCCATTCCGGTTGCCTTAGCCACCGATGCGGTGAGTGAGTACTTACCGGCTGCTGCAGGCGTCCAGTTAATTGTGGTTAGGCCGTTGGTTGTTTTGCCCGTCGCTACTTTCTTCTTGTTAGCGAACAGAGTGACTGTGCGAACTGGGGTCCAGTCACACGTCTTTGACGACCTAGTAGCGAGAGGGCAGACCGTGATGTCAATTGGCACAGCATTCCCCGCCGAAGCGTACTTTGGAGCGCTAATGGTTACGTTGGTCTTGTAGACCGCGGCCTGGGCCGGCATCCCCGCGCCGACCAGCATCAATATTGCAGTTGCTGCGATGGTGAAAAGTTTCTTCATGAAATCCCCCTAGGTTCCATCTGATTCTACTTCTTAGTTTTGACCTCGAGCTTGGCACGCTCTTCAGCTTCGATCTTCGAATAGGTGTCGCGCTCTTTCGAGTCGATCTTGATGATTGAGCGCATGACTAGCCAGAAGATGCCGCCGACTAGGAATGGCGGCACGAGTGAGAGCAGGGCGTCGAGTACGTCTTTCATTACTTCACCAACGGGAACATGATTGTTTCGCGGATTCCGAGGCCGGTGAGGCTCATCAGTAGGCGGTCGATGCCCATGCCCATGCCGCCTGACGGTGGCATTCCGAATTCGAGTGCTTTCAAGAAGTCCTCATCTAGTTTCATGGCTTCAGGGTCGCCGGCGGCGGCCAGGGTTACTTGCTCAACGAAGCGTTCGCGCTGAATTACTGGGTCTACGAGCTCCGAGTAGCCGGTTGCTTGTTCGTAGCCGCGGATGTAGAGGTCCCACTTTTCGACAACGCCCGGCTTGCTGCGGTGGTTTCGAACCAGTGGCGATGTGTCGACCGGGAAGTCGATGACGAAGGTTGGCTTGACCAGGTCGCCCTTGACGAAGTGCTCCCACAGTTCTTCGACATACTTGCCGTGCTGGGGGTGTTCGATGTCGATGTCGACGCTCTTGGCTAGCTTCTTGAGCTCTGCGATTGGGGTTGCTGGGGTGATCTCTTGGCCGCAAGCCTTCGAGAGGCTCTCGAACATTGAGATTCGTGGCCATTCGCCGCCGAGGTCGTTGATCGTGCCGTCTTCGAGTTCAACCTGGTGGGTGCCGAAGATGTCTAGGGCTGCGTTCTGAATCAGCGTCTGGGTGAGGAGGGCCATTGAGTTGTAGTCGCCATAGGCCTGATAGGCCTCTAGCATAGCGAACTCTGGGCTGTGGGTGCGGTCGGCGCCTTCGTTTCTGAAGTTGCGGTTGATCTCGTAAACGCGTTCGATGCCGCCAACTACTGCGCGCTTGAGGAACAGCTCAGGGGCGATTCTTAGGAAGAGTTCGGTGTCGAAGGCGTTCGAGTGGGTCTTGAAGGGTCTTGCGCTGGCTCCACCGTGAATGGTCTGAAGCATCGGCGTTTCGATTTCGAGGTACCGGTCTTCGGTGAAAGTCTTGCGAAGGCTGGCCATGACCTGAGCGCGGATCTTGACTACCTCGCGGGCGCGGTCACGAACGATTAG
Organism: Rhodoluna sp.; assembly: GCA_044372535.1. Taxonomy (GTDB): domain Bacteria; phylum Actinomycetota; class Actinomycetes; order Actinomycetales; family Microbacteriaceae; genus Rhodoluna. The sequence continues at coordinate 11,490 of JBILRS010000025.1, forward strand.
GTCGAGGTAGCGGTGGCGAACGCGAAACTCTTCGCCGAGTTCGTTGTGCAGGTTAGGTAGCGGGCGAATGGTCTTGGCAGCCATCTTCCAGCTGTTAACGAGGATGCTGAGCTCGCCGCGCTTTGACGTGATGACTTCACCTTCAACGAAGAGGTGGTCGCCGAGGTCTACCAGTTCTTTGAAGAGTTCGAGCTGCTCTTCGCCAACTTTGTCGAGGCTGAGCATGGCTTGGATGCGCTCGCCCGAGCCGGCCTGAAGGGTTGCGAAGCAGAGCTTGCCGGTGTTGCGCTGAAACATCACGCGGCCGGCGATTGCTACGAATTCGCCGGTGGCGACATCGACTTCGAGGTCTGGGTGGGCGGCACGGACTTCTTCGATGGTGTGGGTGATCTCGACCGCTACCGGGTAGGCGTCGTTGAGTTTGTTTAGGCGCTCGCGCTTTTCGAGACGAATCGCGATCTGCTCGGGCAGGTCTTGTTCGTCTTGTTGCTCGAGTTCTTCACTCATCGGTTTGGCTCCGTTAGTTCGATTTCTAGATTGTCGATCAAGCGGGTGTCGCCGACTTTGGCCGCGACAATCGCAAGTGCTCTGCCTCGGTAGTCGTCGTTGACCGGTCTGAAGATTTCTGGGTCAACAACCGCTATGTAGTCAAGTTTAGTCTCGGGGGTCGAGTTGATTAGGGTTCGGGCCGCTTCGAGGGTGAGGCTGAGTGGTTGGCGAATGGTTTTTAGAGCCTTGAAGAGGGCGGTTGCCGATATTTTTTGTGATTCGGTCAGGTAGCGGTTGCGGCTGCTCATGGCTAGGCCACTCGACTCGCGGTGAGTTGGGGCGGTGATGATCGCGGTGTCTTTGTAGAGCGCGCCCGCCAGTTTCTTGATCATGAAGAGTTGCTGGGCGTCTTTTGCGCCGAACACTGCGACGTCTGGTTGAACGAGGTCGAAGAGGCGGCCGACCACGGTGAGCATGCCGTCGAAGTGGCCGGGGCGGCTGGCACCCTCAAACGTTGAGCCAACCACTCCGGCTCGTTGTTCGCGGACGCCTTCGGGTGGGTAAACCTCTTCGACGCTTGGGGCGAAGAGGGCGTCAATGGTTTTAGTTTCAAGAAGCTCGGCGTCTTGGGTCAGGGTGCGCGGGTATTTGTCGAAGTCCTCGTTTTCGCCGAACTGCTTGGGGTTTACGAAGATGCTGACCACGACGACATCGGCTTTTTGCTTCGCGAGCTCGACGAGGCTCAGGTGGCCTTCGTGCAGGGCGCCCATGGTTGGCACGAAGGCGATGGTTTTGCCGGTGGCTTTAGTTGCGGTTATGAAGTCTTGGAGTTCTCTTGCGGTTTGGATCAGCTTCATAGCGCCTCGGGGTCGAGCGGTTGGTGGCCTTCGGCTAAGGCGAGTTCGACAGAGGTGCGCACGATTGGGGCAAGTAGGCCGCGCGGGTTATCGATGCCGGCTTCTTCGAGCAGGCCGATGGCCTGGTTGACGATCAGTGCCGAGAAGCTCGATGCCACCGAGTAGGCCTCGGCGTATTTTGCGCGGGCGTCTTCTTCGACGACGACGGGTTCGCCGCCCATTTCGATAACCAGAGCCTGGGCTATCGGTAGGGCGATCTTTGGCGCGCTGACTGCGAAGTAGGCGTCTGGGAGTTTGATCAGGTCTACGCTGGTTCCGGTGAAGCGCATGGCGGGGTGAATCGCTAACGGAATCGCGCCGCTGGCCGCTGCCGGGGCGAGTGCTGAGTAGCCGTGCTCTGGGGAGGTGTGGGCGACAATCTGCCCCGCTCGCCACTGGCCAGCCTCGGCGAAGCCGTTCACGGTTGGCACAAGTTCGGAGTCTGGGATCGCGAGCAACACCAGGTCGGCAGATTGCAAAATCTCTTGGACGTCCATCAGCGGGACCTCTGGCAGGAGCGCTTCGGCGCGTTCGCGGTTTTCTTGGCTCACCGCGCTGATGCCGATGATCAGGTGCCCTGCCCCGGCTAGAGCAAGGCCGAGAACAGCGCCGACCGGGCCAGCCCCGATGATGCCAACGTTTAGTCTTCCGTTGGCGCTCACGCTGGGGAGCCTTCGGCTGGTTCTTCAGGGTCAGGTGGAATCTTGAAGGTGTTCTCAACCACTAGGGCAACCGCGGTGGTGAAGAGCGAAGTGATTAGCCCGATGATCGTGAAAGAAATGTTTGACGTTATCGCCGGCAAAGAAAGTTGCGCGACCAAGATGCCGGCATGCCAACCGAAGAACAGGGAGGCCGCTAGTGCACTCGATTTGGCAAGGATCAGAACTCTAAACGCGTAGGTTGGCGAAAGACGTTTGGCTCGCTTCTTCGGGTCTTTGAGCGCCTTGCGATAGCGAATCATCGGTATTGCCAGCGCTGCGAGGGTGAGGCCAATTGCGGCGATGGTGATCGGCAGGTTGATTGGTGAAACCGGCACCGAGAAACCCCTGCTTACGAGAATTTGGGCGAGCACGAAGGCGAAAATCGCTGCAGCAAACGCGTAGCTGGCGAGTGACCAGACTTTGGTTGGCTTCATTACGCCTCCCAAACTTCGCCGACAAACGATTTGGCTAGCTCGGCAACCTTGCCGCGGCCGGGAATCACTGCCTCGGGCTGCATGAGTGCCCAGGGAGCAAGCACGAAGGCGCGTTCGTGAGCGCGCGGGTGCGGGATGGTTAGGTCTTTGGTCTTCTGGTGGAGGTCACCGAAGACGATGATGTCGATGTCCAGAGTTCTAGGGCCCCAGCGCACGTCTCTGGTGCGACCGGCCTCGGCTTCGATTGCGTGAATCACACTCAAAAGCTCGTCGGGGGTGAGTGATGTTTCGATTTCGACAACCCCGTTGATGAAGCGCGGAGCCGATTCGTCGATGCCGGCTTCGGTCAGCGCAAAAGACTCGACCAGCGGCGAGGTGCTGGTGACTCGAATAGCGCTGTGCGCCTCGAGGGCTGCGATGGCTTCGGTGATCTGCTCGCGCGGGTCACCGAGGTTGCCGCCTAGCGCCAAGATTGCCAGCATTAGTTGTCTCGCTTGGCCTTGACGGTTACCGAGACGTCTTTGAAGTCGTAAGGGATAGGGGCGTTCGGTTTGTGAACGGTGACCTTGGCTTTCGTGATGATTCCGCTGACCGAGCCGCCGCCGAAGTTCATGATCATGTCGAGAATGCGCTGGGCGAGAGTTTCGAGCAGGTCAACCGGTTCGCTCTTCACGTTTTCGACGATGGACTTTGCCAGCTCGCCATAGTGGATTGTGTCGCCGAGGTTGTCGGTCAGGGTCGCCTTTGGTGAGCCGACCCAGACGGTTGCATCGACGTAAAAGTCTTGGCCATTTTGGCGTTCGAAGTCGAAGACTCCGTGGTGCGCGAAAACCCTCAACCCCTTGATCGAGATTTTCTGGGCCATCGTTACGCCTCTTTCGCTTGGTGGAGCGCCGAGACAATGCTAATCGCGTCTTCGGTGGCAACCACGTTGTGAACCCGCACGCCCCAAAGTTTGCGCTGCAGCAGCAGGGCTGTCAGAACCGCGGTTGCCAAGTCGCGCCGGCCGTTATCGGCTTCGGCAGGGTCATCTGGGGCGATTACGCCCGCGATGAAACGCTTGCGGCTAGCGCCAACGAGAATCGGCAAACCCAGGCTCTCGAGTTCGTCGAGGCGAGCGACCAGCTCCCAGTTTTGCTTCAGGTCTTTGGCGAAACCAAGACCTGGGTCAATCACGATCTTGTCGCGGTGAACACCAGCCGCGATTGCCTTGTCGACCTGCAGTTGCAGTTCGGCGACAACGTCTTTTGCGATGTCCTCGTATTCGTTCTGGCTGCCGGCGCCTTTGTCGTGGCCTCGCCAGTGCGAGATCACGATGGTTGCGCCAGAATCGGCTGCGACTCTGAAGATTTCGCTGTCGGCCAGGCCTCCCGAGACATCGTTGATGATGTCAGCGCCAGCTTCAACGGCCGCGCGAGCGGTGAGGGCGTTCATGGTGTCGATGCTCACCTGCACCGAAAGCTCGGCCTTGATGGCGCGAATGACAGGTACGACTCTGGCGATCTCTTCTTCGACCGATACGCGCTCGGCCCCGGGTCGAGTCGATTCACCACCCACGTCGATGATGTCTGCGCCGCCAATTGCTAGGACGCGTGCGTGATCGAGAGCGGTTGAAAGAGTGTCGTGTTCGCCACCGTCGCTGAATGAGTCTGGAGTGACGTTGAGCACACCCATGATTAGCGGCCGGTGAAAGCTCATTTGCTGATTAGGCCCATGACTTCGGCCCGAGCGATTGGCTCGGAGTAAGTGCCACGGGCTGCCATGGTGACCGTGTTGGCCTCGGGTTGACGGGCGCCGCGAGAGACCACGCAGTGGTGACGGGCTTCGATAACCACGACAACACCCTTGGCGCTCAACCCCTGCTCGATGGCATCGGCAACCTGGGCGGTCAGGTTTTCTTGAAGCTGTGGGCGCGCGCCGATGATTTCGACGACCTTTGGCAAGCGACCGAGACCGACGACCCGTTCACCCGGGAGGTAGGCAATGTGAGCGACACCGGTGAACGGCAGTAGGTGATGCTCGCAGATTGACACGAAGTCGATGTCTTTGAGAATCACGACCTCGTTGTGCTCGGCTGGGATTGTTTCGGCGAGCACAGTTAGAGGATCTTGGCCGATGCCTTTGAAAAACTCTGAGTAAGCCTCGGCAACCTTTTTCGGGGTGGCCCTAAGTTCTTCGCGGTTTGGGTCTTCGCCGATTGCGTTGATTAGCTCAACTACAGCCGCTTCGACTCTTTCGCGATCGAACAAGTTACTTGGTTTTCTTCTTAGGCACGGCGATTGGCCCAGCCTTGACTGGTCGGGTCTTCTTGCTGAGCCACTGGGTGCGCTTAGGTAGCTTCTTAACCGTCTTGAAGATCTTCTCGATCTCATCGTGGTTAAGGGTTTCCTTTTCGAGAAGCGTTTTGGCCAGTGCATCAAGAATCTTGCGGTTCAGGTTGAGCGCCTTGTAGGCCTCGTCTTGAGCGCTGTCGAGAATCGCACGGATCTCGGCGTCGATGACCTGAGCGGTTGCCTCGCTGTATTCAGAGCGGTGGCCCATGTCGCGGCCGATGAACACTTCGGCACCGTTGGCAAAAGAGACAGAGCCGAGGTTCGAAGAGAAGCCGTACTGAGTGACCATCTGGCGAGCAATGCTGGTTGCCTTCTCAAAGTCGTTCGAGGCTCCGGTGGTTGGGTCGTGGAAGACGATCTCTTCGGCAACGCGGCCACCCATCGCCCAGGCAATCTGGTCGAGAAGCTGGTTGCGGCTGATCGAGTAGCGGTCTTCGAGCGGCATCACCATGGTGTAACCGAGTGCTCGACCTCTAGGAAGAATAGTGATCTTGGTGACCGGGTCG
>JBILRS010000017.1:0-19776 GCA_044372535.1 Rhodoluna sp.
TGCAGGCGCTGAATGGCATCTTGGCTGCCCACCCGGGCGACAGCGAAGTAACGATTTACCTGACCGGGGCCGGCGGAGCAAAACCTTTCGCGCTGCCGACGCGAGTAAAGGTTTCTGGCGAACTGTTCGCCGAAATCAAGTTTCTGCTCGGCGCTAACTGCATCATGACCGAGCAGGCGATTCGTGAGTCCTTAGCTAAGGATCTCGCCGATACCAACGAAGTTCCGCTGGTGGTAGAGCAGACCACCCTTCTCGGAACCGACTAAACCTTCTAGAACATCAACGATGACGACGGCGTTCGCCTCGACGTCGTGAACCTCGCGGATTTTGCCAATCAAGACAGCCGAAGCAGACGTGAATATCGGCAGGCTTTGAGGGCCGCGTGCCCAGTCATCTGCTTCGAAGCGCAAGTCTTTCGGGCCCGCGAGTTTTCGCGCGAGCTCGACATCTTCGACGCCGAGCGTGTGGATCGCTACGAAACCCTTTTCGCAAACTGTCGGCCACGATGATGCACCGCTGGCTACGTTGAAGGTGAGTAGCGGGGGAGTAGCGCCCAGCGAGGTCACCGATGTGGCGGTTAGGCCGACCGGATCTCCGTTGCTGCTGACCATCGTGATTATTGCTACACCTGAAGCGTGACGGCGAAAAGTCGCTTTTAGAGCCTCGGTTGGGTCGCTCTCGACCGAAAAGTTTTTCATGGTTCCAAGTTTAGAATTGGTTTACGCAAGAAGGGTTCAGATGCGCAAGATAGACCTTCGAGGCAAGAGCCTTGACTCAAAGTTGGTAAATGAGTCAATTCCTCGCGCTCTGAACGATATCGACAACGCACTCGATGCGGTTTTGCCGATAGTTGAATCAGTGAAGATGCGCGGTGAGGCGGCGCTCCTTGATTTCGCGCAAGAATTCGACGGTGTAGATCCGAGGCCAATCAGAGTCCCAGAGGCGGAGCTCAAGGCGGCCCTCGAGTCACTCTCTCCTCAATTGCTGGCGGCTCTCGAAACCGCAATCGAGCGAGTCCAGGCTGTTTCGATGGCTAATCTGCCTGCAAATACCTCCACTTCATTAGACACAGGCGCAGTTGTCGACCAACGCTGGATCCCAGTTGACTCGGTGGGGCTCTATGTCCCCGGCGGCAAGGCCGTTTACCCGTCAAGTGTCGTGATGAATGTGGTACCCGCGCAGGTGGCTGGGGTCAGTCGGCTCGCGATGGCGACTCCGCCGCAAAAGGAATTCGGAGGGCGACCACACCCGACCGTGCTAGCCACGGCAGCCCTACTCGGTGTTACAGAGGTTTACGCGCTTGGTGGGCCAGCGGCTATCGCCGCGCTAGCTCACGGTGTCGCGAGTCTTGATTTAGAACCTGTCGTTCTGATCACCGGTCCTGGCAACAACTTTGTGACTGCCGCAAAGCGTGCGCTCAGGGGAGTAGTAGGCATCGACTCGGAGGCGGGGGCAACCGAGATCATGATCCTTGCCGATGCAAACGCAAATCCCGCTTTCGTAGCTGCCGACCTGATTAGCCAGGCCGAGCACGATGAAGCCGCCGCTGCCGTACTGGTCACCGATTCCGAGCAGCTCATCGATGCTGTTGCAGCCGAGTTAGTGGCTCAGGTGGCGTCTGCTCAACATAAATCACGCATAGAGGAGGCGTTGGCGGGGCAGCAGTCTGCTTTTGTGCTCGTTGACGACATTGACGCTGCGGTCGAAGTTGCCAACGCCTACGCCACGGAGCACCTGGAGCTTCACCTAAACGATGCCGAGGCGGCGCTCGCTGCTATTCGAAACGCGGGGGCTGTTTTTGTGGGCGAATTCTCGCCCGTTAGCCTCGGTGATTACATGGCTGGCTCGAACCACGTCCTGCCAACCTCGAAGCAGGCCAAGTTTGGCTCCGGTTTGGGCGTGCACACGTTCCTGAGGGCACAGCAGGTGGTTCGTTACTCGGAGGCTGGATTGGCCGAGATCCAGGCTCAAATCGACCTTCTGGCAGCCGCAGAAGGCTTGCCAGCGCACGGCGCGGCGGTAGTGATTCGTTCGCAAAAATAGCGACACGCCGAAGATTCAACAAATTTGCAAAAACCTGACCCAAACCACAAGATATAGGGACTACATCGCTAAAATAACCCACATATAGGGCTTTAGCGGTGTAGTCGTGAGTTGAAAGGAGGGTCAGAATGCATTGTCCATTCTGCAAAAACCCGGATTCTCGCGTAACCGATTCGAGAACCTCCGATGACGGATCATCGATCCGTCGTAGGCGCCAGTGCCCCGAATGCGGCATGCGGTTCAGCACAGCTGAAACTGCATCGCTCACCGTGGTAAAGCGAAGTGGAGTCATCGAGCCATTTAGCCGAAACAAAATCGTGAATGGTGTGCGAAAGGCCTGCCAGGGCAGACCGGTTGAAGAAGCCGATCTAGCGTTGCTTGCCCAGACTGTTGAAAACACAGTCCGCGCCACTGGAGCGTCACAGATCGAGGCGAACGAAGTCGGTTTAGCAATACTCGAACCGCTTAGAAAGCTGGATGAGGTCGCATTTATGCGCTTCGCCAGTGTCTACCAGGGCTGGGAATCCCTGGATGACTTCGAAGCAGCAATCAATGTCCTAAGAGCAAGCAACGAAACAACAGCAGATTTTAGATAAGTAACTAAGGAAGGCACCACAAATGACTGACACACTATCGTTTGTCCAGCACAACACCGGAAACGGCGCTGGATTGACCATTGAGCGTATCTACACCACCCCGGGCGTTCACCCATATGACCTAGTCAACTGGGAGACCCGCGACGTGGTCCAGACCAACTGGAAGAACGGCGAGGTGATTTTCGAGCAGCGCGGCGTAGAGTTCCCAGAGTTCTGGAGCATCAACGCTTCGACCATCGTCACCACCAAGTACTTCCGCGGTGCCGTCGGTACTTCAGAGCGTGAGTCAAGCCTCCGTCAGCTAATCGACCGGGTTGCCTTGACCTACACCCAGGCCGGCCGCGACCACGGTTACTTCGCTACCGAAGAAGACGCAACCATCTTCGAGCACGAGCTGACCCACATGCTTCTAAACCAGATCTTCGCGTTCAACTCGCCGGTTTGGTTCAACGTCGGCACCAAGAGCCCGCAGCAGGTTTCTGCATGCTTCATTCTCTCGGTTGATGACTCGATGGACTCGATCCTCAACTGGTACCGCGAAGAGGGCATGATCTTCAAGGGCGGTTCGGGCGCAGGTCTAAACCTCTCGCGCATTCGCTCTTCTAAGGAGCTTCTGAAGAACTCTGGTGGCTCGGCATCTGGCCCAGTTTCGTTCATGCGTGGCGCTGACGCCTCGGCAGGAACCATCAAGTCTGGTGGCGCAACCCGCCGCGCAGCAAAGATGGTTGTCTTGGACATCGACCACCCGGACATCGAAGAGTTCGTCGAGACCAAGGCCAGCGAAGAGAAGAAGATCCGCGTTCTCCGTGACGCAGGCTTCGACATGGAGCTTGGCGGCAAGGACATCAACTCAGTCCAGTACCAGAACGCCAACAACTCGGTTCGCGTCAACCGCGAGTTCATGGAGGCCTACGAGAACGACGGCATGTTCGGTCTTCGCGCCCGCACCACCGGCGAAGTCATCGAAGAAGTTTCGGCTCGCGAGCTATTCCGCAAGGTTGCAGTAGCAGCCTGGGAGTGCGCTGACCCAGGCATCCAGTACGACGACATCATCAACGACTGGCACACCTCGCCGGAGTCGGGTCGCATCACTGGCTCGAACCCTTGCTCGGAGTACATGCACCTAGACAACTCTTCTTGCAACCTCGCCAGCTTGAACCTTCTCAAGTTCCTGAACCCAGACGGCTCGTTCGACAGCGAAACCTTCGCTCGTGCAAACGAACTGATCTTCACCGCGATGGACATCTCGATCTGCTTCGCAGACTTCCCGACCGAGAAGATTGGCGAGACCACTCGCAACTTCCGTCAGCTGGGAATCGGTTACGCAAACCTAGGTGCCTTGCTAATGGCAATCGGTGTACCTTACGACAGCCGCGAGGGTTTCGCCCTTGCCGGCAGCATCACCTCGCTCATGACTGCAGCGGCTTACCGTCGCTCGGCAGAGCTAGCTGGAGTCGTAGGACCATACAACGGTTACGCAATGAACAAGGCCGGTCACGACCGAGTTATGGCAAAGCACGAGGCAGCAAACGCCGCAGTTGTTCCTGTTAGCCAGATCGACGCCGACGTCCACGCAGCAGCAACCCGCGAGTGGGCTCTAAACACCGAGATCGGTTCGCGCAACGGCTGGCGTAACTCGCAGGCATCGCTGCTTGCACCAACCGGAACCATCGGCTTCATGATGGACTGCGACACCACTGGTATCGAACCAGACTTCTCGCTAGTCAAGTACAAGAAGCTCTCAACCGGCGGCACGATGCAGATCGTCAACCAGACGATTCCATTCGCGCTACACCGCTTGGGCTACTCGCAGGAGACCATCGAGGCGATCGTTGACCACATCGGTCAGCACGGCCACGTGGTTGACGCACCTGGACTCAAGCAGGAGCACTACGCAATCTTCGACACCGCCGTTGGTATTCGCGCAATCGAGCCAATGGGTCACGTGCGAATGATGGCAGCGACTCAGCCGTTCCTTTCGGGCGCAATCTCGAAGACTGTCAACATGCCTGAATCGGCAACCGTTGAAGAAATCGAAGATGTCTACTACCAGGGCTGGAAGTACGGCCTGAAGGCGCTAGCCATCTACCGCGACAACTGCAAGGTTGGCCAGCCGCTAAGCGACGCCAAGGCAAAGACCGAGGCTAAGTCTGTAGCAGTCGAGGCAGAGCCAGCAGGTCTATCGCACCCGGTTCGCAAGCGTCTGCCGAAGTCGCGTGCATCGTCAACCACTTCGTTCACCGTTGGTGGCGCAGAGGGTTACATGACTGCAAGCAGCTACCCAGACGGTCAGCTAGGCGAGGTCTTCTTGAAGCTCGGTAAGCAGGGTTCAACTCTTGCCGGTGTCATGGACGCCTTCTCGATCGCAATCTCGATCGGTCTCCAGTACGGAGTTCCACTTGAGAGCTACGTCAAGAAGTTCACCAACGTCAACTTTGAGCCGGCCGGTCTAACCGACGACGCCGACATCCGTATGGCCAAGTCGCTGATGGACTACATCTTCCGTCGCCTAGCGCTTGACTACCTACCGTTCGAAACCCGTGCAGCGCTGGGAATCCACAGCGCTTCGGAGCGTTCGGCAGCACTGGACGCAGCTGGCGGTTACCCACCGGTTGTCGAAATTTCAGCCACCGCTGTTGTCGAAGAGGCAGTGGCCGAGGTTGAGGCAATCGTTTCGGTTGCCGCCCCGGTTCAGGCACCGGTAGCAGAAGAGCCAAAGCGCGAGGTTCACTCCTCAGCAGAACTCTTCGAACTGCTTCAGGGCAAAGAGTCAGATGCTCCACTGTGCTTCAGCTGTGGCATCAAGATGCGCCCATCTGGTTCATGCCACGTCTGCGAAGGCTGTGGATCAACCAGCGGTTGCAGCTAAACAGTAGTTCAACGAAAGGGCCGTCACCTTCTGGGTGTCGGCCCTTTCGCTTTGCCCGCTTCGGGTAGCCTTAAGGCGTGTTTTACTCACTGATTCTTCGCCTGGTCTTCGTGCGCTTCAAGCCGGAGTCGATTCACCATTTTGTGGTGGCTGGTATTCGCGTGGCGAGCAAGCTAGGCGTTTTGAAGCTTCTTCGTTTGAGTAAAGAACAAACTCTCCAGATTTCGGCCTTTGGTTTTACTTTCAACGGACCCTTCGGTCTCGCTGCCGGTTTCGACAAAAATGCTGTTGCCGTCAAGGCGCTCGGTGAGCTCGGTTTCTCACACGTAGAAATCGGCACCGTAACGGCTCTTGCCCAGCCGGGAAACCCGAAGCCGAGGCTCTTTCGACTACTTGCCGACCGCGCCCTGATCAACCGCATGGGCTTCAACAACGATGGTGCTGAAGCAGTTGCCAAGCGCCTAGAAACCCTTAGGTCCAAGCGCCACAAGAATCTACCCGTAATCGGCATCAACATCGGCAAGAGTAAAGTCACCCCGGTCGAGGACGCCGCCGAGGACTATCGAGTAAGCGCTCGCTTGCTGAGCCCATACGCCGATTACCTAGCCGTAAACGTATCTTCACCAAACACCCCCGGACTCCGCTCCCTGCAGTCGGTAGAGGCCCTAGATCCGATTCTGCGGGCCGTAATTGCCGAAGCCAACTCCAAGCCGGTTCTAGTGAAAATCGCACCTGATTTGGCTGATGAAGACATCATCGCTGTCGCCGACCTAGCCAAGCGTCTAAACCTGGCCGGCGTTATTGCTACCAACACCACGATTTCACGATCCAACCTAAAGACCTCGGCTGACAAAGTGTCTGCCATGGGTGATGGCGGCCTCTCAGGCGCGCCGCTAAAGGCTAGGTCCATCGAGGTTTTGAATCTCCTGAAGAAGCATGTGGGAGATTCGCTGGCCATAGTCTCGGTCGGGGGAGTAGAGACCGCTGCTGACGCTCAAGAACGCATGAAAGCCGGCGCAACTTTAGTTCAGGGCTACACCGGCTTCATCTACCAAGGGCCACTCTGGGCCCGGGTAATCAACCGTAAGGTTCGCTAAACCAAACGCTTTTCTGGAGCCACAGTTAGGGCTGCGTCGGTTTCGGCAATCGGTAGCGTTATCTCATCGATCTTGGCCATCACATCGGCAGAGAGCTTTACTCCGGCCGCTGCAATGTTCGAAGAAATCTGCTCTGGTCGGCTTGCGCCAACAATCGCCGAGGCTACGTTTGAGTTCTGCAGCACCCAGGCCAACGCCAGTTGCGCCATGGTGAGGCCTAGGTCGTCTGCGATTGGCTTCAAAAGCTGCACTCGAGTGAGCACCTCGTCGTTTAGCTTGTCGCGAATGAACTTTCCGGCAGCTTCGTCGGCCGCGCGAGAGTCGGCTGGAACAGGCTGGCCCGGCAGGTACTTGCCAGTCAGGATTCCCTGAGCCATCGGCGACCAGACAATCTGCGAAACACCGAGTTCAGCAGATTTAGGTATTACCTTTTCTTCAATCACGCGCCACAGCATCGAGTACTGCGGTTGGCTTGAAATCAGTTGGAAGCCCAGCTCCTTGGACAACTTGTGCCCGGCTTCGATCTGTTCGGCAGACCATTCTGAGACACCGATGTAAAGTGCCTTGCCCGCGCGCACGATGTCTGCGAAGGCCTGCAATGTCTCTTCGAGCGGAGTCTCAACGTCATAGCGGTGCGCCTGGTAAAGATCCACATAGTCGAGGTTGAGGCGCTTTAGCGAGCCGTTGATTGACTCCATGATGTGCTTGCGCGAAAGTCCGGTGTCGTTCGGCATGCGCTCGGCTACCGGCCAATAGACCTTGGTAAACACTTCTAGACCTTCGCGGCGCTGACCCGCAAGCGCCTTGCCCAAAACCGTCTCAGCAGCCTGGTTGGCGTAGACGTCGGCGGTGTCGAATGACGTGATGCCGCCGTCCAAAGCAGCGTGAACGGTCGCAATCGCAGCCGAGTCATCGACCTGCATGGCGTGGGTTAGCCAGTTGCCATAGGTCAGTTCAGAAATCTTGAAGCCCGAGTTGCCGAGGTAGCGGTATTCCATAGTTTTCAGCCAATCGTTTCTCTAGTTGTTGCTTCCAAATGGGCATGCAAATCGCCGATCCAGTTTTCCTGTTCTGGTTTCATCAGAACGCTTCTCATTATGCGCGCTTGATCAGCGTCCTCGATGAGATTGAATCCACGAGCTTTCAGCGCTTGCGGCTTCACCACATAGGTGGCGAGGTGAATTTGCTCCTTGCGCTCAGCGTCGGCAGAGCGCACAAACAATTCGTGGCTGACTCTGTCGAGCTCGCTGAGCGAATCAACCTTTGGTAGGTAGGCGACGATGTCGAGTTCTGGTACCTGGTAGGGCGCGAGCACTTCGGATTTCGCAAGCAGGTCGTGCCAGGTCAAGGCCGCGTTTCGACCGGCGAGCAAAATTTGACCCAAACCACCTTCAGTGAGCGGAAACACCTTCAGCGTGGCCCAAAGTGCAGCCGCCGATGCTCCGGCCCTTGAGCACTCAAGTTGGATTTCACCAAAGTGCAAATCTTCGCTGGCAAAGTAGGTGTAGGGGGAGTCGTGCTTGTAGAACCGCCCGATAGTGATGTCGTTGAAGAACACCGCGCCGCAACCATAGGGCTGAAGTCCGTGTTTGTGCGGGTCGACCACAATCGAGTCGCTCTGCGAAATCGCCGCGTAGTGCCTTGCACCCTCGGGATCGAGGTGGTTCTCAATGAGTTTGAAGAAGCCGCCGTAGGCGGTGTCAACATGGACGCGAGCACCATACTTTCTCGCCAATGGAATGATGTCGGCGAGTGGGTCAATGGCTCCGAGTCCGGTAGTTCCCAAGGTTGCCACCACGGTGCCGATGCGACCTTTGGCCAACTCCTCTTCGAGATGATTCAGGTCCAGCCGTCCGAACTTGTCGGTCAGGATCCCGATCGACTCGATGTTCAAAACCTCACTCATTCGCGAGTGGGTGTAATGCGAGTCTTGGCTGTGCGCGATGCCCTTGCCCGGATGAATCTCTCTTCCGATCCAGAGCGCCTCCAGGTTAGCCGTGGTCCCGCTCCAGGTCAGGTGACCCAAGAAGTTTTCGGGGTAGCCAAACATCTTCGCCATGTCACGCAGAACTTCGCGCTCCATCTGGGTAGTTGCCGGACCGCCGTCAATCGAGTGGTTATTCGGGTTGATCATCATGGTCGCTAGGTAGGCAGCGATGGCAACAGGGTGCGGTGGCTTGAGCATTTGCCCGGCGTAGTGCGGGTGAAAGTAAGGAAAATTGTTGTCTAGTCGATCGGTGAGTTCGGCTAAGACCTCTTGAACGCGTCCGAGATCGGCCTGCTGGCTCTTATGAACCTCAAAAACGCCGTAGCTGTCTTTTAGTTCGGTGATAGCACCGACGACCTGAGGGATCAGGTCAGTGAGTTTTATCTCTTGTGCCAAAGTTGACTCCTTTGTGAACTTGGGCGGGATTAACTAGTTTTTGGAACCGCGTTTCACCTGTGGTTTTGGCAGTCGCATAGGTCGCATCTGGAAACCTCGGCTTGCCGCGTACCAGCCCACGCCCTTTTCTGGAGTTCCGAAGCGCTGTTCGATGACTCGCTTTACCTTGCGCGTGATCAAAATCGAATCAATCACGATGGCAAACAGAATCGACCAGAGCGCGATGATGCCGATGATCTCGACAATCGTGTTTTGAGCCATGTTGGTGATGATGACGATGAACAGAGCGGGGATCAAAATCTCGCCGACGGTGAATGGGCGAGCGTCAACGATGTCTCTGGCAAGGCGACGCTGCGGGCCTTTGTCTCGTGGGGTCAGGTAGCGCTCTTCGCCAGACATCATGCCTGCGCGGACCTTCGCGCGCTCCTCAGCAATTTTGCGCTTGGCGGCCTTGCGGGCTTCGGGAGACTTGTTCCCGACCAGCGGTCGAATGTTGGCGGCTTCGCGCTCTTTGCGGCTAGGTGTCGGTCGACCCTTGCCTTCTGGCTTGGGAGTTTGCGAGTCAGTCATTTATGTCCTAAAGATTTGGTTGTCTGTTCCTAAGATTACTCTCATGAACAACTTCCCAAGTGTCACACAGCTCGAAGACAACCTCGTTTCGCAAGTCCGTGAGATTGTCGAAACTGACTTCTCGAGGCGGATCGGCGATCTTGGTCGCTTGGTCAAGATCCAGGGCATCGCCTGGGACGCCTTCGACGCTGCCAATCTTCAGACCTCAGCCGAGGCGGTAGCGCAGTTGTTTCGCGAAACCGGCGTTTTTGAGACGGTCGAGATTCGCACCGCTGTTCTGGATGGCATCCCCGGTTCTCCCGCTGTTGTAGCTCGTCGCCCTGCCAAAAATGGCAAGCCAACGTTTTTGCTCTACGCACATCACGACGTTCAGCCACCTGGCAATTTGGATGATTGGGAGACTCCGCCGTTTGAGCCGACCCTCAAGAATGGGCGCATTTACGCTCGCGGCGCTGCCGACGACAAAGCCGGCATAGTTGCGCACCTAACCGCGATCGAAACCGTTCGCAAGACCCTCGGCGATGACTTTGACCTCGGAATCTCAATCTTCATCGAAGGTGAAGAAGAGGCTGGCTCGCGAACCTTCAGAACATTCTTGGACGAAAACCGAGACATTTTGGAGGCGGACGCAATCGTTGTCGCTGATTCAGGAAACTGGACGGCCGAGATCCCAGCTCTCACCACAACTCTTCGCGGGATGGTTTCGCAGGTGATTGAGGTTTCCACTCTGGACCACGCGCTGCACAGCGGAATGTACGGGGGAGTGGTGCCCGATGCCATGACCGCAATGATTCGCCTTCTCAGCACTCTGCACACGCCGGACGGTTCGGTAGCCGTTGAAGGTTTGGTTAGCGGCAAGGCCTCTGAACTGCCCTACACGGAGGCGGAGTTGCGTCGAGACGCTGGAGCTCCCGAGCCACTAGAACTAATCGGCACCGGCTCGATCCTCGACCGAATCTGGACGAAGCCATCAATCACGGTCATCGGCATCGACGGACAATCGGTTGCCCTGTCATCAAACACTCTGCTTCCGAAGGCCAAGGCCAAGATTTCTATGCGCATTGCACCCGGCGACGAACCTGTGCGGGCACTAGCGGCTTTGCGCGCTCATCTTGAAGCAAATGTGCCGTTCGGCGGGCGAATTGAGTTTCACGAGACCGAGCTAGGCAAACCTTTCCAGGCAAATGGCTCGGGTTGGGCGCAATCCTTGGCTGAAACGGCACTCGAGGCAGCATTTGGCAATAAAACCGCTCTGATTGGCATTGGCGGCTCAATCCCTTTCATCGCCGATTTGACCGAGGTGTTTCCGAACGCACAGATTTTGGTTACCGGAGTCGAGGACGCCGACAGCAGGGCACACAGCCCTAATGAATCCGTCGAGGTCGCTTCGCTAAAGAAGGCAATGGTTGCCGAGGCGCTAATGCTGATCAAAGCGAATGAACTTATCTAGAAGCGGTAAACTCGAAGCATGTCTGAAACCACTTTTGAAGGTATACGCCTCACCGAATCTGCTGTAAACAAGCTAAAGGTGCTACTCGAGACCGAGCAGTCGGAGACCGAGATTCGCCTTCGTCTCTACGTAGAGCCAGGCGGTTGCTCCGGGCTCCGTTACGACTTTTTCCCCGATGACACGCTCGATGCCAACGACGTTGTTTACCCATTCGATGGTGTTGAGGTGGTTGTTGACAACAAGAGCCTCCCGTATCTCGGCGGTTCAACCCTTGACTGGGAAGACACGATCATGCGTCAGAGATTCATCATCGACAACCCAAACGCACAGGGAACCTGCGCATGCGGAGATTCTTTCAACTAAACCAAGGCGAAACGCCTGTTTTTTGGCGTTTTTCAAAGCTCCTCGGGTTTAGACTAGGGGCATAACGATTCAATCTTCGAAGGGTTATTGTGCGTTCAAAGCGTGTTTTTAGATGGCTGAGTTTGCCTGCTGCAATAGGGCTAATGCTGTCACTATCCGGTTGCACTGCTGAGGATTTCGCCAATGGTTACCTTCCGCTAGGAAGCATCGGGGCCACGAATCACACCGGCCCGATCACCGAGTTCTGGAACCTATCTTGGATCGTTCTGTTTGGTGTTGGTTTCATCTCTTGGGGCTTGATGGCATGGGCGCTCATCGTCTACCGTCGCCGCAAGGGTTCGAGCGACATTCCACCTCAGCTTCGCTACAACAACCCGATTGAAGCTCTGTTCACGGTTGTCCCACTGATCTTGGTTATCGGATTCTTCGTTCTTACCGTTCAAACGATGGAAGAAATCGAAAAGCCGATCGCAAACCCTGACGTCAAGGTCGAAGTCATTGGTAAGCAGTGGGCCTGGGACTTCAACTACGTGAAAGAAGGGGTTTACTCTTCTGGCCTTCAGGTTCAGCCCGACCAGGTGACGAAGGCAAAGTCCGAGATGCCCGTCCTACACCTTCCGGTTGGCAAGTCAGTTCAGCTTGATCTTTCGTCTCGCGACGTAATCCACTCCTTCTGGATCGTTGAGTTCCTCTACAAGAAGGACGTCTTCCCGGGCTTTTGGAACCACCAGTACTTCACGCCAACCAAGGTTGGTCTCTACACCGGTAAGTGCACCGAGCTGTGCGGAGAGTTCCACTCGATGATGCTCTTCCAGGTTTCGGTCGACACTCCGGAGCAGTACGAGGCTTACATTCAGTCGCTGCGCGACAAGGGACAAATCGGCAAGCTGTCTATCGATGACAGTCGCAACCAGAACCTTCCCGGTAATGGCAGTACAACCGGAAGCGAGGGCAAGTAATCATGGCTTATTCAGAGCAGAGCAAATCTAAGGGCCGGATCCTTGTCGATTGGCTAACCACTACCGACCACAAGAAGATCGGTTACCTCTACCTGATCACCTCGATCATTTACTTCTTCATCGCCGGCATCATGGCCTTGATCATTCGAGCTCAGCTCGCTGCACCCGGCCTAGAAATCGTCGGTAGCAAGGAGCAGTACAACCAGCTGTTCACCATGCACGGCACCATCATGCTTCTCATGTTCGCAACCCCGTTGTTCGCAGCGTTCGCAAACATTCTGATGCCTGTCCAAATCGGTGCTCCAGACGTCGCCTTCCCGCGTCTAAACGCGATCGCCTACTGGTTCTACTTCTTCGGCTCGTTCGTCGCCGTCGCTGGCTTCTTCACCCCTCAGGGTGCCGCTTCTTTCGGTTGGTTTGCCTACGCGCCGCTGTCTTCGACAACCTACTCACCGGGCTTGGGTGGCGACCTGTGGGTCTTCGGACTTGCCCTGAGCGGTTTCGGAACCATCATGGGTGGTGTCAACTTCATCACAACTATCTTGACCATGCGTGCTCCTGGCATGACCATGTTCCGCATGCCGATTTTCACCTGGAACACGCTGGTTACCTCAATCTTGGTAATCATGTGCTTCCCGCCGCTTGCAGCAGCTCTATTCGCCCTCGGTGCCGACCGAAAGTTTGGCGCGCACATCTTCGACCCCGAAAACGGTGGCCCGATGCTGTGGCAGCACCTGTTCTGGTTCTTTGGTCACCCCGAGGTTTACATCATCGCTTTGCCGTTCTTCGGAATCATCTCTGAGGTATTCCCGGTCTTCAGCCGCAAGCCCGTGTTTGGTTACAAGACCCTCGTCTATGCGACTATCGCAATCGCGGCTCTCTCGATGACCGTGTGGGCTCACCACATGTACGTTACCGGTGCCGTGCTGCTGCCATTCTTCGCCTTCACCACAATGCTGATTGCCGTGCCAACCGGCGTGAAGGTCTTCAACTGGATAGGCACGATGTGGAAGGGTTCCGTGTCGTTTGAAACCCCGATGCTCTACTCTCTGGGCTTCCTTACCACGTTTATCTTCGGTGGCCTCACAGGCGTAATCCTTGCTTCGCCAACTCTCGACTTCGGCGTTTCAGACAGCTACTTCGTGGTTGCGCACTTCCACTACGTGGTGTTCGGCACAGTCGTGTTCGCGATGTTTGCGGGTATCTACTTCTGGTACCCAAAGATGACCGGAAAGCTGCTAAACGAGAAGCTCGGCAAGATTCAGTTCTGGCTGCTTTTCTTCGGATTCCACGCCACGTTCTTTATCCAGCACTGGCTAGGCGTTATCGGCATGCCGAGACGCTACGCGACTTACCTGGCCAGCGACGGGTTCGGTTGGGGCAACATGCTGTCTACCGTTGGCTCGATCGTGTTGGCGCTCTCGTTTATCCCATTCGTTTGGAACATTTACTACACCCACCGCAAGGGCGTAAAGACCACACTGAACGACCCTTGGGGTTACGGACGCTCGCTTGAGTGGGCTACTGCATCGCCGTTCCCTCGCCACAACTTCACCTCGATTCCTCGCATTAGGTCGGAGTCGCCTGCATTTGATCTAAACCACCCAGAGTTCGCGGCTCCAGCAGCATCCGCCGCCAAGAAGAAGGGCTAAGTAATGCGTACCAACGCCATACTTTTCGCACTTGGAGCTATTTTCTACGGCGCCGCGGCTGTTGCTTACGCAATTTGGAGTCACCTCAGCATGGGCAAGGTCGAGGTTATCGGTACCGCTGCCCTCGGAATGCTGGTATTCCTAGCGTCGTTCATCTCGTTCTACCTAGCCAAGTCATACCGTAGCCAGGGTCCTGTCCCTGAAGACAACCCGACGGCAAATATCGAAGATGCTGATGGCGAAGCTGGATTCTTCAACGCCTTTTCTTGGTGGCCACTATTTGTTGGAATGTTTGCATCTCTGGTGTTTGCATCACTTGCGATTGGATGGTGGTTGTTCTTCATCGCATTGCCGCTTGCACTTATCGCAACCTTTGGTTTTGTGTTCGAGAACTTCCGCGGCCAGTACGCCCACTAGGCGCTTCTCACCAGGGCCAGACCAGCCTAAGGGCCAAGAGAATCATTAGCGCCCCAGCAAATCGATCGATGGGCTTCTTCGCGCTGGCATAGCGCCTGCTAGCCCAAGGTCGCGCAAAGACTGCGGCGACGAGCGTGTACCAGCCACCCTCAATCAAGCCGATCGATAACGGCAGCGCCCCGAGTAGCCAACCATCGGGGTCCTTCGGCATTAGAGCAGCAAAGACGGCGGTGTAAACCACTATCGTCTTTGGGTTGCTCAGTTGCACGATTAGCCCGGTCCATAACCCGGCCTTGGTGTCGGAGCCGTCGGGGGAGCCCAGCGATGCTGCGGCGTGCCGAATCATTGAGTAGCCAATGTAGCCCAGATAGATTGCACCGATTACCTTGACGATAAGAAACGCTAGGGGAGTTGCGCTGAGCAGTGCAGCTACTCCAAGCACCGCCACGAGGGCATACAGCGACCCAGCTAGTGCCATTCCGAGCGCGGTTAGTAGACCAACTCTTCGGCCCCTCGATAGCGCCGCCTGTGCTACCACGATGAAGCTTGGGCCAGGGCTCATCGCACCTAGGGCGATGGCGCCACTAATCGCAAAGAAAGCAACCCAGGACTCCATTTGCTAAGCCTAAGAGAAAGAGCCCACCCGAGTTCACGGATGGGCTCGATCAAGATAACTATTAGTGAAGCTCGTTACCGTGCTTCTTGGCTGATTCCAGCTCGGCTGGGGTTACAGGAGCTACGCGGTCCTCGAAGAACCAGCGTGACATACCTGCTCGCACACGACCGCGAATTGTGATCTTGCCTCGAGCGTTAGGGCGAGCCATGATCGGTTCGTAGTTTACGAAGTCAACCAACTTGTAACGGGTGTATTCGTCGACCTCTTCGTGGACTTCGATGAATTCACCGTGAGGAAGGCGCACAATTCGACCGCTCTCGCGTCCGTGCAGAACAATCTCACGGTCTTTGCGCTGGAGCGAGAGACACAGGCGCTTGGTGACCCAGTAGGCAACCACCGGCAACAGAATTAGGGATATCTGCATTGCTGTCAGCACCTGGTTGAGCGACATCTTGAAGTTGGTCGCGATCAGATCGGTTGAAGCACCTGCCCAGAGCACAGCGTAGAAGACTACGCCAGCTGCGCCGATTCCAGTGCGGGTCGGAGCGTTTCTTGGGCGGTCAAGAACGTGGTGCTCACGCTTGTCTCCGGTTACCCAAGCCTCGATGAACGGGTAGATCGCAACGACCACCAAGAACAGGACTCCGACGACCATTGGTAGCAGGACGTTCATCGGCAGCGTGAAGCCTCCGATGACGAACTCAAGGTGGCTCGGGGTCAGACGCAGTGCACCGTCAAGGAAGCCGATGTACCAGTCTGGCTGGGTTCCTGCCGAAACCGGCGATGGGTCGTAGGGTCCGAAGTTCCAAACCGGGTTGATTGTGAAAGTCGCAGCTGCCAGCATGATGACACCGAACACGATGAAGAAGAATCCGCCAGCCTTAGCAACGTACACAGGTGCCAATGGGTAGCCAACGACGTTGTCATCGCGCTTGCCAGCGCCTGAGTAGTGGGTGTGCTTGTGGATGATCACCATGAAGAGGTGAATCACGATGAACACCAAAATCAAGGCCGGAATAAGCATGATGTGCAGGCCGTAGAGTCTCGCGATGATTGCGTCACCAGGGAACTCGCCACCGAAGAGAAGTGAAGAAGTCCAGGATCCGATGACTGGGAGGCCCTTGATCATTCCGTCGATGATTCTTAGACCGTTACCCGAAAGTAGGTCATCCGGTAGTGAGTAACCGGTGAATCCACCAGCCATACCCAGCACAAACAGGGCAAATCCGACAACCCAGTTGATTTCACGTGGCTTACGGAACGCGCCGGTGAAGAACACGCGGAGCATGTGGAGGCCGGCTGCGGCAACGAACAGTAGCGCTGACCAGTGGTGGACCTGACGCATCAAGAGACCACCGCGAACCTCGAATGAGATGTCGATTGTTGAAGCGTATGCCACCGACATGCGAGCACCCTTTAGTGGCCCGTAGATTCCCTCGTAAACCATCGGGGTCATTGCCGGCTGGTAGAAGAAGGTTAGGAAGGTTCCGGAAAGTAAGAGCACGAGGAAGCTGTAAAGGGCTACCTCACCAAGCATGAACGACCAGTGGTCAGGGAACACCTTGCGACCGAAGTTCTTTAGGATTCCAGCAACACCGACGCGTTCGTCGAGGTAGTTAGCGGTTCCCGCTAGGAATCCGCCCTTTTTGTTATCAGCAGCAGTAGTCATCTTTATGCCTCACGATCCCAGAAGCTTGGCCCAACAGGTTCATTGAAGTCACTTCGTGCAATTAGGTAGCCCTCTTTGTCTACGGTGATTGGAAGCTGGGGGAGTGGTCGTGAAGCCGGGCCGAAGACAACCTTGCACTCGTCAACGAGGTCGAAGGTTGACTGGTGGCAAGGGCAAAGCAAGTGGTGCGTGTGCTGTTCGTAGAGAGCAACAGGGCAACCAACGTGGGTGCAGATCTTCGAGTAAGCGACGATTCCCTGGTATGACCAATCCTTGCGCTCTTCGCTCTCTTTGAGTTCTGCTGGGTCAACACGTACGAGAAGCACGGCGGCTTTTGCCTTCTCTTCGAGCATGTGGTGGTATGTCTCGTTCTCCTGCCCGAGCTCGGCGAGCCCTTCGGGGATCACGTGGAAAACAGAACCAACCTGAACGTCGGAAGCCTTGATCGGAGTACCGCTCGGGTCGCGCATCAAACGAAGTCCCGGAGCCCACATGGTGTGACGAAGCGTGTCGGCTGGGTTCGGCCCTAGGTCGCGGAAGATGACCAGACCTGGAATTGGGAACAGAGCTAGAGCTCCGTAAAGAGAGCGTCTAATTAGTTTGCGTCGAGAGAAGCCGGACTCCTCGTTTGCGAGCCTAATAACCTCGAGCGCAGCAGCACGAGTCTCTTCACTGCCTCGAGTCTGGTGACGTGGCTCAGAGACCTCGGCGTCTGGCATCAGGGTTTTCGCCCAGTGCACAGCACCGATTCCGATACCGAGCATGCCAAGAGCGATTCCGAGGCCCAGGAACATCGAGTTGTTCTTGATGCTGTTTAGGTCGTAGTCGTAGATTCTGATGCCAAAGAATGCCCAGATCGAGAAGATGCTGCCGGCAATCGAAATCAAGAACAGGGCAGCAACCTGGCGAGCGGCCGACTTTTCGTGGCGCACGCTCTTATCGGTCATGCGAACGCGGTGCGGCTCAATCCCCGGGTCGGCAAACTTGTCTGCCTCTACCTTGGCGAGCCCGCCGTCGTAGACATGTTCGATCTCGCCCTGCGTTGCGAGTTCGTTCTTCTGGTCACTCAATTGAATTCTCCTGAACCCTTAGTTTGACTTGGCGCCGAGCCACATTGTGATTAGTACTAGACCGCCGAGCATGAAAATCCAGGCGAATAGACCTTCGACTACCGGGCCTAGGTTGGCAAGTTCGTAACCACCGATTGAAGGGTTGGTCTGCACCTGCTGAAGATAGGTAATCACGTCGGTCTTGTCTTCAAGAGTCAGATTCGAGTTCGAGAAAACCGGCATGTTCTGCGGACCTGTGACCATGGCTTCGTAGATGTGCTCAGGCTTGCTGTTCGTTAGCGGGGGAGCATACTTTCCGCCAGTTAGAGCACCACCAGCACCAACAGCGTTGTGGCACATTGCGCAGTTGATTCTGAAGATCTCGCCACCGCGGGTTGCGTCACCTTTTTTGGCTAGGTATTCCGCGCTCGGGGCAGCGGGTCCGGGTGCCAGAGAGGCCACCCAGGCAGCCATCGCGTCAATAGCGTCTTGCTTGAACTGCACTGGCTTGACCTCGAGCTGAGGGCCAGATGCTTGCCCTGGCATACGACCGGTCTCGACCTGGAACAAAACCGAGGCTGCACCGACACCGATCAGGCTCGGGGCGTTCGCTGTACCTTCGGCGTTGGTGCCGTGGCAAGAAGAGCAGTTAGAGAGAAACAGTTTGCGGCCGGCTTCGACCTGCTCGGCGGTGTAAGCGGTTGAAGACTCAGCTTCGGTGCTGGCCGTGGCGGCTGCGTAGCCACCACCCATGATGATCAGACCAGCTGCGATGGCCACGATTGCAGCCCATGGTGAACGGCGAGCGTTCTTTAGTCTCTGTGAGATCGGCATTTGGGTTCCTTACTTATTTCAAGACGTAGATGATTAGGAAGAGGCCGATCCAGACCACATCAACAAAGTGCCAGTAGTACGAAACCACGATCGCGCCAGTGGCATCGGCGTGGCCAAAGTTCTTCGTCAGGTAGGTGCGGCCGATGACGATTAGGAACGCAATCAGACCACCCGTAACGTGCAGTGCGTGGAAGCCTGTGGTGATGTAGAACGCGCTGCCGTAGCTGTTGCTGTCGAGGGTCACGCCTTCAGCAATCAGGGTGGCGTATTCCCAAACCTGACCCGAAACGAATACTGCGCCAAGTAGGTAGCTGAGGAAGAACCACTCAACCATTCCCCACTTCATGGGGGAGAGGCCGGTGCGTCGAGGCTGCATGCGCTCGGCTGCGAAGACTCCGAACTGCGCCGTGAACGATGAAAGAACGAGGATGATCGTGTTGGTCAGAGCGAAGGGCACATTGAGGAGCTGCACCATCTCGCTCCACATTTCAGGAGATTCGGCCTTGAGGCTGAAGTACATCGCGAAGAGTGCTGCGAAGAACATTACTTCGCTGCCTAGCCAGACAATGGTGCCGACAGCGGTTGCGCTTGGGCGGTTGATTACCGGGCTGGTTTTTGGGTTCAGGGTCGTCGAAGACATAACTCAATGATACCCCTTGGCGGGCAGTGTTTCAGGACATCTGGCGCGTTTCGACCATAGTTTCACGCGTAATATGGCGCTCATGACAACTACGCCGTCCTGGCCTGGGATTTTGACCAAATTGCTCGCCAAAGCCGACCTAAATCGAGCTGAGGCCAACTGGGCAATGACCGAAATCATGTCGGGTGAGTCATCCGAGGCTCAGGTTGGCGCATTCATGCTCGCTCTGCGCGCGAAGGGCGAAACCGTTGAGGAGCTAGCCGGCCTCGTAGATGTGATGCTGAGGCACTGCGTGCTGCTCGAAACAGGAAACGACGCCGTTGACATAGTCGGTACCGGGGGAGACCTTGCCGGCACGGTCAACATTTCGTCGATGGCAGCGATACTTACCGCCGCCGCGGGCGTACCGGTAATGAAGCACGGCAGTAGATCTGCGTCTGGAAAGACGGGTTCTAGTGAGATGCTCGAGGTTTTGGGGTTGCGTCTAGATCTGACTCCCGAACGAGTAGCGGCCATATTCTCTGAAGTGGGTATCACTTTTTTCTTCGCCCCGGTTTTTCATCCGGCAA
>JBILRS010000018.1:0-19333 GCA_044372535.1 Rhodoluna sp.
TGCCGACGATGAAGCTCCAGCGCTCATCGCCGATGATGTCTGGCGCGTCGACGTCCTTGAGAATCACGTCTGTGATGTTAAAAAGGCCGTCAACCGCCGACCTAAAAGCCGACTCGGACGTCAGTGCGGCCACCGAATAGAGCAACCACCAGGAGCCGAACCAAGCCAACGCGACTGAGACAATGCGGTTTGGTCGGGTGGCTGTTACCACCGCGCCGATGGCGAGAGTGAGAATCGTGCCCCAAACCCAGCCGTCGAGGCCAGAACTCCAGCCGCGAACGCTGTAAATCGGGCCGTTGGAGTCTTCGACCACGAACCAGGGCAGAAAGATTGCGAACAGCAGGGCAAGGATCAGCAGAGCGCTAGCCGCGGCAAACCAAAGTTTGAAGCGCTTGGTTGCTGCGCTGGTTTTGACCCGTTTACCCGGCGGGCGCTTGGCGATGCCGACTATGAGGCAAATCAAGAAGCCGACGGCCGGAACAACTGCGCCGCCGATAGCCCAAAGCCAACTGCGCTCGAGGTTGAAGGTGCCGGCAATCGCCAACGTAGCCAGACCCCAAAACACCGCCGTAGCGATCCAAATGAAAAGGACCAGCGAGATGAGGAATTCCACGACCTCCACTAGTAGATGTCGCCCGAGGCGGAATCTTCTGCGGTTGAGGTCGGAGCAGCCTTTTGCTCGGTGAACTCAATCTCTAGGTCGGCCGGCTCGAGAAGCTTGGTGACCTCGAAACGAATCGCCATGAAGTCGAGCTTTCGAGCAGCAACTGTTTGGCCGCCGCGGTTCGCCTTCTTGGTGATGTCGCTGTTTAGGTTCAACTTGCCGTCGATGAACAGCGCCGAGCTGGACTGATCGATCGTGCGCTTACCCTGTGCGTCGGCAATTGGCGAGAAGATCGGGCTTGCTGGCAACGAGATGCCCCCGGCTGCGAGCTCCGAGATGAAGTCGTGACCGGTGAAAGTGCGGTTCGCGTCAATCGCGGTCGGAACCTTCACGGTCGAGTTGCGATAGGCATCTGAGCCACCAGCCAAACCTTCGATTACGCCACGGCTGCCGTCGGCAACCAGCGCGCGGAACTCAGCCGTCTTGGCCGAACGCGCTAGGCGAGCCAGGTCGGAGTTGTCGGTGGCCTTGTTGTCGAACCAAACGTCGTTGGTGAAACCTGCCGCCAGAACCGAGTTCTGCACCGCACTGAATAGCCAGCCGGTCTCGTAGAAACCCGACTCGACAGACTTGGCGAGGTTGTTTGCCGCAGTCTTATCTGCCTCGATAACCGCTAGCGACATCGAGTTTGGCAGCGACTTAGGCATGGTCAACTTGCCGCCAGAAACCTGCGAGCCCGAAGACTTTTCGCGGTGAATGAACGGGCTGACGACCGAACTCCAGGCCAGGTACTGGCCGTAGTAGGAGTTCAGGCGATAAACCTCTTGCCAAACCGCTCCGCGAATCTTGTTGATGTATTCGTGGCGTTCTTTGCGGTCGTCGATCGCGTTCTCGGCAACGTGCAGTGCCTTGAGTTCTGACCAAATGACCAGTGGACCAAGCAGGTTCCAAAGTGTCAGAATGCCGCCGAACAGCAGTGCCCAAACCCACCAGTTGCCGGCCATGACTGGCCAAGCGCCTCCGACGATGAACAGGAACATGGCCTGGCCGAGCCAGAGCAGCGCTCCGGCACCGGCGATGTACCTGCTGCCGGCGAAGAAGCGCTTATAGGCGCTGACCACGCCGTCACGAGCACGCTCGTTCGCTTCGTTTAGCGAGGTGATGTCGATGTTGAGTTCGCTGATCAGCGTTGACCAAGCCGAAACTGCGGTGTTGATCTGAGCCGCAAGGCTCTCGCCGACCTTCCAAACAAAGCTGGTGTTCGAGTTGATCCACGCGCCTAGCTTGTTTTGCAAAGTGGCCAGTTGGCCCTTATCCGAAGGGGTTAGGTCCTTGCGATTCTTCTGCAACTCGACCAGCTCAAGTAGCACGACATCGGCGGCCAGTGGGTCATCCGACGTCAACTTGCGGCCTCGGAACGCACTCGGAATGTTGACCGGGATCTCGAATGAGTCTTCGGCAACATTTGGTGCAATGAACGCTGGGTCGGTGATGACCATGCGGCGGCCACCGACCTTCGGGAACACCACGGCCTCGTTGCCGGTGGAAGGCTTCGAGCCGTCGGCCATGCCAACGGCTGCCTCGATGAAGTCTCGCCACAGGTTCTGCGGGCTTGCCGGCACTGCGCGCTCTGCGAGCGAACCCCCGCCGGGAGTTGCTGCTGCCGACTCGAACTCGTTGTTGCTCATCTGAGCCAGGATCTCTGAACCCGAGAGGCTGGATCCGTTGGCGTTGTTGTGAGCCGAGACTCCGCCGACGATCACGGCAACCTTGCTGTCGAAGCCGTAAAGGCCCTGCACTGGCGCTGCCACCTTGAGCTTGAGCTCGGTGACCTTGCGCTGGAGGGTCAAGACAAAGAGTTCTGGGGTCTTCTTCAGCGCCCACTTCAAGAAACGAGTGAGCGATGCGAAGAACGAAAGGCCATCAACCTTCGAGCG
Source organism: Rhodoluna sp. (assembly GCA_044372535.1). Taxonomy (GTDB): domain Bacteria; phylum Actinomycetota; class Actinomycetes; order Actinomycetales; family Microbacteriaceae; genus Rhodoluna. Next base: position 2,542 of record JBILRS010000018.1, read on the forward strand.
GTAGTCGGGCCAAGACTTCTTGAACTTCAACTGGTCGGCATGCGCTTCGAAGAAAGAGTCGACCGCGACGCGAACCACATCTCTCTCGCCACCAGGTCGCACGGCTTCGAGAGTCGAGCCGAGCTGGGAGTCCTTTGGTGCTGGTAACGAGTTGTTCGCCGAGTTGACCAGTTGGTCGGTTGCCGAGGTGACGAGCGCCGAGGCGTCGACGTAGCGAAGAAACGATCGCCCGACAACAACGTCTGGGTGCAGGCCGACAGGCTTTGCCTTGTTTGGTAGCCCTGGCTCGGACTGCCCTGGCCAGAGACCCGCAACAGTGGCCAACTCTTTGGCGGCGTGCTGGGTGTAGAAGCCGGAGCCCTTGGTGATCTGCACGGCCTGGTGGTTGGGCATGAAGCCGTCAACCGGTTCGGCAACGTAGTTGAGCTGCTGAAGGAAGAAAGGCGACGCCTTGAGCTTTGGGCTCTTGTCGGTCGGCACGATCACATTCACCAAACGCGGTAGTTCGGCGGCGAGGCTGCCGACATCCTTGAAGGCGTTCTGGATCTCGGCGTAACTGATCAACGAATCGTTGTCACGAATCGGCTGCAACACGTAGATGCTGATGTCGCTAGCACCCTGCGCGATCCAGTCGACCAGAGAAAACTCGGTCTCTCCCGAAGCGGTAACCCGAAGCACCCTGTCAGGGGTGTCCAAGTTGATCCACTGCGACGGGGTCAAAAGCCCAGAGGTAGTCCAGTCACGGACGACGCCCAGGACACCGCTCACATCAGAAGACGTGAAGCGCCCGATGATGATCGTGTTAGCCGACATCTTTAGTAGACGTCTTCTTCTGGCGAAGCAGGTGCGTCAAACACCTCTGCCACAACGCGAGATTCTTTGCTGGTGAAGTCGCCGAGTTTAGGTTCGGTGCGGTTCAACTCTTCGATCAGCTCCGAGCAAGCAGCGATGATGTTCGGCGCGATTTCACCGAAGATCTCGTACTCGTAGAAGTTCTTCTGGCTCGGTGGGTTGTTCCACTGATCCTGCGAGCGCTTGATCCAAACCTTGAGCAACTGTTCGGCTTCGGCCTTCAGCTCTTCGGTGTTTGGCGCTGACTTCGTGATTGGGGTTAGGTCCTTGCCGCCACCAACGAACCACTCGTCAAGCTCGGTCATCGAGTCGGTGCGCACTCCGTAACCGTTTCTCTTGAGGTTCTTGCCCAAGCGGAACAGTTCGAGGTACGGCGTCATCGATTCGTGCGAGCTGCCGTAAACCTTGACCAGCGCTAGCGGTAGCGATTCGAGCAGAATTGCCGGGATGTTGAGTCGGTCGGTGCTCTCGCCGCCGTTACGCAAGCCGAGTTCCTTGGCGCCGAGTAGCTCCTTTGAGAACTCGACCCAGCGACCGGCCTTTGACGGGTCTGGCTGAACGAAAATCTTCACTGAGGCGCCGTCGACAACGATTCGCCCGGTGATGCGCCCGATGAAGTAACCGCGAAGCATTGCGTCGATTACGTCTTGGCCAACCGGCAGAGCCTGCGGAAGCGTGCGCGAACGCTGCAGTAGCCAGAAGGCCGACAGGCTTCCCTTGGTCTTGAGGGTCTCGTATGCCTTGCGAATCGGAGCGGTTAGCGACTCCATGGCCCACGGGTAGTAGAAGCTCTCGAAGCGGCTGAAGATCGTGATCTCGGTGCGGTCGGCTGCAGGGTCGCAGGCTTCCTTTATGGCCGAGGCGAACTGCTGCGACTTGCTGGCTGTCAGTTGAGTGACCGCGGTTGAGTTTTCGGCAAACGGTAGCTTGCTGAAGACGAACTCGAGGTTCGCACCCATGGTGTGGTCGTGGAAGAACTTGGCTGCACCATCGTCGATTGTGACTAGTGGCTTGGCAAAGTTGATCGCCTCTTCGAGCAGCTGCTTTAGAGCGTTCTCGTTGCCAGGGGCCTGCGTGATCCAGGTGCTCAAAGGCATGCGGCAGTACTGGTCAAACGCGCTCTGGTTTACACCAATCCACTTGTTTGAGAACGAGAGCAGATCGCGAGTGGTCAACTTCAGCCTGAATGCTGGCAGAGTTGGCGGGTTCGTGATTCTGCTCGGCTTCCACTCGTTGGTTCGAATCACGTGCGGGTGCGTGGTGTTGTTCGTAACCGAGTGATCCCAGGTGGTGAAGAACTTCATCTCTTCGGCACCCTTAGGCATGTGAGCCCTGAGGATTACCTGCTGAGCGGCCTCCTTGAGAGCGGCATCGAACTGGGCCGGGTCTTTGCCGGTCTCGGTCGCTAGGTGCTCCTTGAAGGTTGCTGCGAAGGTGTTGGTCTTGGTGAGCAAAACCTCGTTCACTGCTGGCTCGAAGTAGCCGGGCACGTGGTCGTTGGTTGGCCACTGATCGACTGGAGCTTCGCGGTAAGCGGCGGTTGAGATAACGATTGGTAGCGCTGTGAGCTCAGATTGCAGGTCGGCAAGCAGGTTCTTGCCGCTCTTCTTGAGCTGCTCGATTACCTGGTTGGCTAGCTCTGGGAGCAGGTCGCGAAGAAGTTCGGCGACCTTGTTCTTGACCAAGCCCTCGATGATGTCGGTGAGGTGCTTGTCTAGGTTCTGGCGGTGCTGACCCCAGTTGACCTTGGCAGAGCCCTTCATCGAAGCCAAGAACTTGTTGACCACGTCACGAGGTGCGGTTTCGAAAGCGGCCTTCTCTGGCACCTGAAGCTGGGTTAGCGAGTTGCTGAGCTGGGTTAGCAGCAGCTCGGCCACTTCGAGCCCGTAAACCGAGATTGCGGCAACGTAAGCCTTCTCGATGTTGTTGAGAACCTGAGTTGACCACTCGACTAGAGCTTCGGCGGCAACCTGCTTGGCGACCTCGAGGCGGTTGGCCTCCTCCGATGTCCAGTTGCGAATGAATCCGCTGACGCCCTGCTCGCCGGAGGTCTCGCCCTGAAGCATCGGGGCGACCTTCGAGATCTGGTCGATCGCGAGTGCCTCGATGCGTGAGCGATTCTTGAGCACGCTGGTCAGAATGTTTGGCACGGTGAAGGCGGTTTCGCCCGAGTGACGGCCGTCTAGGTTGACGATCTGGAAGAACTGGCTGGCGAAGTTTTCGGCAGCGCGAGCCTTCAGCGCGGTCGGGTTACCCTCAGGGTTTAGCGGGTCTGCGAAGCCATTAACCAGGACTTCAACCGCACGACGAGCGATGCGCTGCGCAGCGTACTCGCGGTAGCGCGAGCGGCCGGTGCCCAGCTTGGACGAACCGAAACCACCGAAGAAGACCGGGTGGGTCTGCACAGAGCTGGAGTTCTTGCGAACCGGCCCAGCGAGTCCGGTGTTGTCTTTTGCCTGGGTGAGCAGGTGCTTCGGGTAGTTCACGGTTACGTACTCGTGGAACTCGAACTGCTGCTTCTCATCGGTTAGCAGCGGGGTGAGCACGCGCGCAAAGCCGCGGTAAACGTCTTCTGGGGTGTTGCCGAACGGCACGCCTCCGGTGGTTGCGCCGATCGGGAAGGTTAGGAACGGGCCGCGACCAGAGCTGACGGCGCGGTCTGGCACCTGAAGGGTAGGTAGCAGGGTCTTCCAGGTGACGTATGAGTCACTCCAAGGTGAGGTGCCCATCGAGCGAGCCGAAAGTAGCTCAGAGATGGTCGCCAGGGCAATGCCACCGCCCGAGGTCGAAACGGCGTCGATGCTGCCGAAAACCTCTGGGGTGTAAACGAATGCAGCGGTCTGGTCGCCCTTGAAGCCTTGCACTTCGGCGGACAGCGCGTTAAGTAGGTCAGCGACATCGATCAGCATCGAAGCACCTGAACCACCGGCCATGCTCGAAACGATCAGAATCAACGGAGACTGCCCGGCCTGCCAAGTGGTGCCGAGAATCTGAGCACGTTCAACACCGGCGCTGTCACTAGCCATGAGTGCGGTGACATTTGCCTTCAAGAAGTCATAGATTTTTTCGGAGTTTGCGATGGTCATGACGCGACCAATCGCGCGGTGTGCACCAGCACCACCGGTTACGTCGATGCCGTCACCGAACTCGTCGGATGCGCGCCAACGCGCATACTCCTGAAGCGCGTGGTTGCCGTTGCTGGCATCGTGCGCCTGGTCAAACTTGCGGTAGGCAAGCTTCTCGTAACTGCTGTACTTGGTTGATGCGTCCTGGGCTAGGCCCTGGTACTTGCCACCCTTTTGGTCGATAGGCAGTGAGAGCTTGCCGCCGAGGCTAGCCGCAACCTGAGGAACGTCGATCGAGACGAAGCGCCAGCACTCTGGAAGTAGGTCGCTCTGCCAGCTGTAGTTCGACTTGAGTTCGGCAAGGAGCTCGTCCATCATCAACGAAAGGGTCTTTGCGCCCGAACCGCCGAGGCCAACTACTAGTACTTTTCTCATGTTCTTACCGTTCCTTAGATTCCGACAAAACCGTCGTTGTTGTCGTCTTTGCCTTTGCCGAAGCCGCTCGAGTCATCGCCAAATATTCCTGCCGAACTCTTTGATGGCAACTTGTTCAAGATGTCTGAGCTGGTTCGCAAGAAGTCAGCCATCAGTTCAGGTGCGGTGAGTGCGCCTGGGTTGAGACTGACCACCAGAATTACTGTTCCCGTGCCGCTTACCGCGTCGGCAAAGAGATCTACCGCGCCTGTGTCGGCCATGAAGATCCATTCGCTGACCAGGTTGGTCGACATGTAAGGCTTGCCGTCACCCGTCGAGTTGGCACCAATTGCCGAGCTGTTCTCGACCTCGGCATGCGAAACAGCCCTGAGACCAAACGGGTTGACCTTGACCTTGAAGGTGTCGTAGCCGACGGTAGCCGACTTGCGGTCTTCAGAAACCGTGATGTACGGGAAGTTGCGAAGGTCGGCAGCCTGCTGAGTCAGGTCGGCCGCGTTGGTGACTTGACCGTTTGAGTACTGCACGGTGAAAGAACCGGCCTGCGGGAGCCCCGAAACGGCGGTGTTCGGGAATCGCGAGAGCAAGACGGTGATCAAAACCAGGGCGAGCAGTGGCAGAGCCAGGCCGAGCGCCATAAAGAAGATTGTCCAGAGCACCTGCGAGATGGTGTTTGCACTCGCGAGCTGCATAGCGATGAACTTGCCCTCGACCTTCGAGGCATCCTGGTTGACACCCTTTGCCTTCGCGGCGAAGATCAGGTCTCCGCTAACCAAACCCTGAGCGTTGACGTCGGTGCTGCCTTCGGCAAGCTTGACGCCGAGCTCGATGTCAACGACGACCGTCTTGCCCTTAGGAATCGAAATGTTGTCGCTCACTCCCTCAGGAAGGAACATTTCGTATTCAAGTTCCTTCGGGAACCTGGTTGCGTTGACGCCGGTTTCTTTGGCGGCGATTGAGATTTCGAAGTCGGCGTCTGGGCTACCAACGAAGGTGACGCTGCCGCGAGAGCGGTTGGCTCCGTCGATGTCCTTGAAGTCGGTGACTCCGGTGATGGTTGGAGCTGCGTAAGGGGTGCCGAGCTTGATCAACTGCTGGGTTGAAATCGGGGTCAGGTTTTCGCTGAACCCCTTCACGCTAACCGTCATGGTGAGCACGAGTTCGTAGTCGCCGAGCTCTTGGCCCTCAAGGGTTAGTGCCTGCGGTTCGGCGATGTTTGCCTTGGTCACCGCATAGCCGTCCCATGAGCTTGGAACCTGAGTCTTGGTGCCGGCATCGCGCACGAAGCCGGTGATCTTGAAGTCGAGGTCTTCGTCGAAGTCGCTCACTGGCACCGTGGACTTGTCGCTAGGTCGCTGAATCAAAAGGCTGAACGGTTCGCTCGCTCGCCCGGCTGAGTCTTTGACCAACACGACTGAGTCGCTTGAGAACTTGGCGACAGCGCTCAGGTCGGCGTCAAAGTACAGTTCTGAGCTGGTGTTCGAGCCTGGATCGATTGTCCAGGTGCCCACCCAGCAGGAGTCATCTGAGCGATCGCTGTGCTGAACAGAGATGCTGAGGGTTTGCGACTTGCTCGGCTTAGCGCCAGCCCACTTGGCCGAAAGCTTGACCGAACCGCCGATGTCCTTGGTGACGGGTGTTCCGCGCTCGATCCTGATCGGGGTGGCCTCGCTGCAGGTTGGCGGCAGCGTGATCGAGAACTGGTCGAATGTCGAAGAAATGCCCGAGCTCAAAATGTTCACGCTGGTGAGGGCGCGCTTCATCTCGACGGTGAAAGGTCCGGTGTATTTCGAAGGCTTGAAGTTCGGGTCAAGCGCGCGGCCAAACAGGGCCGGAAGGTCAGACGACTTGTCTACCTCGAAGAGTTGACCCTTGGCCGGCAGGGTGCCGCAGTCTCCGCCGCCCTGAACGAGTGAACGGAACGAGTCGAGACCGCCGGTTGTGGTTTTCGAGGTGTTTAGCGCAACACCGAAGGTGTAGATGTTGTCTTCGACTCGAAGTGCGTCGGCTAGACCACCCTTGCGGCAGATCTCTTCTTTGGCGAGGTCATCAGCAGCCGCGTACTTGGTGTCTTTCAGCAGCTTGAAAACGTCTGTGTAGTCTCTCGGGTCGGCGAAAGGTGTTGGCTCGGCTTTGATGAATGCCTGAAAGTCCACGCCGTCTTTAAAGAAGACAAACAGCTTGCAACTGTCGGCAGGCTTATCGGCCAGAGCCTTGGTTGCTCCGTTGAGGCTCGAGAGCATGTCGGTCTCGCGCTTGTTCTTGACAACCTTGGTGAACTGACGAGCGGTCTTGGCAAGGGTGTCGACGCCGTCGGTTTGGTCGGGCTTGAGAGTGACCCATCCCTGCGAGCGCTCCTCGAAGTTGTCACCGAAACCGGCGAGCATCACGTTGACCGGCTTTTCGTAGACATCAGAAACGCGCTGCAGGCGGTCGATAAGTACCTCGGCGCCTTCGACTCGCAGACCGTCTGGGTCTGACTTATAAACCGAACCGGACTCGTCCATCATGATCAGGACGTTGGCTTCAGACTTTTCTGCCACACAGCCCGCGAAAGAGTAGGTGTCTTTGGCCTCTGCCGAGCTCGAAACCAGGCCAACGGCCAGAGTTGAAAGGCCCAGAGTCAGGGCGAGAGAGGCAGCTGAGCCTTTACGAAAGAACTTCTTGATCAACTTAACCCGCGTTCAATGCTTTAGAGATTTCGGTCGCTAGAAAGAAGCTGATAACCGTTGACGCCGAGATGCCGAAGAGCAGCAGGCCGAAGCGCACCATGTTGACGGTTTTGCTTTCGAACTTGAGCGAACCAAACTTGCGCTCAACCTTGCCGTTTGCAAGGACGAAGATCGTGAAAGGCGCGAGATACGCGATTACTGAGAAGACCCAGATGCCGAGGTATGGAACCCAGGCGTTGAGGCCCGATGGGGCAAAAATCATGCTGATGCCGAAGATTAGGGCGACGGCGGCATAGCCAGCGTAAAGAATCGGCAGCGGCTGCTTGCCGACGCTGGTATCAAATTCTCCCAAGATTCCCCCTAGTAAGCACTTTTCAAATCCTAACTGAAACGCTCAGCTAATTCCCAGAGAATATCTCAGGCGCGAACTGGCTCAGCCAAGCAGTGACAGTCTCCCAGAGGCCAGCGACATCCAAGTCTTGCCCGAAGTTCGACCAGTCGATGTCGAGCTCGCTAACCGCCAAAAAGACCAGCCCTAAACCAACAAGTTGAATGCAGACAAAGAAGAAGTCGACCAGCTTCTCTGGCACATGAAGTGCCGAGGCAATCTTGCCTTCATCGCCGTCGGCCGAGTTCCAGCGGAACCTGCGCATGGACTCTCGAAAACCAACACCCGCAGCGCTCGAAACCGAGATAGCCAAGACGATCAGCGAAGCGTTCGTGGTCTGTATGCCAGGGACGTGCCCGCCGTCGAGTGCGACAGCCAGACCGGTGATGGCGGCGGCGACCAAGCCGACGAACCAACCGAAGCCCGAGCGCACGGTGGTGAACAAGACGGAGAGAATCACACCGAACACCACTAGTAAGAAGAATCGCGAGGTTCCGGCGAGTGCCATTCGGGTTGCCACAACCAGAGCAAAGATCGATGCCAGTGGGCCGGCGGCCGCAACCAACACCGCGCGAAACTTCCAGTTGCTCTTGAACGTGAAGTTTGTGAGACCCGACATGTCTCTTGCGAGCTTGATCTTCGATGGCTTACCGCCGAGGCCGGCCGCCACAACCGCGTGCCCATACTCGTGCAACCAGGTGTCCAAGCTGGCGAGCAGTTTGCTGCTGGAGAAAATGAAACCGGCTGCCAAGCCAGCAATCGCGACCATCACAAAGAGGTCTTTGTCGGCCGGGTGCAGGTTGATTGCCGTGCGCTCAATCAGTTTTGGCGAAGTTGCCAAGCTCGACAGCGCGAGAATCACGACGACGTTGATTCGCCAAACTTGGCGACGCAGAAAGTCAGCCATTGAAAGGATTCAGACGCGAGAACCATGCGCCGACCTCTTGAGGAGTGGTGAATTCCTTCTCGAACAAGAGGTGAAGATCGGCCATCGCCGGAATGAAGTGGGTAATCAAATACCAGACGACGAAAGCCAATGCCAACCAACCGATAAACCTGCCGAGGCAACTTCTCTTTCTCGGCTGAAACTGCTGTTGCGGAGGCTGCTGGTACTGAGGTGGCTGTTGATATTGCGGCTGCTGATACTGCTCGGGCTCTGGTTGCGGTGCAATCGGTTGTTCGCGCGGGGGCAAGACATCGCCCGGCCTAACGTTTGAGTGGTTCAGCGCTTTTCCGCAGTTGAGGCAGGTTGTCCAACCGGTCTCGGTTGGACGCCCGCAGGCTGGGCAGACGATCATCGGTTCCCCCTAAACAGAACTATTCACAAGACTAGGCGCTTGGCTCAGCGGAGTCCATCGGTCGATTAGCAACCTAGACTTGCGATATTCGCCTAAGCGAACACAAACAGAAAAGATGTCATGACAAAAAAATTGTTCAACTCTTCACGAACCAAGAAAGTCATGGCAGTTCTTGCCACGACAACAGCCCTTACTCTCGGATTTGGATCAATGCCGGCAAACGCCTGGGTTGACTATCGCCCGAGTCACCACGCTGACGCGGTTGAGACAGTTACCATCGGGACGTCATTCGACATTGACTACTCCTGCTCTAACGGCGCAACCAACGACGGACTTATCTACAACGTAAACAACGGTACGCTCCCTCCTGGTCTGAGTTACGACCTGGCTGACGGACACATCAAGGGAATCCCGACTCAGCTCGGTGACTTTGACTTGCCTTTTGTGACCTGTGGACACGACGGCTTTAGTGAAGGCTTCTCGATTGGCCACATAATTGTGCAGCCACCAGCCACTCCGACCCCTGCCGTTTCGGCGACAAATCTTAACAACGAGAACTGCGAGATCAGAATCGTCGGCACCTTCCCAGAGACGCCGGACGCCGCTTCGGCCAAAATCACGATTAGCAACCCACTCGCCACCATTGTCGCAACCTTGGCTTCACCAGTCGGTGGAACCCTCGTTGACATCAATGTGTCGGCTGCTGACCTAACCGAACTTTCGCTTAACCCAGCGGTTGCCAGCACTTCACCTGAGGCCGGAGGAGCATTCAACCAGTGCAACGGCACTCTCAATGTCGAGGTGAGCTACCAGTACCAAGGCGCTCCGGCTGCTACTGCCAACGTGTTCGTAACCCCTACTCGTGGTGTGACAGTAAACCCAAACCAGCCGTGCGACCTCGGTAGTTACTCAGAAGTTGGCTACGGCGACTGCGCCCCAGCACCTAAGGGATCATTCGTAGCTACCACTGGCTCAACCTCAGCAACGGCTTGCCCAGCCGGGCAGACCACCTTGTTAATGGGTTCTCGCAGCCGCTTCGAATGCTTCAAGGTTGTTACCCAGACCGTTAAGGCAATTAAGGTCCCAGCCAAGAACAAGTTCGGCGTGAAGGTTCTTACTCCTAAGGTCACCGACCTTGGAGCGCCACTGACTCTTACCGCTGCTGGTTCCTGCACCGCGAAAGCCGTGAAGACCACTGTTGCTGTGAAGGGTAAGAAAACCAGCGCCCTCCGCTACCAGATCACCATGGGCAAGGTCGCGGGCACCTGTTCCCTCACCTACGTGAACGCCGGTGATGACTCACACAAGCCACTGACCTCGGTCAAGCGCGTGAAGGTCTCAAAAACAGGTAAGTAACGACTAATCGAACAAACCGTCAACGGCTTCGCTGAAAACAGCGAGGTCGTTGTCGGCATATGTGACGATTGTGATCTTCTCGATCATCAAGAAGTCGGCGAGCGCCTCCAGCAGCGCGGCCACGGCCAGTTCGGCGGCGTCCTCGATTGGGTAACCGTAGATCCCCGTTGAGATTGACGGGAACGCGATGGTCTTCGCCCCTGCCTCGGCAGCCACCTGGGCCGCTCGATAGTAGGCCTTGAACAACAGCCCCGGCTCACCCTCCGAGCCACCGTTCCAGATCGGCCCGACCGCGTGAACCACAAACTTTGCCGGCAACTCAAACCCTGGAGTAACAACCGCATCGCCGGTCTCGACGCTCGGCAGTTCATTACAGAACGCCTGCAGTGCCGGGCCAGCCGCCCGAGAGATCGCCAACGCGACTCCCCCGCCGTGGCTCAGGCCAGAGTTGGCCGCATTGACAATCGCATCCGCCGAAAACTTGGTGATGTCACCCTTTACTACCTCTAGCCGAGCCATCAGCTGGCCCGCTCAATTGACTCAGCACCGAACGCCATACGAATCGGGTATTCGAGGTAGTCGGCCATGTATTCGAGTTGCGGCGAGCGCCAGGCGTAGTCGCGAGCAATCTGCGCGAGTGCTGCCCAGAAGAAGACGTTGATGATGTCCATCGCCAAGTGAGTCAGGTGGTCGCCGGGGAAAGCTTTGCCGATGGTTCGGCGCAAAATGCTGGGCGCATCACTCAACCCGTATCGATGCATCGCGGCTCGAACGTTGAACTCCAGCTGACGAGCCTTCAACGGATTCCAAATCGCATTGCCGCCAGGTGTGTGCAAGAGGCGGTGAATCGCTTGCGCCTGGCTAACCTTGGCGTCTTCGAGCAGGTCGAACAGACCCTCAAACTTTTCGAGGGGGTAACCGATCTTCTTCAGATCTAGGACATCCGGCAGATAGAACAAGCGATAGAACGGCACATAACCCTCGGGGCTGGCCTTCGCCCACTGCACGAGCACCTCGTGTAGTTCTTCTTCTTGTTCGCTCACTAAGCAATTGTCCCCTGTCGAGACGATAATGAAAACAAAGAAAGACAACTTCGGGGGGTTCACATGGGCAAGGCAATTTGGCTACTAATTCTTTTGTTCTTCGTCGGCTGGTTCACGTATTCGATCAACCCGTGGCTGGGTTCGATCTTCGCTATCTGTGCCGTGACAGCCATTGTCTGGGCCTCGGTCAAAGGCTTTCGCGACGGTCGGGTTAGCAACAAGCAACTCTGGGCTGGCCTCACCGCCCAAGCAGTTGCCCTCGAAGCTCTCGCCCAGACCGGCTTCTCGACTCAGGCTGGCTTCGCTCTCGAAGCCGGAGAAAAACTTATCGCAAGGCTTGAAGGCGTAACCCTCGCCGAATTCAAGAGCAGCGGCTCAACTTTTCAAGGCGGAAACCTCGGCGTAAGCGTGCCGGTGTTTGGGCGAGTGCGCGCCAACGTCGGCGGGAGCCGAGGCAGCTTGGCTCGAAACCCAGACGAGCTAACCGTGCTCGACAACGGATCCGCCACCTTCACCACCGAGAGAGTCATTTTCACCGGCGCTCAGCAAACCAGGGTCTTTGAGCTAGATAAAGTGGTCAACTTTGAACCAGGGCCAAACGGACTTTGGGTGACCATCTCTTCAAGCAACAAGGCATCGACGTCCACGCTCAAAATCGAGGACTACGCAGCCCTTGCACCAGGAATCCTCTTCGACATCGCCAGCGAAGCAAAGCTGCAAGGTGAGGCCAGCGGCCTAGAGAAAGTGCGTGCCTACGCTCAACATCTTCGCGAAACTGTGGCGACGGCCCAGCAGGGCAAGAAGTAGTTTTAGCCCTTGAGCATGTCGTGACACACGATGATCGCGTCACGCTGCGGCCCAACACCAATTGCGCTGATGCGGCAACCCGAAAGCTCTTCAAGCTTCAAGATGTAGCTCTGTGCGGTTGCCGGTAGCTCTTCGAAGGTGCGGCAGGTGCTGATGTCTTCGCTCCAGCCAGGGAAGTTCTCGTAAATAGGCTTGGCGTGGTGAAAGTCGCTCTGGCTTACTGGGACTTCTTCCACACGCTTTCCGTCAACCTCGTAGGCAACGCAAACCGGGATCTCTTTGAGTCCGGTTAGCACGTCAAGCTTTGTGAGCACGAAGTCGGTTAGGCCGTTGATGCGAGCCGAGTAGCGGGCGATCGGTGCGTCATACCAACCACAACGACGCGGACGCCCGGTGGTGGTGCCGTATTCGTGGCCGGTGGCGCGAAGGAACTCGCCCTTGTCGTCGAAGAGTTCGGTTGGAAACGGACCTGAGCCAACGCGAGTGGTGTATGCCTTGACGATACCGATGACGGTCTTGAACTCACCAGGGCCAACGCCAGAACCTGTCGACGCTCCACCAGCGGTTGCATTAGAAGAAGTAACAAACGGGTATGTGCCGTGGTCGACGTCGAGCATCGTGGCCTGGCCACCCTCAAACAACACGGTCTTGCCTGCTTCGAGTGCCTGGTGCAACTCGAGTGCGGTGTCGGCAACCATTGGGCGCAGGCGGTCGGCGTAGCTGAGAAGTTCGGCAACAACTGCGTCGGTCTTGATCGCTGCGCGGTTATAAACCTTGGTCAGCAGGTTGTTCTTGTTGACCAGTGCAGCCTCAACCTTTTGGCGCAGGATGCTCTCGTCGAAAATGTCTTGAATGCGAACGCCAACGCGGTTGATCTTGTCGGCATAGGTTGGTCCGATGCCGCGACCGGTGGTGCCAATTGCGCGCTTACCCAAGAAGCGCTCGGCGGTCTTGTCGATGGTGACGTTATAAGAGGTAATGACGTGAGCGTTAGCTGAGACGCGAAGCTTTGAGGTGTCTATACCGCGAGCGTTCAGCGCATCGATTTCGTAGAACAGGACCTCGAGGTCGATGACGACGCCGTTAGAAATAACTGGGACGACGCCCTCGGTCAAGATGCCCGAAGGGAGCAGGTGAAGCGCGTACTTCTCGTTGCCAATGACGACGGTGTGGCCAGCGTTGTTGCCACCGTTGAACTTGACCACATAGTCAATGTGTTCTGCGAGTAGGTCTGTCGCCTTACCCTTGCCTTCATCGCCCCACTGAGCGCCGACAATAACTACTGCAGGCATGGCTAACTCATTTCTAAAGTTCACGGATTTCGTGCCTAAAGGCACATTTACAAGTTTAGTCGCAGGTAGGCTCGAGCCCTACAGGAATTAAGGTTGGAAGAAAAAGTGAGTGAAGAAAACAAGAATTGGTTTGAGCGTTACGGAGCCTGGGTTAAAGGGCTTGATCGAAAGCTCTTCGCACCGATCTATCGAACCAAGCTCGGCAAGAAGTGGATTGCTTGGGACGACAGCCTAGATGGCAACAAGTTCGGCAAGCTGATTCGCCTTGCCCTTGCCTTCACCGTTGCGATTCTCGTTTACTTTGGCGTTCAGGGTCTGATTCAGAATGTCGCATCAACCACTTACGACGTGCAGTTCACGCAAGCTCAGATAGACGCCGGCTACACGACAACCTTTGAGCCGCGAGCAAGCTATGACAAGCCCGAAGACGTTGGCTATCGATTCTTCACAGATGAAGAAACTGCTGCCACCCCAGAGTGTGAGCTCGACGAATATTGCTGGGACTTCAAACTTCTCCCCTTGGTGAAGAACTGCGAAACCATTCAGGTGAAGATGGAGTTCTTTGAGACCGACAACTTCTTGTCTCAGCCAGTAGACACTGTCGAACAGGCTTTCAGCGCAGACGCTAGGGGCTCGTTCACTGCTGGTCTTGAATACAACTACCGGCTTGGAACAAAGAACGAAAAGGCTATGTACGCGGCTATGGATCGGGCGTACTGTTCCAGCTTCGTGAACTAACGCCTTTAAAAGAGGTGCTGTTGCACCCAAGCGTGCATGGTGATCGCGGCAGCGGCACTCGCGTTGATTGAACGCGTTGAGCCGTACTGCGAAATCTCTAGGACGACCTCTGCTGCTTCGATGGCCGGCTCACTTAGGCCGGGTCCTTCTTGGCCGAATAAGAAGACGCAAGACTCGGGCAACTTATAGGTTTCGAGCTGCTTGCAGCCTGGGACGTTGTCGATGGCGATCACTGGCAGGTTTTCTGCTTTCGCCCACGCGACGAAGTCCTCGACGGTTGGGTGGTGGCGAACGTGTTGATAGCGGTCGGTGACCATCGCTCCACGACGGTTCCAGCGGCGGTGTCCGATGATGTGAACCTCGGCGGCGAGGAATGCGTTGGCTGTGCGAACGATTGAGCCGATGTTTAGGTCGTGCTGCCAGTTTTCGATGGCGACGTGAAACTTGTGGCGGCGCGAGTCGAGTTCGGCGATGATCGCCTCCATCTTCCAGTACCTGAAGTGGTCGAGGACGTTGCGTGTGTCGCCGTTTTCGAGCAGTTCGGGGTCGTAAAAGTCTTCAGTTGGCCAGGTGCCCTGCCAAGGGCCAACACCCCAAGTGGTCTGCTCATGGCTGTCTGTCATTCATCTAGAGTAAACCGCACTGCGGTAGCCTTGAAGCATGACAGATCGCAGCGCAATCACCTCTTGGCTAACCGACATGGATGGCGTACTCGTACACGAAGGAAAGGCGCTTCCTGGCGCCGCCGAAGTAATTGCCAAGTGGCAAGCCGACGGAACACCCTTCTTGGTGCTGACTAACAACTCGATCTACACCCCTCGCGACCTCTCGGCTCGCTTGCGATTGGGTGGACTTGACGTCCCTGAGGATCGCATCTGGACCTCTGCTCAGGCAACCGCCTCGTTCCTAAACAAGCAGAAGCCTCAGGGAACCGCTTTCGTGATTGGCGAATCGGGCATGACCCACGCACTGCACGAGGTTGGCTACACCCAAACCGAGGTGAAGCCCGACTACGTGGTGCTCGCTGAGACTCGAAACTTCAGCTTTGAGGTGTTGACCAAGGCGATTCGTCTGATCAACGGTGGTTCAAGGTTTATTGCGACCAACCCAGACGCTACCGGGCCTTCGGCCGAAGGTGTTTTGCCCGCAACCGGTTCTGTTGCTGCCCTGATCACCAAGGCAACGGGTAAGGAGCCCTACATCGTGGGCAAGCCGAACCCGATGATGTTTGGCAGCGCGATGCGCAAGATTGGTGCCCATTCAGCGAGCACGGGCATGATCGGTGACCGCATGGACACCGACGTTGTTGCTGGCATTGAAGCTGGCTTGCACACCATCCTGGTCATGACCGGCATCGCCGATGAGGCCGAGATTGCGAAGTACCCGTTCAGGCCAACGGAGATTCTGCAATCGATTGCAAACCTGCTCGACTAGAAACGTTTCACGCCAAAATAAAGATTCGGTAACGCTTGAGCGTTTTTTCGTGAAATCGCTTTCACAGGGTCCCGAATTTACCTACTATTCAAGTAGACGTGTGTGCGCACGTTAAATGAGTGACTTCTAAATTCACCCGCCCTTTATGGTGCGAGCGCACGAAGAGCCACTTTTCATACCACTTATGAAAGGCAACCATGTTCTCAAACAAGTTCCGCAAGGGGGCCGGACGCGCTGCAGCATTGCTAGCCGCCACCGCTCTTCTTACAACTGGAGTTGCGCCAGCATACGCAGCAGACGCCACCCCGGTGTTCCTCAGCTTCGAAGCTGACGACGCCGGCAAGGCCACCGCAGTTGGGCCAGATGGTGTATTCAGCGGTACCTCAGCTGCCGCCTCTGCATCGACCAACCTAACCGGTAACTCGCTAAAGGTCACCAAGGCCGGCGACCCATGGTCTGGCGTAAACCTATTCCTTGAAACCAGCCCAGGCTACCGCTACACAAACGCGGCAAACCCTGTGATCACCATGGACTACTGGTCAAACGACACAGAAGCCTCCTGCGTGATGATGAAGCTGACTCGTAAGTCCGACCAGGCTTTTACAGCTAAGGCTCTTGCTACTGCCCCAGGTCTAAACACGCTCTCGTTCGACATGACCACTGGTCGCGGCTACGACGCAGCTGTGGAGTACAACCTAGTTACGTTGTTCCCGAACTTCTGTGGCGATGACAACACCTACAATGGCGCTGGCGCTATTGCCAACACCGGTCAGGTCTACGAGATCGACAACGTCTCGATCAACGGCGGAACCATTGCTGACATCCTCGTTGGCGGCGGTGAGCCACCAGTCGGCCCAGTCGCTACCAGCACCTCGCTAACCTTCGAGACTTCAGACACCCTGGGTGCTCTTGTTGTCGGCGACTCGACCGGAGCAAAGCCTCAGGGCAGCTTCGGTGGATCAGCCACGACAATCGAAGACGCTATCACTGGCGGTAACGGCGGCAAGGCCCTGAAGATTGTCAAGAATGGTGAGCCTTACGCTGGTGCCAACCTTGTGGCTCTTGATGCAGCTACAAACAGGGTCACTAACGCAGCGAACCCTGTTGTGAGCTTCAACTACTACTCATCGAAGGCAAACTCACCATTGCGTGTAGAACTGATTCCTTACCCAGTCGCTTTTGGCACCACAGTGACCGCAGCGCTGGGTTGGCAGAAGATTTCGATCGACTTCAGTACCGTTGATGGCTGGTCTGCAGACACCAACTACAGCAAGATCGGTCTCTTCCCTGACTTCAACGTTGCTGCTGACGGTGGAATCTACTACGTTGACAACCTGTCATTCAACGGAGCAACCGCTCCTGCGATCACTGTTGCACGCGCAGCAACCAGCACCGTTCTAACCTTCGAGACTTCA
>JBILRS010000082.1:0-5281 GCA_044372535.1 Rhodoluna sp.
TAAGAAAAAGGAACAAATGAGACGCGCCAAAATCGTTGCAACCCTAGGGCCAGCAACTTCAAGCTACGAGCAGATTCGCGCAATTGTGGACGCCGGCGTAAACATCGCCCGGATGAACCTGAGTCACGGTTCTTACGATGTGCACGAGGCTGTCTTCAAGAACGTTCGTAAGGTAGCCGAAGACACCGGGAAAGCCGTTGGTATTCTCGTCGACCTGCAAGGTCCGAAGATCCGCCTAGGTCGCTTCAAAGACGGACCAGTAATGCTCGAGAAGGGCGCGACATTCAAGATCACCATCGATGAGGTGGAAGGCGATGTCAACATCTGCGGCACAACTTTCAAGGGATTGCCAGGCGACGTAAAGCCTGGTGACGCCCTACTGATTGACGACGGCAAGGTTGGCCTTCGCGCAACCGCAGTTGACGACCGAACAGTTACAACGGTTGTTGAGGTTCCCGGCCCGGTTTCTAACAACAAGGGAATCAACTTGCCTGGAGTTGCGGTCAATGTGCCAGCACTCTCCGAGAAGGACGAAGAAGACCTTCGCTGGGCTTTGAAGCTTGGCGCAGACATGATTGCGCTCTCATTCGTTAGAAACGCATCGGACATTATCCGCGTGCACGAAATCATGAAAGAGGAAGACGTCTTCCTGCCTACCATCGCAAAGGTTGAGAAGCCTCAGGCTGTTGCAGCTCTCGAGGAGATCATCGATGCCTTTGACGGCATCATGGTCGCCCGTGGAGACCTTGGCGTAGAGCTTCCGCTCGAAGAGGTTCCTCTTGTTCAGAAGCGCGCCGTAGAACTCAGCAGGCGTTGGGCTAAGCCAGTAATCGTTGCGACTCAGATGCTTGAGTCGATGATCTCTTCTGCCCGCCCAACTCGTGCAGAAGCGAGCGACGTTGCAAACGCAATTCTCGATGGTGCCGACGCTGTAATGCTTTCGGGGGAGACCTCGGTTGGCGAATTCCCTGTTGAAACCGTTGAGGTAATGGCGAAAATCATTCTGTCGACTGAGGAAAACGGACTAGACCGCATTCCAGGCTTGGGCACGCGCCCGCACACCCATTCGGGTGCTGTCTCACTCGCAGCTGTCGAAATTGCCGAGCTCCTAGGTTCGAAGTACGTCTGCGTGTTCACCGAATCTGGCGACTCGCTCAGACGCGTTTCTAGACTCCGCTCGAGCGTTCCGATTGTCGCGTTTACTCCAAGCGCAGAGGTCCGCAACAGACTTGCCCTTGTTTGGGGTGCAGACACCTACCTAGTCGACTCGGTGAAGCACACCGACGAGATGATGCACCAGGTGGACGAAGTCATGCTCGCATCAGGCAAATGCCAGATCGGCGATGAAGTAGTCGTGGTTGCAGGCACTCCGCCAGGCATTCCTGGTTCGACTAACTCGCTACGCGTTCACCGCATCGGTGACGCCATCAACGAGGCAGCTCCGGGCTACGGCCGCAAGTAGTTTCAAAAAGAAAAGTGGACCTAGGCAACTAGGTCCACTTTTTTGTGCCGGAAGTGGGATTCGAACCCACACGTCCTTTCGAACAAAGCATTTTGAGTGCTCCGCGTCTGCCGTTCCGCCATTCCGGCCGTGCAGCAACAAGTGTAACTTAACTCAATATCCAATAGTGTTATCGCATGAGTGAACAGAGCACCCGCAGGGTTTTAGTTGCCGAAGATGAGGCGCTAATTCGTCTCGACATTGTCGAGACGCTTCGGGAGCACGGGTTTGAAGTGGTGGCAGAAGCCGCCGATGGCGAAGAGGCAATTGCGAAGGCCGAAGAGCTCAAGCCCGATCTGGTGGTCATGGACATCAAGATGCCGAACATGGATGGCATCACCGCAGCAAAGCGAATGGCCGAACTGAAGATACCCGTCGTTTTGCTCACCGCCTTCAGTCAGAAGGAGCTGGTCGACCAAGCCGCAGAAGCCGGCGCTATGGCGTACGTCGTAAAGCCGTTTACACCGACTGACTTGATTCCAGCAGTTGAGATCGCGTTTAGCCGTCACAGCCAGATGGTTGCCCTTGAGTCAGAGGTTTCAGACCTCATCGACAGGCTTGAGACTCGCAAGATGGTTGACCGCGCTAAGGGCCTTTTGATCACGAAGGGTCTGGTGAAAGACGAGCCGGAGGCTTTCCGATGGATTCAGAAAACTTCGATGGACGGCCGCCTCACTATGAAAGACGTCGCCAGAACGATTATTGAGCAGCTTTCGCCTTCAGAAAGTTCGTGATTCGAACCGTCGAGAGGCGTTTGCCAGACTCGTCGGTGATGACGATCTCATGAGTGGTCAGAGAGCGTCCTAGGCTGATTGCCTTGCAGGTAGCAGTAACAACGCCTTCGCGAATCGAGTTGCTGTGTGAGGCGTTGACCTCAATGCCGACGGCAGCCTTTTCGGGGTGAGCCCAAACATTCGCGGCGATACTGCCCAGGGTTTCCGCCAGGACGACGTAAGCGCCACCGTGAAGCAGCCCCAGAGGTTGACGATTACCTTCGACCGGCATCGTTGCAATCGAGAGCTCAGCGCTTAGCTCGACCAGTTGAATCCCCATTTTGTCGGCGAGCTCGCCGAGACCTCGGGTTCCTAGAAGGGCTTCGGCTTCGGGCGATAGTTTTGCCATGGTGACTCCTGAAATGCTCGCTGGGTCAAAGTAACATTGGGGTTATGAACGCTAATCCAAAGAATACCCTCTTGCTCATCGATGGTCATTCTCTTGCGTTTCGAGCTTTCTATGCACTGAGCCCAGATGCATTCCGCGCCCCGAGCGGGCAGCACACCAACGCGGTGCACGGCTTCATCTCTATGATGCTAAACATCCTTGGCAATGAAAAACCCACCCACCTAGCGGTGGCATTCGATCTCTCACGCGCATCTTTCAGAACCGACGAGTACCCGGAGTACAAGGGCACACGAGGCGAGACACCCCCTGAGTTCAACGGCCAGACCGAGGCGCTAACCGAAGCGCTTGCCGCGATGAACATCACGACTCTCACCAAGGTGAACTATGAGGCCGACGACATTATCGCCTCGCTGGCAGACCAAGCGGCCGACAAGGGTTTCGAGGTCCTGGTTGTCTCGGGTGACCGCGATACGTTTCAGCTAATCCGCCCCGAGACTACGATTCTCTACCCGGTCAAGGGAGTTATGAACCTTGCCCGAATGGACGACGATGCGGTTTTTGCGAAATACGGGATCCACGCAAAGCAATACCCTGACCTCGCGGCACTCGTAGGCGAGACCAGCGACAACCTGCCGGGCATCCCTGGCGTTGGACCCAAGACGGCTGCCAAGTGGATTACGGAATTCGGATCGCTTGACGCGATTTTCAATGCAGCTGACTCGATTGCCGGCAAGGTCGGCGAATCGCTCCGAGAGCATAAAGAGCTCGCTGTTCGCAACCGAAGGCTAAATCACCTCGTGCGCGACTTGAAATTGGTCGACGACTTCGAAACCTTCCGGCTACGCGGAGTCGACGAGGGCAAGGTCCGCGATGTTTTCGCAAAACTTGCGTTTCGTACCCTAACCGAGCGTGTGTTGAAGCTCAGGGGAGTGGCGGCCGATTCATCAGCTCCAGCGGGTCTTGAAGAAGAACCCGAAGTGGAGCTTGAGCAAATCGACGTGCCAGAGAAGCAAGCCCTGGCCTCAGCTAAGGCGTGGCTGGAGAAGCAAGAGTTCGTCGGCTTTGCGATGACCGCTTCGGGTCACTTTGGTTTTGCCACCAGTAGCGAACGATACGAAACCTCCGACCCATACGTTCTCGAGTGGCTGGCTAGCGACTCAAAGAAGGCTGTCTATAACGCGAAGGCTATCGACCGAGCCCTTCTAGAGAAGGGCATTCAAGTTGGTGGCGTAACCCATGACTCTCTTCTGCTGTGCTACCTCAACGACCCCGTCCGACGCGATTACAGCCTTGACACCATTGCCCTCGACTACTTGGGGCTCTCTGTTGAACGAGTCGAAGATGATGGCTCTCTGCTTTCGGAAGGCACAGACGACCCGTCACTAGACGCCTTCTTGGCTCTGAAAACTGGGCAGGCGCTCTATGAAAAGGTTTCGGCACAAGATCAACTCAGGGTCTACAACGAAGTTGAACTCCCTAGCTCGCCGACCCTGGCCCAGATGGAACACTTCGGTATCGCGGTGGACCAAACCAAGCTTGAAGCGCTTTTTGAGACCCTTGGCGCAGAAGTGAAGCAGGTGGAAACCGAGGCCTTTGCGATTATTGGTCACGAAATCAACCTTTCTTCACCAAAGCAGCTGCAAACCGTGCTCTTCGAAGAACTGGGTATGACTGGCACGAAGCAGGTCAAGACGGGCTTCTCGACGAACGCGGAGGCACTGACGACCCTTTTCGAGCAGAACCAACACCCGTTCCTTGAGAAGTTGCTGCTCCACCGCGAAGTCACCAAGATTCGCCAGATGGTTGAGGTGGTCTTGAAGTCGATCGCCAAGGACGGACGCATTCACACCAACTACGTGCAGACCGGGACGTCGACCGGCCGGCTCTCCTCTGAAGGTCCGAACCTGCAAAACATCCCGATCAAGTCAGAGCGCGGGCGAGAGATTCGCGACGCATTTGTGGTCGGCGAAGGCTACGAAACGCTTCTGAGTGCCGACTACTCGCAAATCGAGATGCGAATCATGGCTCACATGTCTGAAGACGAAGGTCTAATCGAAGCTTTCAAGTCCGGCGAAGACCTGCACCGCTTTGTTGGTTCGCGAATCTTCGGAGTTGAGCCCAGTGCCGTTACCAGTGCCATGCGTTCCAAGGTGAAAGCAATGAGCTACGGCCTCGTGTACGGGTTGAGTGAGTACGGCCTGGCCAAGCAGTTGCGCATGTCGAACGCCGAGGCTAAGCAACTCATGAACGACTACTTTGCGCGATTCGGGGGAGTGCGCCGCTACCTTGCAACCGTCGTCGAAGACGCCAAGCTCAACGGCTATACCGTAACCACCTTCGGTCGACGCCGACCCTTCGACGACCTGAAGAGCCCGATCTTTCAATTACGCGAAAACGCTCGTCGTGCCGCACTAAACGCGCCTATTCAGGGCACCGCAGCAGACATCATGAAGTTGGCCATGAACCGGATTGGTCAGCAGATCAAGACTCAGCAGCTAAAGAGTCGAATGCTCCTTCAGGTCCACGATGAACTGGTTTTTGAGGTTGCTGCTGGCGAGCTGGAGACTCTTCGCGAACTGGTCGTGCACGAGATGGCAAACGTGGTCGAACTGCGAGTACCTCTCGAGGTCCACGTCGGCATCGGCAAGAGCTGGGACG
>JBILRS010000001.1:0-63867 GCA_044372535.1 Rhodoluna sp.
GAGCCCGCTAAAGCTAGGCGCCGACGTAGTCATGTATTCGGCAACCAAACACATCGACGGTCAGGGCCGCGTGCTTGGTGGAGCCGTCCTCGGCAGCGCCGACTACATCAACAACACCCTCAAGCCGTTCATCCGTCACACCGGCCCATCGATGAGCGCATTCAACGCCTGGGTGCTGCTCAAGAGCCTCGAGACTCTGACCATGCGCGTCGAGAAGATGAACGCGAGCGCCCAGGTCATCGCCGAACGCCTCGAGAGCCACCCTGCCATCAAGTCGATCTGCTACCCGTTCCTCAAGAGCCACCCTCAACACGAGCTGGCCAAGAAGCAGATGCGCGGTGGCGGCACCACGCTAGCCATCGAGTTCGCACTGCCTCAGGAGCAAGTCTTTGCTGTCATGGATGCCCTGCGCGTTATCGACATCTCAAACAACCTCGGCGACTCGAAGTCCCTGATGACTCACCCGGCATCGACCACTCATCGACGTCTCGGCCCCGAGATGCAGGCAAAAATCGGAATCACCGCTTCGACGGTTCGACTATCGGTTGGTCTAGATAACGTGGACGACCTGATGAAGGATCTAGAGAGCGCGCTGAATTCGCTCTAAAGCCTCGGTGATGATCTCTTTCGAGGTCGCAAAATTGAACCGCGCAAAGTGCTCGTACTCTGCCCCGCCCAGCTCCGAACCCGGAACCAGCGCCACCTTGGCCTTGGTGAAAATCTCTTCGCAGCTGAGTCCGAGTTTAGAAATATCGAGCCAAGCAAGGTAACCAGCTTCAGGCAGAGTCACCGAAACCATCGGCAGCAAGCGCTCAAGTTCGGCGGCAAGGTGATGACGATTCTCGTCGAGGGTCTTGAGGGTTGAATCTAGCCACTGCGTTCCATTGGCATAGGCCTCGGCCATCGCGAAAGCTCCCAAAATACTAGAGCGCCAGTGCATCGCCTCGGGCAGAACCTTCAACTTCTCGTTCATCTCATCAGACTGAGCCAGCAAGAAGGCGATCTTCAGCCCGGCCAGGTTCCAAGATTTCGAAGACGACGTAATGCAAACGCCAGTTGCCTCGGCGTCTTCACCGCAAGAGAGGTATGGCACGAACTCACCATAGGTTAGCGGGGCATGGATCTCATCGCTCATAACTATTGCGTCATACTTTCGAGCGAGCGCGGCCAACGCCGTCAACTCTGCACGACTGTAGACCCTGCCGATCGGGTTGTGCGGGTTGCAGAGCAACAAGAATCGGTGCCCAGCGGCAAAAGCCTTCTCAATACCAGCCAAATCCAGGGTGACAACGCCGTCAACGTCAACCATCGGAACATCGAAGGGTTCGATGGCTAGCTCTTCAAGCCAGTGATGAAACCCCATGTAAACGGGGTTGGTTATAACGACTCGCTCCCCTGGCTTGGCGTGCGCGCGCAAAAACTCGACCACGGCGACACCAACATCGGTTGCCAGGTGCAGGTAATCCTTGTTGATCTGCCAACTCCAACGCTCGCGTGCAAACTTCTCAAAAGCCAACCCAACCTCGGGCACCGGCCCCAGGTAACCGAGATCGCTTTCGGTAGCCATCTTGATGATTCGAGCCGCAATCGGCTCCGCGATCTGAAAGTCCATTTCGGCAACGTGAAGCGGAATAACATCGGCTGGGAATCTGCGCCACTTGGATGAGTGACGCTCACGCAGGACCGCTAGCGAAGGCGCGAAAACCTTGGCATCAGACATGTTTACTCCGTAACTCGGCCCAAGAGCAGCTTGCGCTCGGTCGGTGCAACGTCAGAAATCTTGATACCGCCCTCAAGCGACTCCAGCGCTCGATCAAAGCGCGACTCCTCATCGCTGAACAGCGTCATCAACGGTTGCCCAGCACGAACCTGCTCGCCCTGAACGGCGTGCAACTCGATACCAGCGCCCAACTGCACAACATCTTCTTTGCGCGCCCTGCCAGCGCCTAAGCGCCACGATGCCACGCCAACGGCAAGAGCATCCAACTGCTCCAAAACGCCGTCAGACTCGGCCAGAACCACGTGTGAGTGCTTAGCCTTGGGCAGTGCCGCCTTCGGGTCGCCGCCCTGAGCCGAAATCATCTCGTTCCACTTGTCCATGGCGCGTCCGTCGTTCAAAGCAGCGCGAACATCGCCCGAAACCCCTGCCAAACGCAGCATCTCTTCGGCAAGCATGACCGTCAGATCAACAACATCAGACGGCCCTCCACCGGCCAAAACCTCAACAGATTCCTCGACCTCAAGAGCGTTACCGATCTTGCGACCCAGAGGCGTCGACATGTCGGTCAACAGAGCCGAAACCTTCAACCCGGCGTCTTGCCCGAGCTTCACCATGACCTGCGCCAACTCGGTTGCGCGATCCAGGGTCTTCATGAAAGCGCCCGAGCCAACCTTGACGTCGAGCACCAAAGCCGATGTGCCTTCGGCAATCTTCTTGGACATAATCGACGACGCGATCAGAGGAATCGCCTCGACAGTCCCGGTCACATCGCGAAGTGCATAGAGCTTCTTGTCAGCCGGAGCCAAACCAGAACCAGCAGCGCAAATCACAGCCCCAACCGAGTCCAACTGAGCAAACATCTCTTCGTTCGAGAGAGCAGCTCGCCAACCTGGCACTGCCTCAAGTTTGTCCAACGTGCCACCGGTGTGGCCCAAGCCGCGACCCGAGAGCTGCGGCACGGCAACCCCGAACACCGCAACCAGCGGAGCCAACGGCAACGTGATCTTGTCGCCAACACCACCGGTTGAATGCTTGTCGGCAGTCGGAGCACCTAAGCCCGAGTAATCCAAACGCTCGCCCGAAGCGATCATCGCCATGGTCAAGTCTTTAATCTCTCGACGACTCATTCCGTTCAATAGAATCGCCATCGTCATCGCCGACATCTGGTAGTCGGCCACGTTCCCGTTGGTGTAATTCTCAACTAACCAGTTGATTCCCTCGGTCGAAAGCTCCCCGTTTTCACGCTTCTGAACAATCAGCTGAACCGCATCAAAACTCACTTGCTGAACTCTTCCAAATCACGAGGGCCAAAGGCATCTGGCAAAACCTCTTCAATCGTCTTGAAACCCGAAATGGTCTCGAGGATCATGCCCGGAGCAGAGTGCTCAAACAGGAGTTGGCGGCATCTGCCGCAAGGCATCAAAACGCTGCCGTTGCCATCGCAACAGGTGAAAGCGACGAGCTTTCCGCCCCCGGTCATGGTCAGATTCGAAACCAAACCACACTCGGCACAAAGGCCCACCCCGTAAGACGCATTCTCGACATTGCAACCCGAAACAACCCGACCATCATCGGTCAGTGCAGCTGCCCCAACCGGAAACTTCGAGTAGGGCGCATAAGCGTTAGCCATCGCTGCCTTCGCGGCATCGCGAAGGGCTTCCCAGTCAATGCTGGACATAAACAATTCTTTCTATTGGAGAAAAGGAACTAGTTCTTCTTCTCGTCGTTGCGCTTGCACTGGCACTCTCCGCCGCAGCATCCATCGTTTGACATCTAAATCACCTCGATTCCTTCATTCTCATTATGCTCCAGGTCTAGAGTTCTTCTCAGCCAACGACATTTAGTGTCGGTGGGCTTCCTTAGACTGAAACCCTAATCTTCTTGGGGGACCATGAAAAACAAAATTGCACGCATCTTCGTATCTCTGGCTTTGACACTGGGGATCGTTGGCACAGCTAATGTCTCTAGCGAGGCATCTTCTATTTTCGTCGCGACCGTTCGGGTTGCAGACGTCAACGGAAAACCAATACCAAACACGGAGCTGGTCGTTTCCTCTGAGTCCGCCAAAGGAGTCGCACTCGGAGTGACCGTGGTGACCAACTCCAAGGGCGAGGCCAGAGCGCAAGTTTATCCTGGGCAGTATCGGCTATACGTAAGCCTTGGTGATAGGTGTTTTCTTCCCCCAGGCCTAATCAGCGGCTCAGTGGACAAGTCAAACCCATTGATCCTGCTAGAAACACCTCCATTGCGAGATTACAAATTCAAACTAGTTTCGGAGGCTGGCTTACCAATTGCAAACCAACA
The DNA here is from genome assembly GCA_044372535.1 of Rhodoluna sp. Classification (GTDB taxonomy): domain Bacteria; phylum Actinomycetota; class Actinomycetes; order Actinomycetales; family Microbacteriaceae; genus Rhodoluna. The sequence goes on from JBILRS010000001.1 coordinate 4,025, forward strand.
AGTTAGCTTGTGGGGTGCACAATACGAAATGGGCTTCACCTGTGGACAAACAATTGACCGAAGCGGCACGGACGGCACCGCCGTTGTGCGAGCTTTTGCCCTAGATTTGGCCAAATATCTAGACCCGAACTTCAGTAACTATGAGCAGATGCGGAGTGCGATGGTTTTTGTAAACCCTATAGACAACGTCCAAGTTGTTGTGAAGGTGCCCTTTGAGGAATGGGCAGATGGATACGCCCTGGTTGTTGTGGAAGATGTTCCCTCAATTGCAGTTACAGCACCTTCTCAGGTCTACAAAAATGCCTACTTCAACGTATACGGCACTATTACGAATGCAGATGGAAAAGTTTCTGCCGCTTCAGCAGCAAAATCAGCACCCGCTCGAAGCGTCTTCAAAACTGCTCTCCTGTGGAAACGAAGCTTCGTCAAAGGCAGTTGGTCATCATGGACTCAAGTGAAGTCAGTTCTCGTTGATGGTAAAGGAAGCGTGAAGTTCACCAAGATAGCCATCAAGACCACCACCCAATTCCAGATCCGCGGCAAAGCCTTCTCACTTGGCGGAAAGACCATCCAAGTGAGATTGAAGGCTCGCTAAGATGGCCGCCGGTTGCCTCGGACTCCTTTTTGGGTTGAAAAGACCCAGTAACCAGCAATCCAAGATCACAGACCAAGACATGGGCGAAGGTGACATTCATTCCGGGCCCGGCGGTTACGAAGGTCCAAGTTACAGCGGAGGTTACGCCGCTAATTATGTAGCCAATCTTTTCGACGAGGATGAAGACGAAGACCGCCAATAAGAGAAATCCCGGTCCTCGTGAGAAGGAACCGGGACTTCGTGCACCCCCTGGGACTTGAACCCAGAACCCACTGATTAAGAGTCAGTTGCTCTGCCGATTGAGCTAGAGGTGCGTGTTGCAGACGCAACGAGTGTCAAGAATAACAGCATTGAGGGTTGGTTACAAACGCTCGTTAGAATGGGCTTGTTACGGGAGAGGGAAACCATGGAATTAGCGAAACTTGAGGCTGGCCAGAAGGCCCCGACATTCACTCTTGAGAACCAAGCTGGGGAGTCTTTTCAGCTGTCTTCACTGGCTGGCAAAAAGGCGATCGTTTACTTCTACCCGGCTGCGTCCACGCCTGGCTGCACCAAAGAAGCCTGCGACTTTCAGGAGAACCTCGGTTCGTTGACAACCGCTGGTTACAGCGTGGTCGGTATTTCTCCAGACAAGATTTCGAAGATCGCTAAGTTCCACAAGGATCAGTCACTTTGTTTCGACTTGCTATCTGACCCAGAGCTATCGGTGCACAAGGCATACGGTGCCTTTGGAACAAAGAAGCTTTACGGTCGTGAATACGAGGGTGTTCTTCGTTCGACTTTTGTAATGGATGAGAAGGGTGTTCTCACCCACGCTCTCTACAACGTGAAGGCAACCGGTCACGTTGAGATGTTGAAGAAGCTACTGGGCCTCTAAATCTCTTCTAAGCATTTTTGCTAGCGGGCTGGTGAACAGCAACGCGAGGACGATCACGCTTGGGATGATTAGCGCCCAGGCAATCGCTGGGTTGGCATTGGCGCCCTGGAAGGATTCGAAGGCGATTGCGAGTTGCGCGGTTTGCCAAAAGATCGAGGAAGACTTGGCCCAGCTCTTTAGTTGCCAGAGCCCTTTGGTGATGAAGACGCCCCAGACAACGAAGGCTGCGATCAGAACGTCGAGGGCTAGGCTCATGCCCAGGTTCTTCTCTTGACCCATCACTACGTTAATTACGCCGAGAGCGAGCGCTGTGGCCACTGCGGCTGTCTCTAGGCCAGTAATGGCAACGAGTACCTTGAGTTGGACTGGCTTTTTCATTAAATCCTTAACTTGGGTATTGCCAAAACTGCTCGGGCGTGAAACGATTGAGTAACGAAAACCTCCCGCGAAACCTCGTTTTTCGCGCTCTTTTCTAGCCTAAGGCGTAGTCGCCTCAAGACTTTTCCTCCGACCTAAAGGAATATATGGACCTGCAGTGGCAAGACCAAGCACGTTGCCTCACCGAAGACCCTGAGCTCTTCTTTCCGGTCGGCAACACCGGTCCAGCTGTCGAGCAGATCGATCAGGCCAAGGCTGTTTGCCGCGAATGCGCTGTTGCAACAAGTTGCCTCGAGTACGCAATCAAAGAGAACCAAGACACTGGTGTTTGGGGCGGACTTTCAGAAGACGAGCGTAAGTCGCTCAAGCGCAAGTACGCTCGCGCACGCCGCGCTGGCTAAAGCGGAACCTCAATAACGACTCTTGCTCCACCTTCTCTAGGCGAGAACCAAACAATACTGCCGCGGAGTTCACCCTCGATTAGCGTGCGAATAATCTGAGTACCCAAACCAGGCTCAATCTTGCCGCCTGGGATTCCTCTGCCGTTGTCGCTGATGGTGATTATCAATTTCTTTTGTCTGCGCTCGGCATGAACTAAGACGTTGCCGGAGCGGTCAACCAGGCCGTGCTCGATGGCGTTGGTTACGACCTCCGTTAATGCGACCGCAAGAGGTGTCGCCTTTTCGCTTTTGAGTTGGCCAAAGCGTCCGTCGATGATGGTTCGAACCGTGGTGTTATGGCTCGCGGCAACCTCGCTGACCAGCAGTAGAACTCGGTCGAAGACTTCGTCGAAGTTGACCTCCTGGCTGAGCCCCTCGGAGAGGGTGTCGTGAACGAGGGCGATTGCGCTCACTCTGCGCATGGCCTGTTCTAGAGACTCTTTGGTTTCTTCGCTGTTGGCTCGCCTTGACTGAATTCTGAGCAGGCTGGCTACGGTTTGCAGATTGTTTTTGACTCGGTGGTGGATCTCTCGAATGGTTGCGTCTTTGGTAATCAGTTCACGCTCTTGCCTTCTGAGCTCAGAGACGTCGCGGCAAAGAATGATTGAGCCCGTGCGGTCGTTGTCTAACTTGATCGGAATCGACCGAAGCGAAAGGGTTGCCGACTTCGACTCGGCGTCTGTGCGCCTGGGGGCGATGCCGGCTAGCACCACGGCGAGATCCTCGTCACTTCGGAGCTTGGCTTTGCTGGCGAAGACCACCGCTTCGGTGAGGTTTTCGCCTACCAGCTCGCGCGGGAAGCCGAACTTGGCGAATGCGCTGACCGCGTTAGGGCTGGCGAAGGTGACTGTGCCGTGGTCGTCGAGACGCAAGAAACCGTCGTTGGCTCTCGGGGCTCCTCGTCTCGAGCCGGTCTGGTTGCCGAGGTCGGGGTATTGGGCATTGCCCATCATTTCGAGGAGGTCTTCGCCTGCTTGCCTAAAGCTGAGTTGTTGGCGGGTCGGCTCTTTGGTTTCGCCGAGGTTCGCGTGTCTGGTGACAACTGCGATCGGGGTCGGGTTGACTTCTTGGTTCTTCGCACTGATTCTTCGGCGCACTGGGATTGCCGCCACTCGAGTTGGCACGCCTTCGTACTGAGAGGCGCCGGTGAAGTCGGTGGACTCCCCCGAGTCGAAGGCGCTCTTGATGAGTTTGCTTAGCGCTTTGTCGCTGGGTTCGCCGCTGATGTCGCGGTAGAAGATGGTGGCCGAGGTTGCTGGTCGGGCGTGGCCGGCGGCGATGAACGAACCCTCTTTGGTTGGGATCCAGAGCACTAGGTCGGCTGAGACCAGGTCGGCAACGAGTTGCCAGTCAGCCGACAGCTGGTTCAACCAGTCGATGTCGGCGTTCGACGCCACACCCTGTTTCTTGAGCTGTTCGGTGAGAGTTGCCACGAAAACGAGTTTAGCCAGCCAACTTTTTCTCTCGAACCAATTGGGCGATTGCTTTGCGGAGTGGGGACTTTGCTCGGGTGCCGGCGAGTGGGGTGCCGTTCTTCATAGCCGCGTCTTGTGACTTGGGGTCATTGGGTAAAAAGGCGTTGATTTGGCGGTTGGTCAGGGCCTTCAGGGTCTGTTCAAGCTGTCGCTTTGCCGTTGGTCCGAGGGTTGTGGTGCGAAACCTGTTAGCCACGATCAGGGTCGGTTTTTCTGGTCGCAATTCTTGTAATTCGGGTTCGCTGTTCAGAAACCTGGCGACCGAGACCGGGTCAACCGCGAAGGTGACCAGAAGGAGCTCGGAGGAGCGAATCAGCCAGCGAGTGAACTCGTTTCGCTCGAGCGGGTGGGCGCCGGAGTAGAGGCTCGGCTCGATGGTTGCGGCGGTGTCGATGATGACGTACTCGAATTGCCGAACGGAGTATTCGAGGAGGAGTTCGAATGCTTGTGGGGTGACCTCCGACCAGCGGGTCGGGTTGATTCCGGGGATTAGAGAGAACGTGGCATTGGCCGAGCGCAGCTTGAGTGACTGACTCTCGAATTCGGCAGGGCCAAGGCGACCCTGTCTCGCGAATCTCAGCATCGGGGCAAGGCCGGCGGGGTGTTCGTTTAGGGCCAGGGCGGTGGTCAGGCATGCGGAGTGGGTATCGGCGTCGATAAGCAGCACGCTGTGCTTGCCCTTTGCTAGTTCTGCGGCGAGGTTTAGGGCAATCGTCGACTTTCCGCTCCCCTGTGAGCCCCAGACTGTGATAACGCGAAGGTTTTTGGGCTTTGCCGCGCGAATCGAGCGCCTGGTCGGCGGGGTTTCTAGAGTTAGCGTCACTGGTCTAACATCGTCTGCTGCAGCACGAGTGCGATGACCGCTTGGTTGGCTTTGGCACGCAGGAGTGTTGGCAGGAACTCGGGCAGGCAGTTGACCTCTACCGCGGTTGCTCGCTGCCCCAGAGCGACTTCTGCCCGGAGAGTCGCCACCTCGCACTCGAGTGCAATCGGTGCTGGTTCACCCGCCTGTTCGGTCGCCCAAATATCGACCTGACTGCCGACCTTCAGGTTTGCCGGCAGTGTGTCTTTGAAGGTTAGAACCGTGGGGATGCGGGTGTTCAGGGGCGTCGCCGTGAGATTGGAGCTTGTCAGCATTTCACCTTGGACGAGTCGGCTGAGGAGCACGGCATCGGCTGGCAGAGTGATCGCGTAGAGCGAGGCCGAGTCACCCAGCTGGACCCTGCGCTTTTCGAAGTCGCTTGTCGAGACAACCGCTCCTGACGCGAGATCGGTTTTGGCTACCAGAACCTCGTGAGTTGGGCTCTGTGGCCAAAGTAGGGCCGTTGCTGCGCCGAGGGCTAGGGCTAGCGGCATCGCCAACCAAGCCGATTTGCGTTTGCCAAGTTTGTGAACTTTTTGCACGCATCAAGGTTGCGACATTCGCGAGCTAGTCGACCCGGTTATCCACAGCGTGGAGTTCGATGCGTCGAATGCAGTCGATTGGGATCAAGAATTCTCTGAAGATGAGAACTCGACCTTCGATATCAAGCAGCCTCCCCCGGATGCTTCGGTCGCCAAGCTCGAGGCGAAGCCAGAGTCCGATCAGGCGGGTGCAAGTCTGTCGGATCGACTTCGTGGACGTGTCGGCCTCACCCGGTTCGGTTGCGATCATCGGGTTGCCTCGAAAGGCGACCAGATGCCAGCAGTCGGCTTCTAGCAGTAGACCCGAGAAGTGGTCTTTGCCAAAGACAACTCGGCTGTAGCCAACGGGCTTACGGTTGGTTAGTTTGGCTGTGTTGGTGGTGAGGCGGGTGAAGGAAGCCTCGAGATCATCAAGTATCGCGTCAAAGTTCATGGCTGAAGTATCGGCAAGAATAGGGCTCAAAAATTGTTATTCACAAGCAATTAACCCAGATATGGACTTTGTTATACAAAGTAATTATCATTTTCAAACCTGCCGAGAATGAGGTCGAAATGGATAGCGTCACACAACTAGAAAGAGGGGCAACTGCGGAGTTGCCTGACCCAGTGGAACAGCTGAAGTACCTGGCTCCCGCCGTGATGGAGGTGCTGGAGGGTGTGCGGTCGATTGCCCAGCTGGGCAATCTGGTTACCGAAGACATCTACCAGTTGCTGAAGAGCAGATCGGCGGCCAAAGCCCGAGATAGGTTCTCGAATTCAAAGCGAATCCCCTGGCCAAACATCAAGGTTTCTCGAGTTCACCACGAGTACACGAGGCCAAACCTGGTTCAGTCGGTGATTCTTTTAGCCACCGAAAAGCGCACGCGCGCGGTAGCTATTCGCCTGGAAGGTCGCTATGGCAAGTGGGTAGCCACCGCCATCACGGTGCTCTAGGTGTTTCTAAAGAACGAGCTGCCCTGACCGTTGTTTGGTCGCTTAGGGGTTTCGTCGACAATCTCGGCGTCTCCCTCTTCGCTCGGGGCCGAGAAGGTCAGGTTCTCTTGGCTCGGGGCAACCGGAGCCGCCTGAACCTCGATGTTGAATAGGTAATTGACGGACTCTTCGCGAATCTGACCCATCATCAACTGGAACATGGTGAAACCTTCGCGCTGGTACTCGACAAGCGGGTCGCGCTGGGCCATGGCTCGAAGACCAATGCCCTCTTTCAGGTAATCCATCTCGTAGAGGTGATCGCGCCACTTGCGGTCGATTACCGACATGACGACTCTGCGCTCAAGTTCGCGCATTGCCTCTTCGCCGATCTGAGCCACACGGTTCTTGTAAGCAACGCGGGCGTCACTGAGAAGTTCATTGCTCAGCCAGGCCTTGGTCAACTTGGAACGGTTACCCGCCTCGGCAAGAACCTCAGAGATTTCAATGCCTACCGGGTAGATGGTGCGAAGTTCTGCCCAAAGTGCTTCGAGATCCCAGTCGGCACCGTGTTCGAAGAGGTGGTTCGACACCACGTTTGTAATGACGTCCTCGATGAAGGTGTCTACGCGATCTGCGATGTCATCACCCTCGAGAATGTGACGGCGATCGGTGTAGATGGCTTCGCGCTGGCGGTTTAGAACGTCGTCGTACTTCAAGACGTTCTTGCGCTGCTCGGCGTTGCGCGCCTCAACCTGCGACTGCGCGCTAGCGATAGCGCGGCTAACCATCTTTGACTCAATGGCGGTGTCGTCAGGTAGGTTGCGGTTGTTCATCAGGCTTGCGGCTGCTCCAGAGTTGAACAGACGCATCAGGTCGTCGGTCATCGAAAGGTAGAAGCGTGATTCACCCTGGTCACCCTGGCGACCGGCACGACCGCGAAGCTGGTTGTCGATGCGGCGAGACTCGTGACGTTCGGTGCCTAGGACATAGAGTCCGCCCACTTCAAGAACCTTGGCCGCTTCTTCGGCGACCTTGGCCTTGATCTCTTCGAAGGCGGTTGCCCAGGCTGCTTCGTACTCTTCTGGGTTCTCCTCAGACTTGAGACCCTTCTTACCGAGAGCCTCAACAGTTAGGAACTCGGCGTTACCACCGAGCATTACGTCGGTTCCACGACCGGCCATGTTGGTGGCAACCGTGACCGAACCGAGACGACCCGCCTGAGCGATGATCGCTGCCTCACGAGCGTGGTTTTTAGCATTCAACACTTCGTGGCGAATACCGCGCTTTGAAAGCAGGCGAGACAGATACTCGCTCTTCTCAACGCTGGTGGTACCCACGAGCACCGGCTGACCGGATTCGTGACGGGCCGCGATGTCTTCGACGACCATGCCGAACTTGACCTCTTCGTTCTTGTAGATGAGGTCTGGCTGGTCGATGCGAATCATCGGCTTGTTGGTCGGGATCGAAACGACGCCAAGCTTGTAGGTGTTCACAAACTCGGCCGCTTCGGTCTCTGCGGTACCGGTCATACCCGAAAGCTTCGAGTACAGGCGGAAGTAGTTCTGCAGGGTGACGGTGGCCAGGGTCTGGTTTTCGGCCTTAACCTCAACGCCTTCTTTGGCTTCGATGGCCTGGTGCATGCCCTCGTTGTAGCGTCGGCCGGCCAGGATGCGTCCGGTGTGCTCGTCGACGATCAGCACTTCGCCGTCCATGACGACGTAGTCCTTGTCTAGCTTGAAAAGCGCTTTCGCTCTGATCGAGTTGTTGAGGAACGAAATCAGCGGTGTGTTTGCCGACTCGTAGAGATTCGAAATGCCGAGGTAGTCCTCAACCTTGTCGATGCCGGACTCAAGGATTCCTACGGTGCGCTTCTTTTCGTCAACCTCGTAGTCGATGACTGGTTCGAGCTTTTCGGCAATCTTGGCAAACTCGGCAAACCAGCGGTTTGCGTCGCCAGAAGCCGGGCCAGAGATGATCAGAGGGGTTCGGGCCTCATCGATCAGGATCGAGTCAACCTCATCGACGATGGCGAAGTAGTGGCCGCGCTGAACCAGGTCGGACTTAGCCCAAACCATGTTGTCGCGCAGATAGTCGAAGCCAAACTCGTTGTTGGTGCCGTAGGTGATGTCGGCTAGGTATTCTTCGCGGCGAACGGACGGCTCTTGCCCGGCGGTGATGCAGCCGGTGGTCATGCCGAGGGCGCGGAAGACGCGGCTCATCAGCTCGCTCTGGTAGCTAGCAAGGTAGTCGTTGGTGGTGACCACGTGGACACCGCGGCCAGCGATTGCGTTTAGGTAGGCGGGAAGGGTGGCAACGAGGGTCTTACCTTCACCGGTTTTCATTTCGGCGATGTTGCCGAGGTGCAGGGCTGCACCACCCATGATCTGAACGTCGAATGGGCGCATGCCCAGGGTGCGCACGGAGGCTTCTCGCACAGCTGCGAATGCCTCAGGCAGTAGGTCGTCCAGGCTCTCGCCGGCAGCGTAGCGCTCACGAAGCGCGTCTGTCTCGCCGCGAAGCTCTTCATCGGTGAGCTGCTTGAAGTTTTCTTCTAGTGCGTTTACTGCGCGTACGTAGTTGCGAAGCTTCGCGAGAACGCGACCCTCGCCCGCACGTAGCAACTTATTGATCACAGATGCCAAGGCTTGACTCCAAACGGTAATGTCTAGGTTCAATCCTAAACGCTGAGGCTAAATGAGCGTTATTTCACCGGCGCTTGCAAGCACTCGAAGGTCTGGCTCAAATGTCATTTCTCAGGATAGTTTCAGCGATTGTGACGAAACCGACCACCTGATTGCCGGCGGCAGCCATGGCCCTAGCCGCTTCATTTAGCGACGCACCAGTGGTCACCACGTCATCGATCAGGACAACAGCACCAGTGACGGGTTTGGCTAGCATCGCCCCGACCAGGTTCGCTTCGCGCTCGAGTTTGCTCAGTTTCGCTTGGTCGTCAATCTTTCGATTGAAAACCAGCGCGTGCGCCGAGCCCAGGAGGCGGCGTCTTGCCAGGCGTTCGGCTAGGAGTTCTGCGGGGACGAAGCCTCGCTTGCGCGTTGTGTTCTGGGCTGATGGCAAACCGACAAGAACCACTCCGTCCGAAATCTCAATCTCGTCGAGGAGTTTGCAAAAGTCACCGAGTAGAGCCGTGCGTCCGTGCTCTTTGAAGGCGTTGATCGTGTTGGTTGCGATCGGGCCGTAGTCAATGACAGACCAGCCCGAGATGCCTCTAACAACCCGCCTGGGGTTTGGTCGTAGTTCGTCGAGGCAGTCGGCGCAGATTGCTCGCCCGACCTTTCGGCAACCGGCGCAGGTGGAGGGTAGGAGAGTTTCAAGAAATTGCACGAAGTCAAGTTTGGTGCGGTTCGTGCGGCAAAAACCGGGCTGTTAGTAACTAGTCGTTCGAGATATGCAGTGCTAGAGCGCCTTGAGCCACGTTTAGCCAGGATGAGCCGCGCGACTCGAGCACATTGCCGTTGGGTTGCAGAACGAAGAGTTGGCCGATGCCATTCACCGTCAGCGAGGTGGCGTTCTCTACGGCCGTCGAGGCCTTCAGTTGCCCGCCCAAGGTGATTAGGAATGGGATGAAGCCGACCGGTTGGGTGGGCGATAAGAGCGCAAGGGTAACGCTGTCGGCCCAGGTCACCTTGTCTGAGTTGGCTGGAGCTGAGGTTACCTGCAGCGGCTTACCGAGGTAAACCGGCTTGCCGAGCTTGTTGCGCTCAAGCGGGAACACGTAGGTGACCTTGGTTTCGTCGATCAGATAGACGACGGCAATTCTCGAACCCTCGGGCGACACCGCGAATGACTGCGGGATGCCGGCAACCCAGGGGTTTGCCAGGAAAGTTCTACCTTCACCAGTGACCATGAACCGAGCGCCTTCGACCGCGTTGAGGGTCCAGAGGTCTCCCCGCACGTCGAAACTCGGGGCGAGCTGCTTCGATCTGCCATCAATCACTCTGGACTTGTTGAAAGACCCGAGTTCGAGAAGGCTGACTCCCGCACTAGAAACCAGCGCGAGGCGGTTCGCGAGCTTCGAGTAGGCGAAATCGGTGGGTTGCAGCGCTGCGATCTGATTCGCTGTTCCTGTGATTGCCTGCGGACTTCCGGTTCCGAGGCGAAGGAGGCTGCTTTCGGTTAACACAATCGGCGATGTGCCGATGCGCGGAGGTAGCCCATCATCGAATTGATCAATTTGCTGCGGAGTCCGTTGAATCGAAATCTCGACGTTTGTTACATCTGGAAGCTGCTTCAGGGTGGCCGTTATTTGGGCCTTCAACCTGGAGCGTTTTGCTTCGGGCACTCTAAGCGCAAGCGAACTCAGGTCGACTTGAGCAACGCCATTTTCGACGGTGACCGCGTTGATGTTCAGCTTGGTGCCGGCGGGGATTACGTTGACCACCGCGGGCTTGAGCCAATCGGTCGGCCCCTTCAATAGTGCGTTCATCAACCTTGTTCCGGTTGATGCGCGAGATGGGAACCACCGCACATCTGGCACCAGGTAGTTCAGGCTCGGCTCGAAGAAGTAAAGCGAATACGAACGGAAAATCACCTTGAAGTTTGGTTGGCTCAGAATCGTTTGGTTGGGGGCAGAATCGATGCGCCATTCGCCTGCCGATTGCACGAACTTGATGGTTGAGGTCCGTTTGGTGCCGGCGGGAAGGCTCGTGTATCGCCCATCGGCGTCAATCTGGGCCGACACCCCTACTGTTACGCGGTATTCCTGATCGTTGAGCTTGAAGAGCTCAGGGGCACCGTCTTGAATCAGCACCTCTTGGTTTGGCTGCCACTCAGTCGCAAACATGCTGGTTAGGTACTCTCGCGCCACCGCGTAGTCGTTTTGTGGCCCGTTACCGGAGTTCAAGAAGCCGTAGAGGATTGCCTCTTGAGTCGCACCCGCGATTGGTCCGGTTTGCGAGTAGTAAACCTCATCGTTGGTCAACCCCGAGGCCACATCTGGGCCGTAGCCGATCTTGCCAGACTGCGGAATCGTGGCGCAGCCGGTCAGCGCCAAGATAAGCGAAGCAACAATTAGAGCCCTGAGCTTCATCGTTCCCTCCGCCCGAGTGGAAGAGGTGATTGCGTGAACTGAACCTTCTGTTTGCGAGGCAGGGTGAGCCTGAACGTGGTGCCCTTATTTGGGCTCGAAACCAGTTGCAGCCAACCGTTGTGGAGCGTTGTGTCTGCCAAGGCGATGGCTAGACCTAGCCCCGTACCACCGGTTGTGCGCTTTCGGGCGGGGTCGGCCCTCCAGAATCTGTCGAAGACTCTGGCGACCTGCTCCGGAGTCATGCCCACACCGAAGTCGGTTACCGTAATTGCTACTGCGGTGGCGTTCTGCCCGACTTCGATTCGAACTGGTTTACCTTCTCCGTGTTCGATTGCGTTAGAAAGCAGGTTTCTCAGCACGCGTTCGATTCGCCGAGGATCAAACTCGGCCTCAACTGGCCCATTCGGGATATCCACCTCAAGCGTGGAGCCCTTGCTGTCAGCAAGCGGTTGAATGTGTGCCAGCGACAAACCAACGACACCGTTCAGATCCTCAACCTCAAAGTCACCGACAACCGACTTGGCGTCGAATCTCGAAATCTCTAGGAGGTCGGAGAGTAGATCCTCGAACCGGTTGATCTGACCCGTCAACTTGTCCAGGTTTCGAATGGCAGCCGGCCCGAGCTCTTCTCGCCTGGCCTGCAGTAGTTCGGCGCTCAACTTAATGGTCGTTAGCGGTGTGCGCAATTCATGCGAAACATCCGAGACGAATTCCTGCTGCATCTGCGACAACTTGCTCAGCTCGCCGATCTTGCTCTGCATGCTGTCTGCCATCGTGTTGAACGACTGACCCAGGGCGGCAATGACATCTTCTCCGGCGACCTCTAGGCGCGGTTCCAGGTCGCCTGCTGCCAGTTGGGCCGAGACATCGGCTGCCCTACGAACCGGACTAACGATACGTCCGGTGACATAGAACGAAACGGCACCGAGGAGCAGAATCAGCACCAAGCCACCGAAGACCAAAGTGCGTTGCACGAAGTCAAGCGTCTGCTGCGCGCTGCCGAGGTCATAGACCAGATAGAGCTCGTAGGCTCCCGCGACAGGGATTTCTATCTTCGAACCAACGATGAGGCCAGGGTGAATCTCAGCGCCTGCCTGCAGTGGAACCGATTGATAAACCAACTTCGATTCGTTAGCGCGCACTTCGAGTCTCAGCGCCTCGGGCACGATACTCACATCTAGTCCGAGCGAAACCGGGGACTGCAAGTACTGACCACTTGAGATGCCGGGGCTGCGCAAGAGCGCAACGGTGCGGGTCGCGTTGGTGGTCTTCGACTCCAAGTTTGGCACCACTGTGTTCATGAGGCCCTGGAGGGTTGCCGTATCAGTGGATGTTGAGGCGGTGAACGTGTTTTGCACCTCGACAACCGCACGCTCGGCCTCGATCATGATCTGCTGTTGGCGGGTCTCGAAGAGACCGGCACCGATTGAGTAACTTAGAAAACCACCGACTGAGACAAGTGCCCCCGTGCTCAGCACGAGCGTTGCCGCGACCCAGCGCGCTTGAAGTGAACGCCTAAAGAAGGCGACCAGGCGCCGGAGAAACTGTGCCAATTAGTTGGATCCGGCCTTATAGCCGATTCCACGCTCGGTCAACACGAAGTGTGGCGAGTCGGCGTCTTCTTCAATCTTTGAGCGCAGGCGCTGAACGTGAACGTTCACAAGTCGAGTGTCAGGCTTGAACTTGTCGTCAGGCTTGAACTGGTAGCCCCAGACCTTGACGAGCAGCTCTTCGCGGCTAAATACCTCGCCCGGGCTAGCGGCGAGAGTCTGAAGCAAGTTGAACTCGAGCGGGGTTAGCTGCAGGCGGATGCCGTCTTTTCTAACCTCGTGGCCAGGAACATCGATTGTGATCGGGCCAAGAGTGATGACTTCGGCTCCGGCAGGTTTGGTGTCGCGCAGTCGAGCGTTGATTCTTGCAATCAAAACCGCAGAATCAAAAGGCTTCGGAACATAATCGTCGGCTCCCGCTTCTAGACCCTTGACGATGTCCTCGGTGTCTGTGCGAGCGGTCAACATGATGATCGGGGTGCCGTGGTTCTGACGAATCAGTCCAGCGATTTCGAGGCCGTTTAGTCCAGGTAGCTGGACGTCGAGCAAAACCAGGTCAGGGTGCATCGCGGTGAACTTAGCCATGGCAGCGCCACCGTCGAGGATTCCTTCTGCTTCAAAGCCAGCAGCTTGGAGGATCTCGACGATCGACTCATTCATCTCTGAATCGTCTTCAACAACAAGAATTTTCTTCATCGGAAACTCCTAATACCTGTAGTGATCAACCTTGTAAGGCCCGGCAACCGGGACCCCGATGTAGCGAGCTTGGTCGTTGGTTAGCTCGGTGAGTTCTACTCCCAGAGCCTTCAAGTGCAATCTGGCCACCTGCTCATCAAGAGCCTTAGGCAGCACGAATACGCCAAGTTCATACTCGTCGCGCTTCGAGTAGAGCTCGATCTGTGCGAGTACCTGGTTTGAGAACGAGTTGCTCATCACGAATGACGGGTGCCCGGTCGCGTTACCCAGGTTCATCAGGCGACCTTCGCTGAGAATCAGAACCGACTTGCCGTTTGGCAGTCGCCACTCGTGAACCTGAGGCTTGATTTCGATTCTCTGAACACCTTCGATGCGCGATATTCCGGCCATGTCGATTTCGTCATCGAAGTGTCCGATGTTGGCAACAATCGCTAGGTTCTTCATCTTGAGAAGGTGCTCTGGGCGAATGATGCCTGCGTTGCCGGTTGCGGTGACGAAGATGTCCACCGATTCAATAACACTTTCGAGCTTGGCTACCTGGTAGCCGTCCATGGCTGCCTGTAGCGCGCAGATCGGGTCGATTTCGCTCACGATAACGCGAGCACCCTGACCGGACATCGCCTCAGCGGCACCCTTACCGACATCGCCGTAGCCGGCAACGAATACCGTCTTGCCGCCGATTAGGACATCGGTCGCGCGGTTGATGCCATCTGGCAACGAGTGGCGGATTCCGTACTTATTGTCGAACTTCGACTTGGTGACCGAGTCGTTCACGTTGATGGCTGGGAACAAGAGCTCGCCACGCTTGAAAAACTCGTAGAGGCGGTGAACGCCGGTTGTGGTTTCTTCGGTGACACCCAGGATCTCGCCAGCGATGCGCGTGAAGCGAGTCGGGTCGTTCTTGAGGCTTCCGCGAAGGAGCTCGAGAATCACCGAGTACTCGTGCGAGTCATCGACGCCGGTTGGCGGCACAGAACCTGAGAGCTCAAACTCGCGCCCCTTGTGCACGAGCAGCGTTGCGTCGCCGCCATCGTCAAGAATCATGTTCGGGCCGTCGAAGCCCTCGTCGCTCCAGTCGAAAATGCGGTCGGTGCACCACCAGTACTCTTCGAGGCTTTCGCCCTTCCAAGCAAAGACCGGAGATCCGTCTGGCGCGTCAACGGTGCCATCGCGACCAACTACAACGGCAGCGGCAGCTTCGTCCTGGGTTGAGAAGATGTTGCATGAAGCCCAGCGAACCTGCGCACCTAGATCAACGAGAGTTTCGATCAGGACGGCGGTCTGGACGGTCATGTGGAGCGAGCCAGCAATGCGGGCACCCTTCAACGGCTGCTCGGCGGCGAATTGCTCACGAAGTGCCATCAAACCAGGCATCTCATGCTCAGCGAGGCGAATCTGGTGACGACCCGACTCAGCGAGGGTGAGGTCTTTAACGCGGTGCTCTAGCAAAGCTCTCTCTGTCATAAAACAATGTTACGACTTGATAAAGGTTTCGACTTCTTGAGTTATTGATTTAACGGTCTCTGCGTTTTTGGCCTCGCAGTTGAATCTCAACAGTGGTTCGGTGTTCGAGGTCCTGAGGTTGAACCACCACCAGTTTTCGGTGTCGTTCGAGGTGAACGTGACGCCATCGAGCAGATCGGTGGCAGCTCGATCTGCAAAAGCAACCGAAACGGCGTCGATTATCGACTTCGCGTCAGAAACCTTGTGGTTGATTTCACCGCTGGCAAAGTATGGGTCGTACTTGGCGGCAAATTCGCTGAGCGGTGCCGCTTGGGATCCGAGAGCGGAGAGAACGTGCATCGCTGCCAGCATCCCGTTGTCGGCTCCCCAGAAAGCTCTGAAGTAGTAGTGAGCCGAGTGCTCACCGCCGAAGACTGCATTCTCAGCCGCCATTTGATCCTTGATCAGCGAGTGTCCGACGCGGGTTCGCACTGCTCTGGCACCAGTGGCTTCAATGGCCTCGATGCAGGCGCGCGAGGTTAGTAGATTGTGCAAGACCGTGATTGGTGCGCCAGGGTTGGCCGCCTTCTCGCGGGCGACCTCAAGCTCGGCAACCATCGCTGCTACGGCCGAAGGTGTCACCGCGGACCCGTTCTCATCAATCACGAAACAGCGGTCGGCATCGCCGTCAAAAGCCAAACCGATATCGGCGCGATGTTCGCGCACGGCCTTCTGCAGGTCGATCAGGTTCTTCGGGTCTAGAGGGTTGGCCTCGTGGTTAGGGAAGTTTCCGTCGAGCTCGAAGTACATCGGGATTATCTCGAGAGGCAGTGCGGGCAAACCAACGCCAGCACCCAAAACCGCAGGGACAGTGAAACCACCCATGCCGTTACCAGCATCGACAACAACCTTTAGCGGGCGAATATCGCTAAGGTTCACGAGCGAGCGCAGGTAAGCCGAATAGTCGGCGAGTGTGTCAACTTCTCGAATCGACCCCTGGTTGGCTACCGGCACGATGCCGTCGGCTAGGTAGGCGTTGGCTCGGTCGCGAATTGCCGCCAATCCGGTGTCGAGCGAGATGCCACGCGCGCCGGCTCGGGAAAGTTTGATGCCGTTATAGGCGGCTGGGTTGTGGCTCGCGGTGAACATTGCCGAAGCGGCGTTCATAGTGCCCGAGGCGTAATAGGACTGATCTGTCGAGCACAGCCCGAGCGATACGACGTTGCCGCCGCGCATGCGAGCTCCGCGGGCAAATGCTGCCGCGAAGCCGGGTGAAGAGTCACGCATGTCGTGGCCGACCACCACCTCGAGCCCTTCGAGCTCCAGCTCGTCGACAAAGCCTGCGGCAACCGCCTCGACCATTTCTTCGGTCAATTCGACACCGACAAGTCCTCGGATGTCATAGGTTTTTACGATTGCGTTAAGGCTTGGGGACATGCCCTAAATCTTACCTTCTGGGTCAAAACTTAGGATTGGTAGATGAGGTCTAGAGGGTCAAGGCACGGGCGACAGTTGCGAAACTATGTGCTCGCTAATTTGGGCCGCAGACCGTACGGCTCATTCGCCGATGTTGTCGCCGAAACCTGTGACTTTTTGCGCGAAGAGTGGCCCGACGAGCTGAGCAAATTGCGCTGGCAGATCTTGGATGCGCCGGCCGGTGTCGTGGACGGAAAGGTGCCGCGCTGGCGCGCAGACCCTCAAGAAATGCGAATCACGATCTATCGAATCCCGATCCAGCGGCAAACGCACACTCGAAGACCCGACTACCTTGATGAACGGTTTCACACCGAACAGTTTGTCTTCTTCGCGGTTGGAGAGCTGCTCGGTCGAGACCCTTGGGAGCTAATGCCCGATCGGTTCAAGGACTAGCGAACCAAGACCTTCAATTCGCCGCCAAGGTTTTTGTAGTCGAGCACCGGCACGATTGAAACCAAACCGTCAACATCTGAGACAACGCTGGCCGAGACCGGTTGCGAAGAACTCAGAGCGGCTGCGCGGCCGGGTGAGAGCAGCACAGAGATCGCGGAGGCCGCAGGCACTGTCACAGTTCTTGAGCCAATTTTTACCTGAGCCGAAGACTTGCCAGGGTTGGCGATTGCAAGCTTGCTGATCGCACCCACAGGTGCCGTCAGTATGACTTTTTGGGCCAGTGGCGTTACCGCTGGAGCCCAGGCAAAGTCGGTTTGTTCGACCTTGGTTCGGCTGAAGCGAATCGCTGCTCGAACCGGTTCACTCGAGTCAATGAATGCCACGTAGTCACCGTCTAGCAATCCTGTGATGGGGATGTCCAAAGTCGAGTTTGGCGCCACAACCTGCTGAATCACGGTTCCGTATGTGCCGGCGCTGGCTCCTAGAATTTGCGCCGTCACTGTGGCCGGCTTGCTTGAGGTCGAAGTCACTCGAAGCATCGGCGCCAGGTCGGCGTAAGCCGAGCTAAGCCCGACCAGCTTTGCCGCGTCAGCAACGCCACGAAGGTAGATTCCCGGAATCACCAAGGACGTGCCCGGATCAATGCTCGGACCAACAAACTCGACGCCCCCGGCGACAAGCCCACGCATCGTTCGAGTCTGTAGCCAAGCGCCGAGTGCGCCGCCCGAGGCAACCACATGAACAGCGAAGGTGGGTAGGTTCGGCGCTAAACCGGCAAGCGGAATCACGGTGGTTTTGGACTTTGGCACCGAAATGCTGCTCAGGCCAGGTGCCGCGACGGGCCCTCCCGAGCCGATGATTTCTAGGTTCACGGTTGAGTCCACGTTGGTTGGATTAGAAAGGATCAGCAGCGTTTCGCGACCCGGCGATGTGTCGCCACCAATCAACCAACTGTCACTGCTTGGCCTGATGCAGTTCGCCGAAGCCAAGCCGGCCAGGTTTGAGGCCTTAGCGACCTGCGACTGACTTGCCGAGAGCAGTGCAGAGCCTTGCACGGCGGAGCCATCGGGGTCTTGAACGGTTAGTGCCTTGGCTTCCGAAATCGAGTCGCTCAATCGCCCGGCCAGAGTTGGCGTATCGCCCTTCAGGGTTCGTTCGACCAACTTCAGGTTGCCCTGGGCTTGAAAATAGCCGAGAAGCGCTGCCGAGCCAGCCCTCGAGACCTTCAGCGATGTTCCGCTAGCACCGCCCGTCCGGTACAAAGCCCCGGGGCAAACCAAGCTCAAGTCACGCGCTTGCGTGTTGACCGTGATTGGTTCGGCAGGCTTGCCGATCTGCACCGAAAGTTCGACAGGATTGAAATAGAAACCGACCAAAGCGCCCAAGATTAGAGCCAGGGCGAGCCACCGCTTATACATCGGAATCCTCCCCCGCTACGAAAATCTCGGACTCCCCCACGGACTTGCGGCGGCTGCGGCTCGGGATTGCCAGCAAGAGGAATGCCCCGAGAATAGCCACCTGAACGCCCTTGGTTACCGACCAAACCGAGTGCTTGGTGAAGCCCGCATCGCTTTGACCCTTCACCCTCCAGAGGCGCCCGAATTCGGTAACTCCGGCCGATTCAAGCTGTGGCACAGAGTCGAGTGAAGCGCCGATTTCTAGGACGGTTGCCGATTTGTCTGTGGGTACCAGCACGAACTGGACCTTGGTGTCTTCGAGAGCCGGGCCGATGTCTTTGCCGTTAGCTGAGACCATGTCTCCGACGAGTTTCGCCACTGCTTGGTACTCGGAAGTCTGGTTCAGTGCATTGAGCTCGAAACGATACGCCGTACTGACATCTTCAAGGTGAGCGCCCCTAACCGGAAGCCACTGAACCGTGTAGTTGCCGGTCTCTGCTGAGATCACGAGGAGTCTCGCGTCGCTCGCGGTTTGCGAGACGAGGAGCCACGGCACGACTCTGCCATCGCTGCGACTGAAGCTAGGCGCTTGGATGGTCGATGCGATTGCTAGCGGCAAGAAGCCGAGAGTGGTGAGGGCCAGCGCGGTTCCGCGAATGACCCAGCGGCGATTGAGAGACTCGAGGAGCATGGCAACCAGCGCCACCAAAACCAGAGCTACCGCAGACAGCAGCGGGATTGGCGAGCCAGCACCGAGTGTTTCGGCACCGAACTGCGTTACGAATCCGACCTGCTGCGTAAGCCAGGCAGCGGCGAGAAGCGTTACCGCGAAGAACCAGAGCGCGAGGGCCCCCAACCAGCGCTTCGACAACAGCGCGGCCAACCCAACAACCAGATACATGACCGTAAAGAGCGAGCCGCCCAGAAGCAGGTCTAGATTGCCAAACACCTCGTTGGTCGAGGTCAAACTAGGATCAGCGAGCACTGCAGCGGGCTCGCCGAGTCTCACAATCAAGTAGTAGGCGTAAGGCGCGAAAATCGCCCCGAGTGGCAGAGGGATCCAGAACAGGTAGCCGAGACGGCGGACACGAATCGAAGCCACGATCGCCAAGCCCAAGAGCACGAGCACCAGCAGGTTAGGTGCGCTCGCCCCAACAACGGCTAGCAGGAGCCCAGCGAGAGCAACCCAACTCCAAGTTTGCCGGTTCGACCGGGCACTGCCCACGCGCCCGAGACCAGCGGCGCGAGCAACCGCCAGCACCAGCCAAGGAAGGGTTGTCGCAGCCACCACGTCGGCCACTCGAGCTTCTGACAGTGCGATGCCCAACGCTGGCCAGAGCGCGTAACCCGCTGCCGCGAGGTTTCGAGCCCAGACCTTCTTGGTGAAGAGCCCGGCAACTCGCCAGGCGCCCAAAAAGGCGATTGGTCGACTCAAAAAGAGTAGAAGCCCGATTGATAACTGCGGTGCCCAGAAAGTGATTGAGCCGAGCAGTAGCAGCACCCAGTTGAATGGATCGCTTGGCGCGAAATAGCCATTAGCAATCGGCTGCCAACTAGCTCCGGCCCTCGCGAAAAGGTCGCTGAGGTTGGCGCTGAGCGGCAAGACGGCTTCACCGCGAACCGAAGCGCTCCATGGGAACAGTTGCCAAGACACAACCGCCAAGAGCAAGAGAAACACCCAGCCGTACGAAGCCGAGAAACTCTTGGTTGCAACTTCTTCTTCGTCGCCGAGCTCGAAGGCGGCGAGGTTCTGCTGCGCTTCATCGTTGTCGGCGCTCGTCCTGGCCGAAGCCCTGACCTCAGGCCAAGTCGCACGGAGAGGCTTCAGCCCCTTGAGCGTGATGTTAGCGCCGGGTGGCAACAGCTGCCTGCTGGCAAGGCGTTTCGGCAGGGTAATAAAGCCCCAGAACGCACTGTAGATTTCGGCCCAGATTTTGTCTGGTCGCTTTTGCGCAATTCGATAAGCGGCTCGAATGAAGCCCAGAGGAATCAGCCCGAGCCAGTAGAGAGCCACCTGCCAGAGCGGCGAATAGACCATTCTCAGGTGAATCGAGGCCTTGCGAAGTTCAACCTTCATCGAGCGACCGAGTTCGGCCGCCTTGCCGTCGTAGGCAACCCTCGCCTTAGGCTCAACGACTACGCGATTGCCGGCGATTCGCGCTCGAATCGAAAAGTCAATGTCGGCGGCAAGCTCTGGGGCATTGGCGTCAAACAGCCCGATCTCGCCGAACAGCGAAGAACGCACCAGCATTCCGGCAGCGCCCACGGCAAGGACATCCCCCGGACGGTCGTGCTGCCCCTGGTCGTAGACATCAGACACCGGCGAGAAGGCGTCGCCGAAAGGTGTAAGCGTAAGCCCGAGTTGAGTGATCAACCTCGGGTTCTTGGTTGAAACCAGTTTCGGGCCAATGATGCCCGTTACCTCAGATGACCGGTTTGCTAACTCGAGCAGGGCCTCGAGGGCACCTGGCTCAGGGGTGGAGTTGGAATAGTTAAGCCAGACCCAATTTCTTGGATCTGGCTCGATGTTCAGTTCTGCGATTGCCGAGAAAACGCTCGAACCGGTAGCGGTTCGAAGCACTCTGCCATCACTCGATACGAGTGAGGCTATCGTCTCGGTCAATTTGGATTAGGCGAGCTTCTTGAGCTTGCGGCGCTCACGCTCTGACAGGCCGCCCCAGATTCCGAAGCGCTCGTCGTTGGCTAGTGCGTACTCGAGGCACTGCGCCTTGACGTCGCAACCCGAGCAGATCTTTTTGGCGTCTCTAGTTGAACCGCCCTTTTCAGGAAAGAAGGCTTCGGGGTCGGTCTGTGCGCAAACCGCATCTGCCTGCCAAGCCAGTGGATTCTCATCAAGGTCGTTCGAGTATGCCCCCGCAACGCCGAGCAAAACCGGATCGATAAACCAGTTATCTGGAATGCGACTGTCTGAGCTCATGTCTTCATTACCTCTTCTGGTGACTGGCACCGAAATAGTTCCTTGGATGTAATTACACTGATGTTATTCGTTCAAGTCAAGTTCTAAAAATCCAACTCTCAAGGCTTTATTGAGGCTTTGGGTATCCTTGAGGAATGGCAGTCCTAGTCACCGGCGGAGCCGGCTACATCGGTTCACACATCACTCGCCTGCTCGGGGATACGGCCGTAGTGGTTGACAATCTGTCGAGCGGTCTGAGCGACCGGATCCCCGGCGTCCCGGTTGAGCAACTAGACCTAGCTGCACCCAATGCCCAAGCCGAACTCGTGCGCATAATCAAGCAGCACGGGGTTGATTCGGTGATCCACCTGGCCGCCAGAAAACTCGTCGGCGAATCTGTCGAACGCCCAGAGTGGTACTACGCCCAGAACATCGGTGGCATGGCGAATCTTCTGGGTGCGATGCGAGAAACCGGGGTAACGAAGCTAGTTTTCTCTTCGAGCGCGGCAACCTACGGGCTGCCTGAAGTCGACCTGGTGACCGAGACCGCTGACTGTAAGCCGATCAACCCATACGGCGAAACCAAGTTGGTTGGCGAGTGGATGGCAAAGGATGCAGCGACGGCCTGGGGGCTAAAGCACGTAAACCTTCGCTACTTCAACGTGGCCGGTGCAGGGGCTCCCGAGCTAGCCGACACCGCGGTTGCCAACCTGATCCCAATTGTTTTCGCAGCGCTCAAGAGTGGTGGCAAGGTCAAGGTCTTCGGTGACAAGTACCCGACTCCAGACGGCACCTGCATTCGTGATTACGTCCACGTCCAGGATCTAGCCGAAGCGCACGTCCTAGCGCTCGATTACCTCGATCGAGACCAGCGCGAATTCGACACCTTCAATGTCGGCACTGGCAGCGGGGCGAGTGTTTTCGCTGTCATCGATGTGATTCACAAGACCGTTGGCTTCGACTTTGAAGTAGAGGTTGTCGATGCTCGTGCGGGCGACCCGGCAAGACTTTGCGCCGATGTCTCAAGAATCAAATCGACCCTGGGTTGGGTGGCCAAGCACGATCTCAAAGAGATTGTTCGCTCGGCTTGGGCTGCTATTAACTAAAGCTCGCTGCCGATGTAGCCAACACCGCTGCCGGCAAAGGTAAAGAAGTTGGCATCGGCTGTGACGTAGGCAGCCTCACCGCGACGAAGAACAACCAACTCGTCGAGAGAATTCGAGACTGTTAGTTCTCCCGATACGCAGACCACGATTGAGTCGCCCGGCAACTTGATATCTGCGAGCAGGTTCTGACTCGAAACTTCGACTCGGTACAAGCAGTAATCGTCGCTGATCTCAGGGTATTCAAACAGTCCCTTGGCCAACTGCCTGGCACGCACCAACTCGCAGGCTTTCGCCACCTCGATGTCTAGCACGTGCAGAAACTCGTTGCCGTCAACCAACTTCGGGGTGAGGCCAGCCCGAAGCACGTTGTCGGAGTTGTCTTGAATCTCGAGGCCGAGACCGCGCAGATAACTGTGCGGGGTGCCCGGTGGAACAGACAGAGCCTCGCCAGGTTGCAATACGAAGTGGCGCATGAAGATTGCAAGAAGTGCACCTTTGTCTGCACCGAACTCAGCGAACAGATCGATCAAGAGCTCCTGCTCTGGGCGAGATGGCGACTTGAGGTTGGCTGCCAACTCGGCAACCAGAGCCGAGTAGTCAACCGCGCCAGCAAGAACCTCGCCGAAAAGCTGGTCTGGGTTTGTCTTGGCAACAGCGAGGAGCATTTTGAATTCAAGGGAGTTGTCGGTTACGAACGGTTCTAGCGACTCAAGAATCGAAGCGACCTCGTGGTCTGGCCTGATACCTGCCAGGACTTCAAACTCTGTGATCGCGACCAGGGACTCGCTCTTCGGGTTGGCATCTTTATAGGAACGATTCGGGTCGTCGACTGCGAGACCGGCGGCATTCTCTCTCGCAAAGCCCTCGGCGGCCTTTTGCTTCGACGGGTGAACCTGAATCGAAAGCGGAATCGCTGCAGCCAAAAACTTAAGTAGGAAGCCGAGCGGCTCTGGGCGAATATCGGCGAGACTGACCCCGCTGAGCGTTCGCGAGGGCGAGCCCGGGTGGTTGCCGAACCAGACTTCGGCCATCGGCTCGCCAGTTTCTTTGAAACCCAGGACATCAGCGAGCAGGACGGTCGAACCCCAGGCGTAGTCACGCGCCTGATTCTCGATTTTTTCTATCAACTCACACTCCCGAGGTCGTGAGGACAAGTTTAGTTGCGCGGCTAAACTAACCGAGAGTAAGGAGAGTGCAGTGAAACAGACAAAGGCGTTGGCTTATGTTGGCCTTTTCATTCTGCTCGCCGGGGATGCCGTCAGAAACACATTTTCATGGGCTGGATGGGGCGCAATCTGCGCAATCATGGCAGCCCTGGCGCTGGCCTGGATCTTCAAATACAAGCCGTGGGCTACGCTCAAGCAAATCCCTTGGCCACTCACCGCTTTTCTCGCACTGATTCTGCTCAGCACAGTTTGGTCGAACTACCAGCTCGCCACCTTCGGGGTCTTCTTTATTCAGCTGGTGCAGACGGCCTTTGCACTGTTTTTGGCAGCCGCCTTCAGTTGGCGTGAACTGCTAGCACTGCTCAGCAACACGATTCGAGTAATTCTCGGTCTGTCACTGATCTTCGAGTTTTACGCGGCGGCGATTGTGCGTGGTCCGATTGCGCCGATTTTCAAGTTTTACGAGGGAGCGACGCCTCCAGCGCCCGACTACTACTGGACGCGTGGCAACCTCTTTAACGGCGGACGCATCCAGGGCATCGTCGGCAATTCGAACATTCTCGCCTACGTCGCGATGCTGGGGCTTATCTTGTTCTTCGTAGAACTCACCCTCAACCAATCGAAGCGCTGGCTTAGCCTGCTGAGCCTCGCAACCGCAGTTGCCGCGCTTGCCGACGCTTGGTCGATGACCGTCAACTTCGCCATCGCCGCCGTGGTGCTCGCCTCAATAGTTTCGATTGCCGCCGAAGGTAAAGACAAAGAGACCAGGCATCGTTACTACCGAGCGGCCTGGTGGGTGACCGGGGTTTCGGCACTGGTGGTTTTGGCGTTCCGCGCCCAAATTTTTGGGCTACTTGGCAAGAGCCCCGATATTTCTGGAAGAACCGAGATCTGGAAGAAGGTCCTAGACCTTATCGATGAGCGACCTCTTCAGGGCTGGGGTTGGACTAGTTACTGGATCCCGTTCCTTGAGCCTTATAACGGTCTGGTAGTCATGCACGGGGTGCCTTACCTTCAGGCTCACAACGCGTTTCTAGACGTCTGGCTTCAGCTGGGAATTCTGGGGCTAGGCCTATTCATCTGCCTGCTCGGCTTCACATTCGTGCCGCTCTGGCGCTTGGCGGTTAGACACACGAGCCCGCTCTACCTCTGGCCCATTTTGGTTTTCGTCGGACTCATCGTTCAGAACTTTACCGAGAGCAGGCTTCTGATTGAGATTGGTTGGGTGCTACTGGTGCTCTTCGCGATCAAAGTCGGCGACCCGGCCGAGTCGCTAGAACCTCGAACCGATGAGATTAAAAGAACTCGTTTGCTCTCGCCAGGTCTTCGTCGAAGTCGATCTCCACGGCGTAAAGATCGGTGATGTCAACGGCCTTGAACTTGAGCGAATCTAGTTCAATGGCGAGCTCGATGCCGCGTTCGAAGTAATCGGAGTCAGCGACTTCTTCAAGGCGAGCAATAAGAGCGGCCTTGTCTGAACCAGAAACAAAATTGATGCCAACCGCCTCGCCAAGCGCGCTGGTTACCTGCTTGGAAAGCGCGTTGATGAAACCGTCGGCTGCGAGGGTGTACTTAACTTCTTCTTCAGAAACCTTTGCGGTGTTGACCACCACGAAAGACTGCTCGGCCTCGATGAGTTTGGTCACGCGAACCAAGACCTCCGGGTGAAAAACGACGTCTCCGTTCAACCAGAGGACTCCCCCGTCGCCCGAGGCACGAAGGGCCTTGAGGAGACTCTTGGAGGTGTTGGTCTGGTCGTACATCTCGTTGTAAACGAAGTTCGCAGCCGGGAAGCGCTCAATGATTGCTTCGAGTTTGAAGCCCACCACAATGGTTGGCCGGTATTCGACGCCGAATGCGGCGTCCAAGTTGTCGAACTGCTGCTGCATAATCGAGCGGCCGTCGCGAAGCTGAGTTAGTGGCTTCGGTAGTGGCCGAGCAAGGCGCGTGCCCATGCCGGCGGCGAGAATGACAACCTGTTTAGACATGCGTCAAGTCTATGGAACCGCTAGGACTTGACCCACCTGAATGACGTCTGAGGTGAGTTTGTTTAGCGCCTTGAGAATTGCGACCGTGGTCTTGAACTTGATGGCAATGCCACCCAGGGTGTCGCCGGCCACAACCTTGTAGGTCTTGGAGTTGTTGACCGGTGGCTTGTTCTCAACGTTTGCTCCGGTAGGTACCTGCTGAAGCAGCTTGGGATCAACGTCGACGTAACCCGGGCCATTGCCACGCAGCTCGCGGTAGGTAACGCTGCTGGTGATCGGGCGCTTTTTACCTGCCGAAATGAAGTAGCCCTGCTTGGTTGTGGAGTCACGAGCCAACTGGGCGATCGAACCCTCGGCATAGACGAAACTTGAGCAGTTTGCTGAGCTGAACGCGATCGGCTTGCCAGGCCAGGCTGAAACTGCGGCGGTGTCGACTTCTAGAAGCTTGCCGAAGTGCGGCATCCAAGCCTTGCCGTTGCAGCGCACCAAGCGCCCGGAATACTTGATCTGCTTGTAGCTGGTGACCGCAGCGTCGGCGACAACTCGGGGTGCTCGAAGTTTCAGCAGACCGAAGGCGTTTTCATCGCTGAACGAAACCAGGCGCGTGTAGGCGTCGACGAGGTAGAGCGTGCGGCTCTTCTTGGCGCGAAGCGTGACTCCTGGGGCGTAGACCATTGGGCCTTCTTGCAGCTGCGCGAGAGCGGTAGCACCGAAACTGGTAACCGGTGCACCGAGGCTCGACTTGAGCAAGCTCACATCGGTCTTAGATGCCACGAGGCGCTTCTGGTTGCCGGCAATCAGCAGAACCGCACCGGTCGAGGTTTGGGCCATAACCGGTGTTGAAATTGCCGGCCCCGCGTTGGGTATTTGGTTGGTGAACTCAACATTCACAATTGCCGGATTAGGGGTTACCTCGGCAGGTTTCAAGAGTTCGCGCCTGCCGTCTTGGGTCAGCAGGAAGGTGCCTGCCGTGCTCTTGACATAGGGGCCTACGGTCTCGCTGCTGTATACCTTCGAGAGTCCGGCCGCGGTCAATGTGCCCGATGACTTGGCGAACCAATCCGAGAAGTCGATTTCTTTGGCGAGCTCGGTGTTGAGCTCAAAGAACTTGCCTCCAACTAAGACCCCGGGATTGCCCGTGGTCTTGTTTTTGAAGACTGTTCCCGGTTTTGCAACGGGGACACCCCAGGGCAGGTGACTAAAGGCTGAGAGGCGTAGCGAACTCTTGACCGGCAGTTTCAGATTTGCCGCGGTCACACTGGCATCGTCCAAGATCTGGCGTTTTTCGCCGCCATCAACGAGGTAGCGACTGCCGTCTGGTTCAACCACAAGAGAGGTTGCGCTACCGCCGTTAGGGAGTGCTGCTAGCTGGTTTGTGGTGAGAGTGACAGCTAGCGCGCATTCGAGACCGAGGGTCAGTGCGACCGCGCAGCCGGCCACCGTGAACTTCTTACCCTGATCAACCAAGAACAGCGCCCCGGTGCTCGACTTGACCAAGCGGGTCACCGGTCCGGCATCTGCGAAGGAGTCAAGGTAGGCGTCAGAGATCTTGCCCAGCGGGCCAAGCGGAGCTAGCGAGGCAACCAGTTCTGGGTCATCGATGAGGTACTTTTGCGAATCAACAATCAGGTAGGTTTCAGGCGTTGAGCCCTTCAGGAGGAATCCACCACCGATCGGGCTGCCGAACCAGTCCGAGTAGAACCGCCAGAAGTTGCGGTTGCCGTAAGCGCTGCAGGAGTTACCGCTGCCGTAAAGGTTCTTCAGGGCAATTTCGTTTGGCGTGTAAGGGGTGTAGTAGTAGAGGTTTGCCGTCGCCTGATTCTTCAGCGGGAATGTCATCTTGCCGCAGCTGGTGTTTGGGTTGTAGAGAATCGAAACGTTTTTGCCCGGCTTTAGGTAAGTGAAAGACCCACGTGGATCTCCGTACCACTGAAACTGTCCAGCCGCGCGGTGCAGCTGATTGAAGAGGCCGGTGATTACCGAGCCCTTACCGCAAATCTCCGGTTTGGAGTCGGGGCAACCGTAGCCAGTGGCCGCTCGATACATGTAACCAGTTGGA
Organism: Rhodoluna sp.; assembly: GCA_044372535.1. Classification (GTDB taxonomy): domain Bacteria; phylum Actinomycetota; class Actinomycetes; order Actinomycetales; family Microbacteriaceae; genus Rhodoluna. The sequence goes on from JBILRS010000001.1 coordinate 31,344, forward strand.
TTCGAAGCCTGAATCAAACCCTGCTCTTTTTGCAGGAGCACTATCAATACGCGCGGGTTGATGCCGCAGGCATTGGCAACGTCGAAGATGATCTGCGCCGCTGTCTGATCTTTCTTCGCTGGCAGAGCTTTGCATCTGCCGTCTTCGGCAGCTTTGGCCTGGGTGTCCTGCTTGTAATAACGCAGACAGGTTGGCCCGCCATCGTTGGCGTTGCAAATCGGCACCTTGCTGTCTAGAAAGCGCTGGATCTCGGCAACGGTCATCGTGCCAAAGTCGAAGAAAACGCTGTCACTCATGATCAAACCGGGGTCGAACATCTTGCCGTTTTGGGCGGCCTGCGAAGGCTGACTCGGGGCAATCGCGGTCAGACCAGCCACGACCAGCAGTATTGCTAATACGGTCGAGGTGGCTCTGCGGATTGCCTTGAACATGAGTTAGGGGATATCTACTTGGCTGGGCGCCGAAACACCCGACGAGGTGGACGAGAGGTAGCTGATGGTGAAGGTGGCTGGGCCCGAGACAAAACCGGTGCGCGGCAAGAACATCGGGAAGCACTGGGTATCGGTCACGTTCGACTCCGCTTTCACGGTGACCTCTTTCTTGGTGCCCGCTTGGCTCACGGTCAGAGTGCAGGTTCCGCCGTCTTCGCTGACGTTCGGTACGTTAGCAATCACGTCGATGCCGCTCGCATCTGCCGTTGCATCGAAGACCACAACTTCGACCTTGTCTAGATCAGGTGAACTGGTCGGTTCTTGAGTTGGCGTAGGCGAGTCGCTGGGCTGAGCGGTCGTCGGGTTATCGGTCGGTCTGAGGGCATCCCAGTTTGGCATCAAGAAGTCGCAGCCCGCCAAAGGCAGGGTTGCGCAAATGATTACTGCGGCCGAGACGATTCTGAACTTCATTCAGAGGTCCTCCTTAATCCGAAAAAGCCGAATAAACGCCTTTCAGCGCCTAATTCAAGAGTAAGACGGTTACCTGTGTGATGGCTGTAAGCGAGCGAGAATCATCTGGCTCAAGAAATGCGGCTCTTGTCAACGGTTGCCATGTTAGCGCCCCGAATGAGCCCGACCCAGAAACCAACGCCCCAGCAGATGTGCATGGTTGGCAGCACCACGAGAAGCGCGAGCCGGGAGCTGAGCGAGAGGCCTGGCGAAACCATCGCGACCGCGGCAACGATGAAAAGGTAGAAACCGGTCGGGATGATGCCGATAACGTGACCTGTCGCAAGGACTCCGAGCCCAGCCGCCTGAGCGAGCACCGCGAGTGGCGGAACAAAATAACGCTTGGACGTCGTTTTGAGAGACCTGCGCGATAACTCACCGCGCCAGACCCCAGTTGAGTAGAACTGTTTTGCCAGGTGCTTGAATCTGGCACGTGGCCAGTAGGTGACACCCAGCTCCGGGCTGAACCAAACCAGACCGCCGGTCGCTCGAATGCGCCTGGCTAGATCCCAGTCTTCACCTCGGATAACGCCCTCGTCGTAGCCGTCAACGCGAGTCAACGCAGATTTTCTGAAGATGCCTAGATACGCACTCTCGGCTTCGCCAGCTTGACCACCGACGTGATATGAGGCTCCGCCGATGCCGAATCGACTGGTGTAAGCCCAGGCAACTGCTTTCTGGAACGGCGTCACACCCTTGGCCGCCATGATGCCGCCAAGAAGATCGGCTCCGGTTTCTAGAAGAATCTCGATGCCGCGAGACAGGTAGTTTGCCTGTGGTTCGCTGTGCGCATCGACTCGAACGATGTAGTCGAATCGAGTCTCTTTGATTGCCTTGTTGAGCCCGACGGTGGTTAGACCCCTCGGGTTATCGATCAATCGAATTCTCTTGTCGGCCTTGGCAAGTTTTGCAGCGACGGCGTTGGTCTTGTCGTTGCTCGGGCCGAGTGCAAGAAGTAGTTCAATTTCGCCTGGATAGTTCTGGGTCAGCACCGAAGTCACAGCGGCTTCGAGGTAATTCTCTTCGTTGAGAACTGGCATCAAAACGCTCAGTGCTGGGTAACTTGCTTGCTTTGCCATTCGACTAGTCGATTGTCGTGGAATTGATGTGCTCGTTGTAGGCGTCAATAACCTCTTGAGGGTCGCCGTCCATTTTGAGGTCACCCTTTTCGATCCAGATGACTCTAGTGCAGGTGTCAAGAATCGACTTCATGCTGTGGCTCACCAAGAAGACGGTGCCGGCCTCGTCGCGCATCTGGCGCATCCTGGCCTCAGACTTCATTCTGAAGTTTTGGTCGCCTACCGAAAGGGCTTCATCGATGATCAGGATGTCGTGGTTTCTTGATGCCGCGATCGCGAATCGAAGTCTCGCCGACATTCCGCTCGAGTAGGTGCGCATTGGCAGGTCGATGAATTCCGAGATGCCGGCAAATTCTGTAATGTCGGGGACCTTGGCGGTGATCTCCTTCTTGCTGTAGCCCATCGCCAAACCACCCATGATGATGTTCTTTTCGCCGGTCAAAGCTGGCAGCAGAACCGCACCGACGCCGAGCAAGCTTGGTCGAGCCGACGCAAAAACGCTGCCCGATTTCAACGGGGTGAGACCCGCGATGGCGCGCATGAGCGAGGACTTGCCCGAACCGTTACTGCCGATGATTCCGACGGTGTCGCCCTCGTAGATCGTGAACGAGACGCCTTTGACGGCGTGAACCTCGCGGAAGCGTAACTTCTTGGTGAATAGCCCACCCCTGGCCATGTTGCCGGTGACCCTGCGGCCGGTTCCGAAAACCTTGTAGACGACGTGCGCGTTGTCGACGATGACTACCGGGCGACGAGTTTCGGCCTTCTTGGTCTGCTTAGTCTTCGCGGCCATGACGCTCCTCAACTCTCCAGAAGAGAACGATGCTGATGAGAGGTAGCAAGATTGCCCAACCGGCGCAGATCCACCAGGTCGCCGCGTTGACCGAGTAGTCACGAATCAGGAGCCCGCGAGCGAGGTCCATGAAAGACGAGTAAGGGTTGAAGCGCATGATTTCGAGGGCGACCGGGTAGTTTGCCAAAATCTTCTCGATGCTGAAGAAGACTCCGCTGGCGTAGAAAGCCAACCTGAAAAGAAACGGCAGAAGTTTGTTTAGGTCAGGAAACTGAACGGTCATTCGAGCAGCCAGCATCGAGCTACCGACACCGAACAGCAGCATCAGAAGTGTGGCGGGAACAATTAGCAACCACTGCCAAGTGACTGGGTTGCCGAATACAACTATGGTCACCAATAAGAGCCCGAGCTGAGGCAGAAAGTTGATGAACTGCTTGATCGTGGCAGCAATCGGCAGCAAAACTCTCGGGAAGCTGAGGCTCTTTACGAGACCGGCATTACTAGTTACCGAAGTAGCGCCAGAGGTGAAGGCTTGCTGCATGAACGAAAACAGAAAGACGCCGCAGAACAGGTACTCGATGAAGTGCAGCGGGCGATTTTCTGAACCCATGATGAAGCCGAAGACGATTCCGTAAAGGCCGCCCTGAAGTGCCGGGGTGATGATCAACCACCAGCGACCGAGGCGGTTGCGAGCGTTGTCAGAAGCACTAGTGAAGGTGGCGAGAGCAAGTGCGAACTCGCGTCTTTGCCAAGACTCTTTGAGGTATGCGAAGAATGGTGGGCGAGCGCCAACGCGTTTGAGGCCATTTTCGGCAGCGTATTTTGCGAGATCCAAAGCATCCCTCCTGTCTTTGAAAGTTTAGTTGCTGGCCTTAATGGCTTTAGCGATGGCGGCTTGGATCTTTTCGTAGTTAGGCAGATCTGGCTCAAAACCGTTCTTCGGCACCAACTCGACCGAGCGAGACTTTTTGCCTCGCGAGTTAAGCACTAGGTCGAAATAGGTGGCAGCCATGCCATCCGGGATGTCGGTGTCCACGAGCGTCTTGGCAGCACCGGCTAGAGCTTCAAAGTGGGTCAGAGCATAGCTTGGGGTCAACTTCTTCAAGATCAACTGCTCGATCTCGCGTTGGCGGGCCATGCGCGAATAGTCGGAGGTTCCGTGACGGCTTCTGGCGTACCAGAGGGCGTGATAGCCATCGAGTCGCTGCACCCCTGTTTCAATCCACCCGATGGCGTCTGAAGTGTCGTCGAGCTGGCCTCCGATCGGCAGGCGCTCTTTGACATTCACGGTCAAGCCGCCGAGGGCATCCACCAGCTGCTTGAAACCCGACATGTTCACCATGACGAATGAATGAATCTCGAGCCCGGTTACACCCTCAACCAATTCGCGAGTGGCCTCGATACCCGGCGCTGACCCGTTCTTCACGGCATCTGGGTAGGAGTCCGCGTGATTGTCGGTGACATTCTTATAGATGGCATTGATTAGGTCGTCCCAGGACTCCCCGTAAAACTCACGAAGCGGAGAGCTTGCCGGAATCGGTGCGTGCTGAAGGTTGCGCGGTATGCCGATGTTGACGATGGCGCCGGTGTCGGCGTTGATGCTCATCACCGAAATTGAGTCTGGCCGCACCCCGAACCGGTCGCGCCCAGCGTCTGAGCCGAGCAGCAAAATGTTGTAGCGGCCGTTGCTCGCAGCCGTGAAACCCTTCTGCGAAAAGATTGAGTCGATGGTGTCGTTTGCGGTCTTGATGGTGTTGGCCCCGGTCACGAATACGCTCGCGCCCAAGAACGAGAAAATCAGGAACAGCGCGATCATGGTTGTTCGAGCAACCGGGTAAAGGCGACCGAGGAGGCTCAGCCTGAAGGCGTCCAGCAGCAGAATTGCAAAACCGATGCCGTAGCCGAAAAGAACCACCGTGAATATTCCGCCGAGCCAAGGAGTGGCAATCAGAGTTAGCGCCCACGAACGCTTGACCAAGAAAAGCAAACCGAAAAGGACGATCGCGGCCCAGCCGACTATTGTCGCGCGAATACCGATCTTGCCAAGCAGTCGGTTGCCGGCCAGCAACTGAGGGCTACCGGGTAGCAGCACCCCTAAGGCGAGCAGGAAGATTGCACGCTTGCGCATCTGCTGAGGAGTTGCAGTGTCGAAGCGACGAAACAGAGAGTTGCTTAGATCTGAGATTTGAGTTTCTCATTCTTCTCGGCCACGGTGACTTTGAGTGACTCACCAAATGCGGCTAACTTTTCGCTCATCGAAGCGTCGTTGGTGCCAATGATTCGGGCGGCCAGGATTCCGGCGTTACGAGCTCCACCAATCGAAACGGTTGCCACCGGGATTCCAGCGGGCATCTGAACAATCGAAAGCAGCGAGTCCATGCCGTCAAGTTTCGCTAGTGCAACGGGCACACCGACAACCGGAAGAGTGGTGACACTCGCGAGCATGCCGGGCAGGTGGGCGGCACCACCAGCACCAGCGATGATCACTTTGATTCCGCGGCCGGCTGCTGCCTTGCCCCACTCAATCATTCGCTCGGGAGTGCGGTGAGCGCTTAGAACTTCGACCTCGTATTCGATGCCGAACTCTTTGAGAGCCTGGGCGGCGTCAGACATGACACTCCAGTCGGAGTCTGAGCCCATTACTACGCCGACGATTGGCTGAACCAAAGCGGTCTCCTGTCGTTATCTAGACAATATTGCTATCCGTTGAGCAAAACGGCGGCAGCGGCGCGCGCCTCGGACAAAGCCCACCCGAGTTCGCTGGCAACGACGGTGACGTGCCCCATCTTTCGACCCTTGCGAGCACTCTTGCCGTAGGTGTGAAACTTTGCGTGCGGGTGAAGCTGCATGGCGTGCCTGTAGTGGCTAACAAAGTCGTTGCTATCGTCGACGCCGAGCAGGTTGACCATCACCGCGCTCTCGGCCGTCATGTCGGTCGAACCGAGCGGTAACCCAGAAACGGCTCGCAAATGTTGCTCAAACTGGCTGGTGACCGAGCCCTCAATGCTGAAGTGGCCCGAGTTGTGCGGGCGCATCGCCAACTCGTTGATGACCAAGCGGCCAACTGAAGTTTCGAACAGCTCGACGGCGAGCACGCCGGTCACATCGAGACCCTCGGCAACACCGCGAGCAATTTCGACCGCTTGGGCGAGGGTTGCCGCGTATGCATCGGGCGCTGGAGCGAGAACCTCTGCGCAAACACCATCGCGTTGAACGGTTTGAACCAGAGGCCAGGCGCGAAACTCTCCGGTCGAGCTGCGAGCGCTCAACTGCGCGAGTTCGCGGGTGAAATCGACCTTTTCTTCGGCCAAGAGAGGCGCGAAGGCAAACCAGTCTTCGGCGTCGGCAACGCTGCGAACCACTCGAACGCCTTTGCCGTCGTAGCCACCGATCGGGGTCTTCAAAATAATTTCTCCGCCGTGCGCGTCCAAGAATTCTTGTAATTCTTCGCGGGTGTTGATCTCGGCCCAATCCGGCATCGGGAGGTTTAGCGCACCGAGACGTCGGCGCATTTCAAGTTTGTTTTGCGAAAACCTCAATGCCTCGGGCGAGGGGTGCACGGCAACGCCCTCGGCAACGAGCGTTTCGAGAATTGCAAGGGGCACGTGCTCGTGATCGAAAGTGATGACATCTACGGTCTTGGCAAAATCGCGCACGATCTGTAGTTGGTTGTAGTCGCCGACCATGGTTGCTGCGATCGAGGCCGAAGAGTCTTCGGTTTCGGCGAGCACATTGAGTTCGAAGCCAAGCGCTACAGCTGGTGGAACCATCATGCGAGCAAGCTGCCCGCCGCCGATTACACCGATTTTCACCATGACTCTATTTTGCCAGAGCGATCAGTTCGGCGGCGATCGCCTTCGGCTTTGGATAGCCCTTCAGAACGAGTGGCTCCTCGACCTTGATATTGATAACAACACCCTTGCCGACGCTCCCCGAGATGCTCTCTATTTCGGCGAACTTTACGGTTCGCTTTGCTCCGAACAACCCGCGCCTGGCAACCAGCTGGCTGTCATAGATGTCCACGAACGTGCCGAGATAGGCCAGAGTTGGCAGCAGCCAAAACAGGAAGAGCGCCGCACCTAGGCCGGGATATAGAAGCTGACCGAGCAGGCCATCGGGTTGTTTGCCAACGAAAAATCCGAAAACAGCGCTGCACGCAGTCAATGCCAGAGTCGGCAACCAAAGTCTGGTGAGTCGCGGCCTTAGGCGTTCTATTTTCTGCATCAGTTAATTGTGGCGCAGGTGCACGATGTCACCGGCACCCACGGCATAGAGCGTGTTCTCACCGGCCACGTTGATTAGCAGGCGTCCGGTGGCATCTATATCTATCGCCTTGCCAACCACTTCGTTGTCGCCAGGCATGATTGCTCGCACCTCTTGGCCGATGGTTCCGCAAACCTCGCGCACCTGATCGCGAAGCGAGACCTCGGCATCTCCCCCCGCTGCCGAGAACTCCTTATAAAGAGAGACGAATTCAGCGAGGTATGCGGTCAGCGCCTCGGGTAAAGTCGCGCCAACACCTTCTAGCGCCAGAGAAGTCGCTTTCGCGATCGGCAACTCGTCTTGGGTCTGGGTGAGGTTGAGACCCGCGCCGACTATCACTGCGGAGCCATCGACGAGTTCACTCAGCACACCGCTGAGCTTGCGCTCATTCACCAGGACATCGTTTGGCCACTTCAAGGTCGCCGCGACACCGAGCGACCGAACGGCACGAGTCATTGCCAAGCCGGCGAGCAGTGGCAGCCAGGTTAGATTCTCGAATTTCGGCCGCAGCAAAATCGAGACTGCGAGCGAGGAGCCCTCTGGCGATGACCATTCGCGACCCGCGCGACCGCGACCTGCCGTCTGCGACCCAGCAACCAAAACCGTGAGGTCTTCGCCACCCGAAATCGCTAGGTCGGCGTTGGTCGAGCCGGTTTCGGGCACATACTTGAGCGACGAAACCAGTGACTCGGCAGACGAAAGATCCATCTGGCTAGTTTAGGTTTCGCCCCGCCCGCGAGTAGGGTGTTATTCATGACTGACGCAAAAAACACGCCAGATTTGAGCACCACCGCAGGCAAGATTGCCGACCTACAGCACCGCTACCACGAGGCCGTCTACGCCAGTGGTGAGGCAGCGATTGCCAAACAGCACGCGAGAGGCAAGAAGACAGCCCGCGAGCGCATCGAGCTGCTCCTCGACCCAGGTTCGTTTGTTGAGCTAGACGAGTTCGTTCGCCACCGCTCCACCGCTTTCGGCATGGACAAAAACCGCCCTTACGGAGACGCTGTCGTAACCGGCGTTGGCACCATCGGTGGCCGCCAGGTTGCCCTGTTCTCTCAAGACTTCACCATCTTCGGTGGCTCACTCGGTGAAGCTGCCGGAAACAAGATCATCAAGGTCATGGACCTAGCCATCGCGACCGGTGTGCCACTGATCGGAATTCTCGACTCGGGAGGCGCACGCATCCAAGAGGGTGTAATCGCTCTCGGTAAGTACGGCGAAATCTTCAAGCGCAACACGATGGCTTCTGGCGTGATCCCGCAGATCTCAATCATCATGGGCCCTGCCGCAGGTGGAGCCGTTTACTCCCCCGCGCTCACCGACTTCGTGATCATGGTCGACAAGACCTCGAACATGTTCGTCACCGGACCAGACGTCATCAAGACCGTCACCGGCGAGGACGTCGGCATGGAGGAGCTCGGTGGCGCACTCGCCCACAACAAGACCTCGGGTGTCGCTCACTACCTAGCGAGTGACGAAGAGGATGCCCTCGACTACGCTCGCAACCTTCTCAGCTACCTGCCCGAGAACAATCTTTCGGAGACGGTGGTTTACGAGGCCCACGGCGAACTCGAAGTTACTGACGAAGACCGACTGCTCGACAAGATCATTCCGGACTCACCAAACCAGCCTTACGACATGCACGTCGTGATCGAGTCGATTGTTGACGACAACGAGTTCCTCGAAGTTCAGCCGCTCTTCGCGCCGAACATCCTGATTGGATTTGCTCGCGTGGACGGCCGCAGCGTCGGAATCATTGCCAACCAGCCTTCACAGATGGCCGGCACTCTGAACATCGACGCCGGTGAAAAGGCGGCTCGCTTCGTGCGGTTCTGCGACGCCTTCTCGATTCCGATTCTGACTCTCGTCGACGTCCCCGGCTACCTGCCTGGTGCAGACCAGGAGTGGGCTGGCGTGATTCGTCGCGGCGCTAAGTTGCTCTACGCATACGCCGAGGCGACCGTGCCCCTGGTAACCGTCATCACCCGCAAGGCCTACGGAGGCGCTTACATCGTCATGGGCTCAAAGCAGCTCGGCGGTGACATCAACCTCGCCTGGCCATCGGCTGAGATCGCCGTCATGGGTGGTCAGGGTGCCGTCAACATCTTGTTCCGCGACAAGATCAAAGAAGCCGAAGAGTCCGGTGCCGATGTGGCTGCGGTTCGCGCCAAGCTCGCGGCCGAGTACACCTACAACGTGGCTTCGCCGTTCCTCGCTGCCGAGCGCGGCGAACTCGATGGAATCATCGAGCCTTCGGCTACTCGCATTTCGGTAATCAAGGCCCTGCGCGCACTTCGCACCAAGCGCGCCAGCCTGCCACCGAAGAAGCACGGAAACATTCCGCTGTAATGAGTGACGAACTACAAGACCTGATCAGGGTTGAAGGCGGAAGCCCGACCCCCGAAGAACTTGCGGCCGTGGTGGCCGTGTTGACTGCTGCCGTGGCCGAGGCCAACGAGCAGTCGGCGAAGGCGATCAGCCAACCGAAATCGAGTTGGAACCGCAGTGACTCTCTGTTGCGCTCCGGACTCACCCCAGGCTTCGGTCAGTGGACCGCGAGCACCCGACCAGGATTGGATAAGCAATGACGCGCAAGCCAACAGCCATCGATGAACTTTCAAACGCCTGGGTGGTGAAGCTCGCCGAGTTGAGCCCATCCTTCGCGACCTACGCGGGATTCGCCGGTGGCGAAGACAAGCTTGACGACAACTCACCAGCTGCGACCGAGCACTTCTACAACCTACAAAAAGAGCTGCTGGCAAAGCTCGAGGGCATGGAGCCCACAGACAAGATCGATGAGGTTTCAAAGGCCGCCTTGGCCGCCAGCCTCAAGCTCGGAATCGAATTACACGAATCTGGTCTCTGGAAGCGAGACCTCGACGTACTCGCCTCGCCCGCGCAGGGCATCCGAGACATCTTCGACCTCTCACCGGTTGCCACCGAGGCCGACTGGGAGAACCTGAACAAGCGCATGCGCGCAGTTGAAGGGGCAATCGATGGCTACATCGAAACCCTGCGGGTGGGAATCCGGGACAACGAAACCCCGGCCATTCGCCAGATCAACTGGGTGGTCAACGACCTTAACAACATCACCGGCGCAGACGGCTTCTTCACCAGGTTCGCGAAGGCCGAAGGTGTTGAACTGCCAGACGCGCTTCGAAGCGAATTGGCTGACGCCGGTCGAGTGGCAACCGAGGCTTACGCCAAGTTGCAGAACTTCTTGCGCGAGGAGCTAGCCCCGGTTGCCACGACAGAAGACGCGATTGGTCGTGAACGCTACATTCTTCTAAGCCAGCGATTCTTGGGCGCAAAGGTTGACCTCGAAGAAACTCTGCAGTGGGGAATCGAAGAGCTCGCCCGCGTCAAAGCCGAGCAGGAGGCCGTGGCAAACGAAATCAAGCCCGGCGCAACGGTTGCCGAGGCAATCGAGGTTCTCAACAGTGACCCGAGTCGCAAGCTGCACAGCACCGAAGAGCTTCAGGCGTGGATGCAGCGCTTGAGCGATCAGGCGATCGAAGAACTCGGCAAGACCCACTTTGATATTCCCGAAAAGCTTCGCACCCTCGAGTGCATGATCGCGCCGACCAACTCCGGCGTGATCTACTACACCGGACCAACCGATGACTTCAGTCGTCCGGGCCGCATGTGGTGGTCGGTTCCGGCTGGCGTGACCGAGTTCGACACCTGGCGCGAGACCACGACCGTTTACCACGAGGGCGTCCCCGGTCACCACCTTCAGATCGCCACCCAGGTTTACAACCGCGAAGAGCTAAACGACTGGCGCCGCATGGCGAACTGGTGCTCGGGTCACGGTGAGGGCTGGGCCCTTTACGCAGAGCGCCTGATGCAGGACCTCGGTTTCTTAGACGACCCAGGCGACCGCCTTGGCATGCTCGACGGCCAGCGCATGCGAGCCGCCCGCGTGGTGCTCGACCTCTCGGTTCACCTCGGCAAGCCTCGCCTAGACGGCACCGGCAAGTGGGACTTCGACTACGCGGTTGCCTTCATGACCGAGAACGTCAACATGTCGGCCGAGTTCATCAACTTCGAAGTGCACCGCTACTTCGGCTGGCCTGGTCAAGCGCCGAGCTACAAGATCGGCCAGCGCATCTGGGAGCAGATTCGTGACGAAGCGGCAGCAAAGGCCGGAGCGGATTGGGACATCAAGAAGTTCCACCGCGACGCGTTGAACCTTGGAGCGCTTGGCCTAGACACCCTACGCTCAGCGATTCTCGACTAAAACTTCCAGTCGATGTTTGGCACTCTGGCGCCTCTTTCGTAGGCGGTAATACTGACCTGCCAGCGGTTTCCGGCGGTTGCGCGGATAGTCACCTTGCCTGAAAGTTGGTTTGTGACGACGTCCACGACTTTGAGATGAATTTCTTCAAGTTCGGCGGGATCAACCTGTGCGAGAACTCCGTCGTCCATCAGGTAGACCTCGACACCCCGAAGGCGCGCAAGCCTAGCGGCCCTGATCACCGCCTTAACGACGAGTGCTCCGCCCATGACTTCATCACTCAAGTCGGCCTCTAGCAGCATCGCTTCTCGGCGATCGTCTTCTGAGAGCCTTCCCTTTTGCGCGATTGTTCGCTGAAGCATTGACTTCACGTTTGGCACTGAGTGGTTGAAAGCCAAGACCTGTGACTCGCGAGTAATTTCTTTGCGCTTGGCCGCTAGCTTCGCCGCAGCGGCAGTTTGATTGGCCCGCTCGATTGCGCGCTCTGATTGCTGCAAGCCTAGGTTTGCCGCCTGACCGATGATCACCATGACGACAAGTCCGATCCAGCCGCTGCGAAGAAGGTTTTCGAGGCCTTCCCAGAGAATTATCTCTGCGGTGGCGATGATCACGCCACCCCAAGCGAAGTAAACCTGTTTACGCAACGCGGTAGCGCCGAGAAGCACACCGAGCCCTCCGATGTACCAGGTGGCATAGGTGCCAATCATTGCCGGCGTTATCTGTTCCTCAATGATTCGCGGAAGAACTGTTGCAACAAGCAAGTTAATGAGACCCAGCCAGGCTGGGATCTGCAGGCTCTTGAAGGCAAAAATAGTTACGGCTATCGCCCCGAGGTACAGGGCAACAGAAACTAAACCGAGCAAAGGATTTAGGTAACTCGGGCTCCAGTAAATGCCGAAACCGGCGTACATGAGGCCAAGCGTGAAAGCGATGATGGCCATGGGAATTCTTGGCAAACGAATCACGCTTCGACCTCCCACTCAAGAATGATTTGGGTGCCGTTTGACGGGCTCGAATCAATTCGAACTTTTCCGCCAACAGACTCAACTCGCTTGATGATCACGAAGCGGAAACCCAATGACTGGTCAGGAACCCTGGACGGCCGAAAACCCAACCCGTCATCACTGATCACGAGCTTTACCCCACGCTTGCCGCTCTTCAAGTGAATACTTCGAGTCGCCTTAGCCCCAGCGTGCTGAATCGAGTTATTCAACGCCTGAACGGCTGCGTCAGACAGAGCGCTAGCGACGTCCTTCGGAATGAAGGTGAGACTTGACCCCCTGATGCTCATGCTGCAGTCCGGGTCGATTCTCGCAACCAATCGCTCAAGCGTTTCGAATAGCGCCATCGTTGACAGCTCTTCAATTCCAGGATTCTCGGCGAGGGCTATCTTCGTGAGGCTGTCTTTGCTAAGTTCAACCACCCTCTCGTAGTCGGCAGCGCTCTTCGCCTTAGCCGCCGCTTTCAACGCATCGAAGACGCTCGTGTAAAGAATTGAATCGAGCCTCACCTGCTCGCGAATCTGGGTTTCCTTGGTCACCTGTTCAAGTTCGGTCGCGAGGGCCACGTCTGAGCTGAAATCGGCGCGAATTGCAGCCTGTCTCAAAAGCCAAACCAGGACTACCAAAGTGCCAGGGAAGAAACTCACATACAGGGCATCCGAAATCAGTGACGGAAGATCCTCTTGCCCGCCGTGGGTTGACGCGTGCAGGACACACCAGCCGATCGGCACCGAAGCCATGAAACCAACTGCCCAGATTTTCGGTATGAACATTCCAAAGGCAATCGATGCCGTGCCCGCGGCACTCCAAAGCCAGGGTGTGATTGAGTCGTCGGTCGGAAACTCTGCGCCGGCCTGTTGCCACCAGGTCAGGTACGCGAACGCGTAGGCAACCCCGTGAATCAGATAACCAATCCCGTTGGCTTTCAGAAACCAAAAGTTCACGAAGTTATAGACCAGCGCTCCAACTAGAAATGCAATCGCGGGCCACAGCCAAAGCGGGTCTAGATATTTGCTTTGATTGTAGGCGTGAACAACGGTTTCGCCACCCGTCAGGAGGGCTCCCAGAGTGAACACGCGACCAGTCAGCAAATCGATGCGCCTGAGGGCGATCGTGGAAATTGGGGCTTGTTTGGAACGGGTCATTTTCTGACGAGACTAGCCACGGCCTCAACGTGGTGGGTGTGCGGGAACAGGTCAAATGCTCGAATTCCGGCAAGCTCGTAGCCAGCGGCGATGAACTGCTTGAGGTCGCGGGCTAGGGCAACCGGGTCACAGGCGACATAGACGACGTGGCGCGGCTCTAGTTTGAGAATCTGGCCGACCACCTTCGCGCCAGCGCCCGAGCGAGGAGGGTCGAGGATGATTGTGTCGGCTGCCTTTTCGGTGTTTAGAAAACGCTCGACCGGGGTGCAGATGGCCTGGGCTTTCGGCATGTCAGCGATGTTGAGTTTGGCGTCTTCGGTGGCCTGCTTGAAGGCTTCGACGGTGGTTACCCGAACGTCCTTGCCGAACTTGCCGGCTAGTGCGCTGGCGAACAGGCCGACACCGCCGTAGAGGTCAAGGTTGTTTTCTTCCTTGTTGAAACCCGCTTTTTCGATAAAGCCGAGGACGCAACTGGTCAGGACCTCGGGAGCGGCACGGTGAACCTGCCAGAACCCACCGCCCGAAATGCGGAATGTGCGCCCGGCGGCACGCTCGATCAAGCGCTCGTCGCCCTTTAGCTTCTTATCGATCTTCCACTGCAGCTGCCCGCTGGTCGAAGCGGCAATTTCGATCTTCGAAACGTCCTGCCAGTTCTTGGTGTGAACGCTCAGTTCGACGATTTCTTCGCAGGCCAGCGGTAGATCCTTGACCCGCACAACCTCGTGGCTGCGCTCCTTATAGGGTCCGGCGAAACCAGCAGCATCGACGTGCAGTTGAACCCGCATACGGTAGCCGAGACCATTTGCGGCATCGTCGCCCGGTGCAGCCTCAACTTCGACTCGGCGCTTGATGCCGGCCATGCGGTCGAGCGCTTCCTCGAGCACGTCGGCCTTCAATTCGCGCTGACGGGAAAGCTTGATGTGGCCGAATTCAGCACCACCGGCGCCGCCGACTCCGGCCGACTTCCAGAAGTGTCTGACGCGGTCGGGTGATGGCTTGATGATTTCGAAAGGCTCTGCTCGGCAGAACGAACCGCCGCGGTCTTCAAAGACTCGAACCTTAACTACCTCACCGGGCAGGACGTGCGAGACGAACAGCACACGACCCTCATGCCGGGCGACGAAGACGCCACCGTGCGCGACCTTCTCAATGGTCGTTTCGATTTCGCGGCCTAGCCAGGATTCACTCTTAGTCACCCCTCAAGTGTGCCAGACTCGAAGCGTGACCGCCCTAGTTCTCGCCTCAACCAGCCCAGCCCGCCTAGTGCTCTTGCGCTCGGGCGGCATCGAACCGATCACCATGGCCCCGGGCGTGGACGAAGATGCGGTCGCTCAGAGTGCCAATGAGCTGGGGTTGATTTCATCGGTTGAAGACATGGTCCACATTTTGGCGAAGGCGAAGGCTGAAGCAGTTGCAGCGCTACCGGAGGCAGCCGGCGCGCTAGTCATCGGTTGCGACTCGGCTCTCGAATTCGCGGGCGAGGCACTTGGCAAGCCTCACGAACCTCATGTCGCGCTTGACCGCTGGAAGCGCATGCGTGGTCAGAGTGGCACGCTGCACACCGGTCACTGGCTGATTGACAATCGCAACCCAGTCGCCGGCGAGGCTTCACCCGCCAAGGGGGTCGTGAAGTCGTCCAAGGTTCACTTTGCCAACCTGAGCGATGACGAAATTGAAATGTACGTCGCAACTGGCGAACCACTCAAGGTGGCGGGCGCATTCACGATTGACGGAATCGGTGGAGCGTTTGTCGAGTCGATCGAGGGAGACTCCCACACCGTGGTTGGGCTTTCGCTGAGCGCCCTGCGCAAATTGTCGCTCGAACTGGGTGTCGAATATACGAGCCTCTGGAATCTCTAAACAGGCCTTTTGCCAATAGGCTTAAGCATTATGACTTCACGCAAGATCACTAAGGTCCTGATTGCAAACCGCGGCGAAATCGCGGTACGAATCGCCAGAGCAGCCAAAGACTCGGGAATCTCGTCGGTGGCTGTTTACGCCGACCAAGACCGCGATGCAATGCACGTGAAGCTAGCCGATGAAGCATTTGCGCTGCACGGCACCACCAGCGCCGAAACCTATCTAGTCATCGAAAAAATCCTGGCAGTCGCCAAGCAGTCGGGCGCTGACGCGGTCCACCCCGGCTATGGCTTCTTGGCAGAAAACGCCGATTTTGCCCGCGCTGTCATCAAAGCTGGCCTGATCTGGATCGGACCCAGCCCCGAGGCTATCGAACAGCTCGGCGACAAAGTTTCGGCCCGTCACGTAGCCGAAAAAGTCGGCGCCCCACTCGCTCCCGGAACCTTGAATCCAGTTTCAGGCGCTGAAGAGGTCCTCGACTTCGTCGCCATCCACGGTGTCCCTGTCGCAATCAAAGCCGCCTTCGGCGGAGGTGGCCGAGGAATCAAGGTTGCCTACAAAACAGAAGAAGTTGCTGAACTATTCGAGTCGGCAACCCGCGAAGCGATTGCGGCCTTCGGTCGCGGTGAATGTTTCGTTGAGAAATACCTAGAAAAGCCGCGTCACGTAGAGACCCAGTGCCTTGCCGACGCTTACGGCAACGTGGTCGTTGTGTCGACCCGTGACTGCTCGCTTCAGCGCAGACACCAGAAGCTTGTCGAAGAAGCGCCGGCCCCGTTCCTAACCGACGACCAGGTGAAGCGACTTTACGAGTCATCAAAGGCAATCTTGAAAGAGGTCGGCTACCAGGGCGCCGGCACCTGCGAGTTCCTTGTCGCTCAAGACGGCACAATCTCGTTCCTCGAGGTGAACACGAGACTTCAGGTTGAGCACCCGGTTTCTGAAGAAGTCACCGGCCTTGATCTGGTGCGCGAGCAGTTCAGAATCGCCGAGGGAGGCAAGCTCGAATACGGTGACCCTGAGGTGCGCGGTCACTCTTTCGAGTTCAGAATCAACGGCGAAGACGCGGGCAGAAACTTCATGCCAGCACCCGGCCCGGTGCACGTGTTCAAAGCGCCGAGCGGCCCGGGTGTCCGTGTTGACACCGGCGTTGGTGCCGGCGACGTGATCTCGGGGTCATTCGACTCGATGGTCGCAAAACTGATTGTCACCGGCGCTACCCGCGAAGAAGCACTAGCCAGAAGTCGTCGCGCGTTGGCAGAGATGGAAGTCAACGGTCTACCAACCGTGCTCCCGTTCCACCGCAAAATCGTAAACGACCCCGCCTTCATTGGTGCCGACGGCAAGTTCGGAATCTACACCCGCTGGATCGAGACCGAGTGGGTCAACGACATCCCAGCTTGGAGCGGCGTTGCCGATCTGCCGACCGAGCCGGAAGCTCGCAACAACGTTGTTCTTGAAATTGACGGCAAGCGCATCGAGGTGTCGCTACCAAAGCGTCTGGTTGCGGCTGGCGGTTCGAGCGCTCACGCCGGACGAGCCCCGAAGCGTAAGGCGCATGCGGCAGCCGGAGGCCCTTCTGGCAACACCGTCAAGGCCGAAATGCAGTCGACAGTGGTCAAGATTGCGGTAGCCGAGGGCGACACGGTAGCCGAGGGCGACTTGGTGATCGTGCTTGAGGCGATGAAGATGGAACAGCCAATCAAGGCCCACAAGGCGGGCAAGATTGCCAAGATCTCTGCCGAAGTCGGTTCCACGATTCCCGCAGGCACGGTTCTGCTCGAGATCGAAGATTGATTCGCGTAGCGTTTTTGCCTCTTTATACAGAGGCCTGGGATTCGTTTGCCGAGGTTTACGAACGAATGCGCAAAGACGACCGCTTTGAGGTGCGCGTCTTCACAATCAATCGCAAGCTCACCGGCGACCCGGAGTTCCACTTTCAGCAAGAGGCCCATGACTACCTGAACTCGATCAAGGTTCAGAACACCATGATCGGTTCGGTCGATGACCTCAAAGCATTTGCCCCCGACTACACCTTCATCAACTACCCGTGGCAGCGCAACTACGAGGAGCAGTATCGGGTCGACCAGCTCGTCAAGTTCACGAAGATTGCCTACATTCCATACTTCCTGCTGCCGATGGTCACCGAACCCTGGGACGTCGGCGTGGCCGGGCACTACTACCGGCAGCGCTCACACCAGCTCGCATCGTTAATTTTTACTCAAGACCGCAACACCAAACGCGCCTTCGGTCTGACCGAGCGCGGAAACAAGTACGTGAAGTTCACCGGCTCGCCGAAAATCGACTCGATGATGAAGCGCGCTCGCAAGGCCAAGCGAGTAATGCGCAGTCGGTACCGAATAGTGTGGGCACCGCACCACTCATACGGGCCGCTGTGGTTGAACTTCGGCACCTTCGCACAAATGCATAACCAGATGCTGGACTTCGCCGCGAAGCACAAAGACGTGGACATAGTTTTCAAACCGCACCCTTTTCTTCTCGGCACCATGACCGGGCGCGAGCTGATGAGCCAGCAAGAACTAGATGACTGGGTGAAAGCCTGGGACGCGCTGCCAAACACCAGCACAAATACCGACAGCGATTACGTAAACGTGTTTGTGAACAGCGACATGCTGATCTGCGACGGCATCTCTTTCTTGGGCGAGTACCCGCTAATCACCGGTCGCCCGGCCGTGTTTGTCGAGAACAAGGATCACTGGGCGTTCTCTCCACTCGGCGAGACCATCGCAAAGACCACGGTGCGTTTCAAGAGCTTCGAGGATTTCGCCAACAGCTTCGAGAAGTTGAAGACCGAGGGATTGCCGGATCGATCCCAGGAAATCGAAAACTTCATGGACGAAGCAATTCCGTTTCCGCGAAAAGCTGCCAGAAAGATCATCAAGGCTGTTGTGAAGGACTTTGCTAAGCAGAAGCCTCTGTTCGATCCGTCCAAGGTAACCGCGACAACCTGGGAGCAAGAAGCCGAGGCTAGAAAAGCGGCGAACGTCAAGCCTTAAGTAAACTCGGAACATGACTAACCCACTGAAGGATTCGACGAAGAATCCGTTTGAAGTAGCCGCCGAAGCCGCTGCCGTAATCGCCCAAAAAACCGGTGTTGCCAAGCACGACATCGCTCTGACTCTCGGTTCTGGCTGGGGAAAGGCCGCAGAGCTCATCGGTGAAACGGTTGCCACATTCGATGCCACCGAAGTTATTGGGTTCAACCCACCTGCCGTTGTTGGTCACGCCACAACGATTCGCTCAATCAAACTGCCCGACGGCCGTCACGCTCTGGTGCTACCTCGCAGCCACTGGTACGAGGGTCACGGAGTTCGCTCGGTAGTGCACGGTGTTCGCACCGCGGCTGCTGCCGGAGTCGAGGTTTACATTCTCACCAACGGCTGCGGAGGCCTAAACCCCGCCCTGAAGCCGGGCACCCCGGTTTTGATCCGCGACCACATTTCACTTGTATTTAAGAGCCCGATTGAAGGCGCAAACTTCGTTGACCTCACCGACGCCTACTCTCCTCGCCTACGTGAAATCGCAAAGACCGTGGATCCAACCCTGACCGAAGGCGTGTACGTTCAGTTCACCGGCCCGCACTACGAGACACCCGCCGAGGTAAAGATGGCGCAGGCAATCGGCGGCGACCTGGTTGGCATGTCTACCGCTCTCGAGACGATCGCCGCACGCGAGTCAAAGCTTGAGGTTTTGGGGCTTTCGCTGATGACCAACCTCGCCGCCGGAATTCAAACCACTCCGCTATCTCACACCGAGGTCCTAGAGGCTGGTCGCGAAGCTGAGGGTCGAATTTCGAAACTTTTGGCAGAGATCATTGCCAAGCTCTAACCTTCGCTCAGCGGCAGAGGCTTGGCTTGCTGTCGACCCTGACCCGGAGACCCGTGCCGAACTAGAAGCGATTCTCGACGACGAAAACGCTCTCGAGGCGAGGTTTGCCGAACGCTTGAACTTCGGCACTGCTGGCCTGCGCGGTGAACTCGGAGCTGGACCGAATCGGATGAACCGAGTCGTTGTCGCGCAAGCCGCACTGGGTTTGAGCAGCTTTTTGGGTGGCCGCGGAACCCTGGTTGTCGGTTACGACGGTCGGGTCAACTCAGAGGTCTTCGCGCGTGATACCGCAGAGCTCGCGGCTGCGGCCGGATTAGAAGTACTACTCTTCGACCGCATGGTTCCAACCCCGGTTCTGGCATTCGCGGTGAAGCACCTCGGTGCGGCTGCTGGAGTCATGGTGACAGCCAGCCACAACCCCCCTCGAGACAACGGCTACAAGGTCTATCTCGGCGATGAGAATGGCGGTGGCCAGATAGTCTCGCCGACCGACGAGCAGATTCAAGCCGAGATCCTCAAGGTGGCTGCCTCAACCGAGCCTTGGCCGCGCAGCGAGAACTACGCCATGATTGGCAGCGATGTCATCAATGCTTACCTGGTTAGGGCTCTCGAGGTTGTCGGCCCTCGCGGCAGCAAGCAGCCGAAGATCGTTTACACCGCAATGCACGGAGTCGGCTGGCCTTTCGCGAGCGTGCTGTTCGAAGCAGCCGGTTTCAGCGACATCCATTCGGTGGCAGAACAGCAAGAAGCAGACGGGTCGTTTCCGACCGTCGCGTTCCCGAACCCCGAAGAGCCAGGCGCGCTAGACCTGGCACTGGCCGAGTTCGACCGAACAGGTGCCGACTTGATTCTCGCCAACGACCCCGACGCCGACCGCTTGGCAGTTGTGATTCGAGACCCCGACGGCTCGGCTAGACGCCTAACCGGCAACGAGGTCGGCCTGATTCTCGGTGAGTGGGTTGCCCGCAAGTCCGAGCGTGGAGCACTCGCCTGCTCGCTGGTTTCTAGTGACCAGCTAAAGGCAGTCGCCGCCGCGCACAGCTTGGGTTTCAGCCAGACCAAGACCGGCTTCAAGTGGATCAGCAAGGTGCCCGGCCTGGTGTTTGGCTTTGAGGAGGCTCTCGGCTACTGCATCGACCCGAGCGTTGTTCCAGACAAAGACGGAATCAGCGCCGCGCTGGCCGTGGCCACAATCGCAAGCGAAGTGAACTTGATCGATTTCTTAGGCGAACTCTGCGAAAAGTACGGTCACGTCAGCACCCAGCAGGTCAGCTTGAGATTCGAAAGCGTTGCCGAAGCGCAACTCGCATTCAAGAGGGCAACCGCTGGCATGGTCGAGGACGACGGCATGGTGACGTGGATTCCAACCGAGGGCGAAAAGGTCATCTTCAGGGTTTCTGGCACCGAGCCAAAACTAAAGTGCTACCTGCAGGTCAGCGGTTCAAGCGCCGATGACGCAACCAACAGGATTCTTGAACTAGAGAAGAGCCTTCGAAAGCTTCTCGTTTAGTTCGTGCAGGTCGAAGAAGTGCTCGATCGGGATAATTTCTGCCGTCAGACCTTTTAGCGACTCGACCAGCTCGGGCGTAGTTAAAACGATGTTGGCAGTCTCTGCACTTCGACGTGCGGTGGCAACGTCACAGGCCTCAACGGTTGCGTCAATGCCGAGGGTCTTCAGCACTTTTTCGGCGTTCATCTTTAGAAGAACGCTCGTGCCAATACCCATTCCACAAACCGCAACGATACGCATGGTTCTATTCTGCCGTTTGACCGGTCAGCAAAGCGCTCAACTGCCCGATTGTGACTGCATTTATTAAGTTATTCACAAACTCTTCATCACTAAGACGCTCGGCCAGGTCGGCTAAGACACCAAGGTGGCTTTCGTGATCTAGAGCCGCGAGCCCAAAAACCAGCCTTACCGGGTCATTGTGGCTGCCGAATTCGACAGGCGCTGCAAGGACGGCGAGACTCAAACCGGTTTCAAGCACGGCCTCGCTCGGTCGAGCGTGCGCGAGCGCGATGCCTGGGGCAATCACTATGTATGGCCCAAACTCTTCTACCGCAGCGAGCATCTGCTCGACGTATTCGGCAGTGACCCTCCCGCTCGAAACCAGCAGTTCGCCACTTGCGCGAATAGCCTGCTCGCGATCAGCGGCCGAAACCGAAACCGCTAGCGAACCCTCTGCGAAAGCGATCAAAGGCCAGCCTTCTTGAAACCGCGCAGAATCTGCTCGATCAGCTCTTCGCGAGCTTCGAGAGTCTGGAAGGTTGCCTCGGCGGCGTTCAACTGGAACTGCTGAAGGTCTTCGAGTTCGTACTCGAAGGCTTTGGTTAGGAGTTCGAGTTCGCGAGAAATCGAGGTGCCGCTCATGAGTCGGTTGTCTGGGTTCACGGTAACCATGAAGCCGAGCTGGTAGAGAATGTCGAACGGGTGGTCGGTCATCTCGGTGCCCCACTCCGAAACCGCTCCGGTTTGCAGGTTCGAAGATGGCGAAAGTTCGAGCGGAACCTGTCTGAAGTGAACCCACTCGGCAACCGGCCCCAACTCAACGAAGTCTCGGTCACCTTCGCTTCGGCTCGAGAGAATGTCGTCGGCGATGCGAACGCCGTGACCCAGGCGAAGTGCGCGACCAGAAACTAGTGCGTCGGTGATGCTCTCGACCCCGTCACCCTCGCCGGCGTGAACCGTGATCGGCATCATCTCGGTGGCTAGGTAGTCAAACGCGTCGCGGTGAAGTGAAGGCGGGAAACCCGCTTCGGGGCCAGCGATGTCGAAACCGACAACACCGTTGAAGCGGTGACGCACGGCAAGTTCGGCAATCTCCATGCCGCGGTTGTTCTGGCGCATGGCAGTGACCAGTTGGCCGGTGCGAATGTCGCCACCAAGCTCGGCTACGTCTTCGGCACCCTGCTCGAGGCCGTCTTGCACTGCTTCGACAACCTCATCGAGGGTTAGGCCCTGCTCGAGGTGTTGCTCTGGTGCCCAGCGAATTTCGCCGTAGATGACTCCGTCTTTGTGTAGGTCCTGGACGAACTCGCGAGCGACACGGGTCAGGCCTGAACGAGTCTGCATCACCGCGCAGGTGTGAGCGAAGGTTTCGAGGTACAACGGTAGCGAGCCGGAGTCGGCCGAGTCTCTAAACCACTTACCCAGCGCGACAGCGTCGGTGGCGGGAAGCTTGTGGCCTATCTCGTCAGCGAGCTCAATCATCGTCTGTGGGCGAAGTCCGCCGTCCAAGTGGTCGTGAAGCGAAATCTTTGGCAGGGCCTTGAAGTTGATTGCCATTAGTCTGTGGTGCCTTTCGGGGTTGGGATCTCACCTGAGTTGATGCTCGCCGTGATTCGGCTTCGTGCCGAAATGAATGCCGGCGCGAAAGAGACTTCACGTTCAGCGGTGAGTGAGACTCCGCCGTTTGCCAAGGTTCCAACAAACTCATTGGTCAGCGGGTTGCCAACCTCACCGGTCGAAACGTAACGCTTGATGACATCGAGAACCGGGCGAGAAACCTGCTTAACCGTTGATGCCAAAACTTGCGAGCGCCAATCGAAGTTGTCGGCGTCCATGAACCAGTCACGGTTACTACCAATTACAAACTTGTCGGACTTGCCCACCGCAGCCAAACCGGCACCGATACCGGCCAAACCAGCAACCGGGTAAACAACGTCAGCGCCTGTTTCAAAGAAGCTGTTGGTGAGTTTCTCAGCACCCTTCTGGTTGATCGCGCTGTTCAAGAAGCTCCACTTGTTTCCGTCGCCGCCCGCGCCGAGTACGAGCACGTCGGCGTCTTCGTCGTCGTTGAACAACTGCACGCCCTGGACGAAGCCCTGCATTACCGAGCGAACGGCGGCGTTGTCGAATGAACCGAAAGTTGCAACCAGACCGGTCTTTGAATTAGCAGCAGCTAGGTAACCGGCCAAAATCGAGCTTTGGCTGGCCTCGAAACCCAGGTGCTTCAGGTTGTCGGCGAGCGGTAGTGCTTCGGGTTCGGGGACTCCGTCATCAACCAGGACGAAGGCGATGTCTGGGTTCGCGTCAGCGGCGCGGACGATTGCCGGGCGAAGCTTCGGGCCAGTACCAATTACCACGTTGCAACCGCCACGAACTAGGGCGTTCACCTCTGAGTAGATGGCCGAGCCGCTTTGAGCCGAGCGAAGCACTGTTTGCTTTTTGCCAATACCAAGTGAAACGACAGCCTCTTTGAGTGCCGAATAAGCAGATTCGTTGACTCCGCCATCGGCGAGGCCGAGCGAGTCGACGATTAGGCAGGCGGTTACCGATGCCGGCGTTGGGCTTGCGCTCACGGTTGGTGCTGCTGAGCAGCCGGTAACTAGCAATGCCGGGAGCAGAGCGAGCACTACCTTGCTAGAGAACGTCACCGTGACCCGAATTCTTGAGTGTCTCGACGATGTTTTTCACGCTTTGGGCGTGCTCTTTTGTGGTAATTAGCAGCGCGTCTGGGGTGTCGACAATGATGATGTCTTTGAGTCCGACGACAGCGATCAAACGCTTCGACTGACCAACCAAGATTCCGCTCGAGTCTTCGGCCAGAAGCTGGGCGTCACCGATAACGGCGAGGTTCTCTGGTCGTCCACCCGATAGCAACTCGGCCACGCCAGCGAAGTCGCCAACGTCGTGCCACTCGAACTCAGAAGGAATCACGGCAACCAAACCGGCAGCTGCGGCGGGCTCGGCAACGGTGTAGTCGAAGGCGATTTTCTTCAGCTCTGGCCAGTACTTAGCCACCAGTGCTGCGCGTTCCGCGGTGTCCCAGGCTTCGGCAATCTCTAACACTCGCTCGTGGAGCTCAGGCTCGCTCTTGGCTACCTGCTCGAGAATCAAAGAGGCCGGCGCCACAAACATGCCCGCGTTCCACAAAAAGTTGCCTGACTCAAAAAACTCTTGCGCAATAGCCTTGCTCGGCTTCTCGACGAAGTCGTTGACCTGTCTTGCGTGCGGGGCACCGTCAACCTGAATCGACTCACCGGCGTGGATGTAGCCAAACGAGGTGGCCGCGAACGTCGGGCGAATACCGATGGTGACCAGGCGACCGGTGGCGGCAACCTCAATCGCTTCGCGAATCGTGCGCGCAAAGGCCTTGTCATCGGCAATCGCGTGGTCGGCGGCGAACGAACCGATGATCACGTCTTCTTCGCGGTTCATCAAGATAGCGGCGGCGAGCGCAATGGCCGCCGTCGAGTCTCGAGGTGATGGCTCCAAGAACAGGTTTGCTGCGGTCAGGTCTTCGAGTTGTTCGAGAATTCCCGCCTCGTGAGCGGCTCCGGCAACAACCGCGATGCGGCTGCCGGCAAGAGGCACCAGGCGATCCCAGGTGCCCTGCAAAAGCGTGCGGCCCGAGCCGGTTAGGTCATGCAAAAACTTCGGTGCTGCTGCTCTAGAAAGCGGCCAAAGTCTAGAACCAACCCCGCCTGCGGGAATAACCGCATGGAAACGTTCGCTTGGTGTTTTAGGCATACCAAAACCCTATCCGAAGAGCCTGTGTTGGCAGAAGCCAACTGCGCCAGCGGTTTAGAATGGTAGAGGTTCAACGCCGAGCAAATACAGGAGGAATCGTGCCAACTAAGCCAGCCGGCACCTTATATCGCGGCAAAATCGGAATGTGGTCCTGGGTTCTCCACCGCATCACCGGTGTTTCCATCTTCTTCTTCCTTCTCGTGCACACCCTCGACACCGCTCTCGTTCGCGTCAGCCCAATTGACTACAACCTGGTTATCGACACCTACAAGACCCCGATCATCGGTCTTGCCGAGCTCGGCTTGGTCGCGGCAATTCTTTTTCACGGTCTGAACGGCGTTCGCGTCACTCTCATCGACTTCTGGCGCAAAGGTCCTAAGTATCAGCACCTGATGTTCTGGATCGTCGTAGGTCTAGCCGCTCTGGTCTTCATCGGTTTTGCTCCGCGCCACCTAGCCAACGTCTTTGGACACTAAGGAGTAGAGATGTCTGTAGTTATCGAAACTCCTCGCAGCCCACGCAGCCGCAAAGGCGCAAAGTACGAGCGCTGGGCCTGGCTCTACATGCGCTTTTCTGGCCTGGCTCTTCTGTTCTTGATCTTTGGTCACCTGTTCATCAACCTCTACATGAACGGCGGAATCCAGCAGATTTCGTTCGCGTTCGTAGCTGGCAAGTGGGCCGACCCGTTCTGGCAGATCTGGGACGGCGCTATGCTCTGGCTCGCACTGATCCACGGCACCAACGGCATGCGCACCCT
This sequence comes from Rhodoluna sp., assembly GCA_044372535.1. Taxonomy (GTDB): domain Bacteria; phylum Actinomycetota; class Actinomycetes; order Actinomycetales; family Microbacteriaceae; genus Rhodoluna. Next base: position 56,745 of record JBILRS010000001.1, read on the forward strand.
GGTCAATGACTACGCCGAGCGCGAGACTATTCGCAAGACCCTGAACGTGTCGCTCTGGGTAGTTTGCGGGGCGCTACTGGTTCTCGGAACCCTCGTGATCACAACCTTCGACCCTTGCGTCGACCCAGCCGTATTCGACATGGAACAACTCCAGCAGTTCTGCCCAGCACGCTAGAAGAAAGCAACCAAATTGGCGAAGCCTAAGATTCATAACCACCAGTTCGACGTAGTGATCGTGGGCGCTGGTGGCGCAGGCATGCGCGCGGCGATTGAGGCCGGGCCGCACGCCAAGACTGCCGTGATCTCAAAGCTGTTCCCAACCCGCAGCCACACCGGCGCGGCTCAGGGCGGCATGGCAGCAGCACTCGCCAACGTTGAAGAAGACAACTGGGAGTGGCACACCTTCGACACCGTCAAGGGTGGCGACTACCTAGTCGACCAGGACGCCGCTGAGATCCTGGCTAAAGAGTCCGTGCAGGCTGTTATCGACCTCGAAAACATGGGCCTCCCGTTCAACCGCACCCCGGACGGCAAGATCGACCAGCGACGCTTCGGTGGCCACACCCGCGACCACGGCAAGGCACCGGTTCGCCGCAGTTGCTACGCAGCCGACCGCACCGGTCACATGATTCTGCAGACCCTCTACCAAAACTGCGTAAAGCTCGGCATCGAGTTCTACAACGAGTTCTACGTTCTCGACCTAGTAATGAACGAGGGCAAGCCAGCCGCAGTTGTTGCCTACGAACTAGCCACCGGAGACCTTCACGTCTTCGCGGGTAAGTCGATCGTCTTCGCAACAGGCGGTTTCGGCAAGATCTTCAAGACCACCTCTAACGCCCACACCCTCACCGGTGACGGCGTTGGCATCATCTGGCGCAAGGGTCTTCCGCTAGAAGACATGGAGTTCTACCAGTTCCACCCAACCGGCCTTGCCGGGCTCGGCATCCTTCTCTCAGAGGCTGCCCGAGGCGAAGGTGGAATCCTGCGCAACGCAAGCGGCGAGCGCTTCATGGAGCGTTACGCCCCAACCATCAAGGACCTCGCCCCGCGCGACATGGTTGCCCGAGCAATGGCCAACGAGGTTCGCGAAGGTCGCGGAGCAGGCCCAAACAAGGACTACGTCCTTCTAGACCTAACCCACCTACCGCCAGAGGTAATCGACGCCAAGCTCCCAGACATCACCGAGTTTGCGCGCACCTACCTGGGCGTTGAGCCTTACACCGAGCCAGTACCGGTGTTCCCAACCGCGCACTACGCGATGGGTGGCATCCCGACCAACATCAAGGCCGAGGTCCTGAGCAACAACAAGACCGTCGTGCCCGGCCTCTACGCCGCCGGTGAGTGTGCTTGCGTCAGCGTCCACGGCGCAAACCGCCTCGGCACCAACTCGCTGCTCGACATCAACGTCTTCGGCAAGCGCGCCGGCATCTACGCGGTCGAATACGCCAAGACCGCCAAGTTCGTTCCGGTTCCCAAGGACGCCATCGAAGAGACCGTGGCCCTGCTAGACCACATGCGCAACGCGACCGGCACCGAGAAGGTCGCCGTGCTTCGCAAGGAACTTCAGGACACCATGGACCTCAACGCCCAGGTTTACCGCACCGAAGAGAGCCTCGACGAAGCACTGGCCAAGATCGCCGAACTTCGCAAGCGCTACGAAAACGTTCAGGTTCAAGACAAGGGCATTCGCTTCAACACCGACCTCCTCGAGGCCGTCGAGCTCGGGTTCCTATTCGACCTCGCCGAAGTCCTAGTCGCAACCGCGAAGGAACGCCGCGAATCACGCGGAGGCCACTTCCGTGAAGACTACCCAGACCGCAACGACGAGAAGTTCATGGTTCACTCGATGGCCTACAAAAAGGGCTCGAAGATCAAGATCGACTGGAAGCCAGTCACCATCACCAACTACCCGCCGATGGAGCGTAAGTACTAATGAGCGACGTAAAGGTTATTGACGAAATCCCGAGCTACACGGTCACTCTCTTCGTTCGCCGTTTCAACCTCGAAGACGGCCTCGAAGCCCGCTGGGAAGACTTTGACGTCACCGTTTACGGCACCGACCGCGTCCTCGACGCCCTTCACAAGATCAAGTGGGAGCAAGACGGCTCGCTAACCTTCCGTCGCTCCTGCGCCCACGGTGTCTGCGGCTCAGACGCAATGCGCATCAACGGCCGCAACCGCCTAGCTTGCAAGACCCTGATCAAAGACTTGGACATGACCAAGCCGATCTATGTCGAACCAATCAAGGGGCTAACCGTAGAAAAAGACCTCGTCGTCGACATGGAGCCTTTCTACCAGGCCTACCGCGACGTCAAGCCGTTCCTAATCGCGAGCGACAAGCCTGAAAAGGAACGCCTGCAGTCACCAGAAGACCGCGCGCGCTTCGACGAGACCACCAAGTGCATTCTCTGCGCCGCCTGCACCTCGAGCTGCCCAGTGTTCTGGACTGACGGCCAGTACTTCGGCCCAGCAGCCATCGTCAACGCTCACCGCTTCATCTTTGACAGCCGCGACGAAGGCGCTGAAGTCCGCCTAGACATCCTCAACGACAAAGAGGGCGTCTGGCGCTGCCGCACCACCTTCAACTGCACCGAGGCCTGCCCTCGTGGCATCGAGGTAACCAAGGCAATCGCCGAGGTCAAGCAAGCAATTCTTCGCGGACGCCCGTAGCCCTGAAGACTCTCGAGAATCACCTAGGTTCGAGCGAAACTCCCAAACGGTCAACCATCAACCAGGTGCCGTTATCGAGTTGCCGTTCCAAGGTCAGGCTCCACTGGGTCAACACGTCCTTTAGAACCTGGCCCCCCTTACGGCTTTCCCAGTGACCAATGACACGCACTAGAGCCTGGTTTCCATCTACCTGGACCCCCTGCCAGTCCTGAATTACAAATTCTCCAGTATCGAAGGTTTGGTCCATCGCCATGCCGTTTTCTTTTCGAAACAGTGCCACGATTTCTTTAAAACTCTCTTCAGCTTTTTGCGGCGACCAAACCTTTGCCAGATCTGCTCTCAGCTTCTCCCCTTCTGGCGACTTAGGGTCAGCCCCGATGGCCTTTTGGACTTCCGGTTTTTGATTGCTCATTAGATTGCCGGCTTCGATTAGCTTCTTGGCTTGCGTCTTGATGGTTTCGATTTCGGCAGATTCCCCTTTGTTTTCTAAACGGGGTTGCGCTCCAGCCGCTTCTTGGAAACTCCGCACTTCAGCATTGTGAATCATTGAAGCAGAAACTGCTCCGACCGACCCAACCGACAGCACTACCGCGACAGTCACTATGAGCTTTCTTTTGCCGTTCGACATGACTTCTCCAACCTGAATAAAGTAAAATTTATTGAATCTATCTTTACACACTTTTCTATTCACTTACGGAAAACCGATGGGAAGACTTGTTCAAGGCGGGAATGATTTCGGCGTTTTCGCTCTACCCTTTAGATATGACTTGCGAAACCCTGTGTGGCACCACCACCTGTGAAGAACACAGCTCAACACCTAACAACGCCCTGCTGAGCCGCAGAGGCCTCCTGGGCGCATTCGCCGGAATAGTTGCCACGATCGGCTTCAGTAGTCTCGGTGACTCTGCAATGGCCGCAGCCAAGACCTACGTCGCCTGCAAGACGACCGATATCAAGGTTGGCAGCGCGAAGATCGTGACGATTCCTAAAACAAGCATCAAAGTTGCCATCACCCAGCCTAAGAAGGGTGTTTTCAAGGCTTTCCAACCGATTTGCACCCACCAGGGAGCCCAAATCACTGGCCTTTCGGGTAGCAACCTGGTTTGCCGTCAGCACGGAGCAACTTTCAGCATCGCTACCGGCGCTGCCACCGGGGGACCAACCCGAAAGGCTCTGAAGAGCTACAAGGTGACCGTTTCGGGCACCAGCGTCAGAGTGACTATCTAAGCGTTTCGCGCAGTCCCGGAATCAAAGCTGGCGAGGCCGAAAGGCTGTCGACTCCCAGCTTCACCAAAAGCAGCGCCGTTTCTGAATCCGCCGCGGCTTCACCGCAAACACCAACTGGGATTCCTCGACCCTTGGCGATGCTCAAAACCCGCGTGATCACTTCAATGACTTTGGGGTCACGAGCGTCCGAAATCTCTGAACCAACCCCGTGTCGGTTTTTGCCGAGCACGTATTGCGAAAGATCGTTTGTTCCGATGCTTACGAAATCGATCTGCTCGAGGGCTTCGTGAAGCTCATCAACCAGCTCGGGCACCTCGACCATGATGCCGATGTTACGAATGCCGTGAGCCTTCGCTGACCGGGCAAACTCATTCGCTTCATGCGCAGTGACCACCATCGGAGCCATCACCCAAAGGTCGCAGTTCGGAACAGCCTCTTGAGCCTTCGAGAGCGCCTCGAGCTGAGTATCAAGAATTGACTGGTTGGCAAGCAGCATCTGGAAACCGCGGTTGGCATACTTGCCAGAACCCGAGCCGAATAAGAACGGCAGCGGCTTGTCGGTGTCGGTGTCTAGCACGCGAACGACTACTCGCTGACCCTCAAACGCGCTGAGCAACCTGGTGTATTCGAGCACCTGCTCACCCAAGCTAGGCGGCTCCTGCCTGCCCAAAAACAACAGCTCTGTTCTGAACAATCCAACGCCCTGAGCGCCGACTCGATGAGCGGCCTCTGCCTCAGCGCTCGAACCGAGGTTTGCCAAAACCATCACCGGCAACTCCCCAGGCTGAATCGTTGGCAGAACCTCATCTTCGAAACTTTCGTATCTGGCATAGTTTTCGAGTTCGTCAGCGCTTGGCTCAACAAAAACCTGCCCGCTCGATGCATCAACAATTACCTCGAGACCATCGGTTAGCAGTCCGATCGAGTTCACCCCGACAACCGAAGGAATCTTGACCGAACGCAGCACGATTCCGGTGTGACTGGTCGGGGTTCCCGTCCTCGTGATCACCGCAAGAACCAACGCCGGATCCAACTTGGACGCCACCATCGGAGAAATACTGTCGGCCACCAAAACATAGGGAGTCGTCGGCATAACAACGGCACCGACCCCGGCAAGGGTGTCGATAACCGTCTCGGCGAGCGCAACCAGATCGTCTGAGCGTTCGGCGAAGTAACCACCCAAAGACGCCAGCGACCTAGCGAACTGGGCAAATGCCCCGCGAATAGCGCGGTCAGCCGAAACACCATCGGCCAAACGAGACTTCACCTGCTCGAGCAAAGAAGCATCGCGAAGCATCATGCCGAGAGCGCCCATCACGGCATCGACCTCTTCACGGCCAGAGGCCTGCTCGATGTCATCGGCAACAACCTCGATGGCATCGCGAATGGCGGTGAGGTTGTGGCGCGAACCTATCGCGCTCGAAAGCTCGCGCTGAGCTGGGTCTGCCAAGCAAAAAGTGAGACCAACACCAACGCCGTTACCGACGCCAGCACCAACCAACACTCGCTCTGCCATGCGTTCGATTTTACGCTGTGGCTTAAACTTGCCGTATGCCCAATAAAGCGATCAGCGTTGCAACCATCAATGTCAACGGTGTCCGCGCTGCGTTCAGAAAAGGCATGGCCGACTGGGTCAAAGCCAACGAGCCAGACATCATCGCCCTGCAAGAGGTGCGCGCCGACACCAGCGACCTCGAAACTCTTTTCGCCGAACTTGGTGAATGGCACATTCTTCACGACGCCGCGAGCGCAAAGGGTCGCGCTGGTGTTGCACTACTGAGCCGCAAGCCAGCCTTAGCCAGCCGAACCGTTCTCGGCCCCGATGAGTTTGACTCGGCCGGCCGTTGGCTCGAGGCCGACTACGACTTCGGCGGCAAGATTCTCACCGTGATCTCCACCTACGTTCACTCGGGCGAGGTCGACACCCCTAAACAGGTCGAGAAATACAAATTCTTGGACGCCATGACAGCCCGCATGAACGAGCTCGTCAAAGATGGCGGAGACGTCGTCGTAGTCGGTGACCTAAACGTTGGCCACACCGAACTAGACATCAAGAACTGGAAGGGCAACCTCAAGAACGCCGGATTCTTGCCCGAAGAACGCTCCTACTTCGACACCATGATGCAAACCCAGGGTTGGGTCGACATCGGCCGCAACGCTCACCCAGAGCAACCTGGCCCATACACTTGGTGGTCTTTCCGTGGTCAAGCCTTCGACACCGACGCAGGCTGGCGCATCGACTACCACCTGGCCACCCCGAGCTTGGCCGCCAAGGCCGCGAACTACAAGGTTCACCGCGCCGACTCTTATGACACCCGCTGGACCGATCACTCCCCCGTCGTAGTCGAATACTCAATCTAATTTTTAGGAAGGTTTCGAATGTCTGAACTGAACAAAGCAAACCGCAAAGACACTGCCGCAAAGATCTTTGCCGTCATCTCACTCGCGTCAGTAATCGCAACCCTGGCGTTGGCTTTCATGCATGTTTCAATCCCAGTTTTGAATACCGAAGACACCAGCGAGGCTAGGAATCAAGTCACCGCCCTGTTCTCGATTTCCTTGTCTCTGACTCTTGTTAGTTCTGCTTTTGTCTTCGCATCAAACCGGAACATCGCGAAAGGCTCGCAAGCAAACCTGAATCCAGTTTTGAAGCAGAAGAGAAAAACGAGCATGATTGCCGGCTTTGTAACCGTGATCTCGATTGCTCTCCTGGTCGCCCTAATTTCGATACAAAAGTTGCAAGACATTGTCTTCATGGGCTCAACAACCGATTCTCAGCTCACCCAGTACTTCTTGTCTGTTTCGATTTGGTTTGTTTTGGCCTTCGTTTCGGTGCCTCAGTCCTTGATAGCTTTGCGCGGCAACCGAGCAGGCTCCTCGACCAGCGCTAACTAAACTTATGCCTATGACCAAGCCAAACCTCCTGAGCGGAATGCAGCCAAGCGCTGGCTCGCTCCACCTCGGCAACTACCTTGGCGCTTTGGTCAACTGGGCCAAGATGCAGGACGACTTCAACGCCTTCTACTGCATCGTCGACATGCACGCGATCACAGTGCCACAAGACCCAAACGAACTTCGTGCCAACACCCGTCGCACGGCTGCCCAGTACCTCGCCGCCGGCATCGACCACGAGAAGTCAGCTCTTTTCGTCCAAAGCCATGTTCCCGCTCACGCCGAACTCGCCTGGGTGCTCAACTGCATCACCGGCATGGGTGAAGCCGGCCGC